>NZ_CABIKG010000012.1 GCF_902196125.1 Helicobacter suis
AGCTTGCTTATGTGCTTATTTTTGCTTGTGCTGTAGAGCTTTTGTTTGTAGGCGATTAACATAGGCTTTCCACCTTTCTTTTTGCTTGGGTCTTTCAGAATTTTGCTGATTGGCGATGTATTGTTTGATCACTTCTAAAGGAGCACCGCCTACAGAGGATATAAAACAAGAGTTTGGCGTAGGCAATTTAGTTCTTAAGTGCGCAAACTCTTGAGAGCCGACTACTCCTACCCTTAGCTGTCCTAATAAATTTGCACACCGCTAAACTAGGATCAATCTCCGCTAAGATGTGGATATGATCCTTATCTGTTTTTATCTCCAAAATCTCTACTTCTAGCTCTTGTGAAACTTCAAAAATGATTTGTTTTAACCTTACTTCTACCTGATCTACAAGGACTTTTTCGCCTGCATCACCATACGATGTGGTATTTGCAAGAATAGACAATGTTATTATTACTTTTATACTTGATATATTTCATGCAGTGTATTATACAAAATATTTATTAAATAATACATTAAAAGGGTTGTATCTCATCATATGCTCTAAAGAGCATGCGCCTTAATCCGCTTAGCTAAAGCTAGGGCTTTACGGCGCGAGTGGTAACTAGCAATGAAAACAACATCGCTAGAGGGGTGATGTATGAGAGGATTTATCGTATCTGTCATGGGGTGGGGACAAAGGGTGAGGCCTTTGAGTGGATTAAAAAGAATGAGCCTTTTAAAGATCAAGGGTGGGAGGTGTTTAAAATGGATAGACAATCTCTAAGAATAGATGATCAGCAAAAAGCAAAGAATTTAGCCAAACAGGCAGAGCAGAGTTTTAAAATCCTTAAACCCGGGTTTACTTTTGAAAGTGATTTTGAACTTTATCATAGTCTTTCAAGTCTCAAACCCTATAAGGGATAATTTGATACATAACACGACTTCTTTAAAATTTAATCTTTAGTAAATCTATTAGATTCAGCTATAATACAGGGCAAATTATAAAGGGGTGGTTTTTGTGAAAAATGTATTTGAAAAGATCATCGATGGGGAAATCCCTTGTAAAAAAGTGTTAGAAAATGAGGCTTTTTTAGCCTTTGAGGATATTAATCCTAAAGCGCCTATCCATGTGTTAGTAATTCCAAAAGTGGGCGTGAAAGATTTTAATGCCATTACCCCAGAGCTAATAGCAAACATGAGCGCTTTTATCTTAGAAGTAGTGGAAGTTTTAGGCATTAAGCAAAGTGGTTATCGCCTCATTACTAATACGGGTACAGATGGAGGGCAGGAGATACCTCACTTGCATTTTCACATTTTAGGGGGCACTAAGCTTACATGGCCCAAACTCTTTTAGGTAAACAAGAGCAGTTTTTAGAAAGTGTATTTGCGCCTTTACTGCAAGATACTTCCAAAGAAGAACAATTAAACCAAATCCGTAAAAGTATATTACTTAAAAAGGGCGTGTATTACTTTGACTGGACAGCCTCAGGGCTAGCTAGTTCTCTTATTGAAAAACGGGTGGCTAAACTTTTGCCCTTTTATGCTAATGCCCACTCAGGTAAGTCTAAACATGCCCACTTAATGGAGCTAGTCTATCTTAGATGTAAGAAAAATATCTTAAAATCTCTAGGCTTAGGAGAGGATTTTATCATTCTAACAGCCGGGTTTGGGGCTAGCCATGCAATTAAGCGCTTACAAGAAATTCTAGGGATATATTTGCCTCCAAAGAGTCGCCAAAGGCTTAATCTAAAAGGAGTCTCTTTGCCTCAAGTTGTTATTGGGCCTTATGAGCACCATTCTAATGAAATAAGCTGGCGTGAAGGGCTTTGCCATGTGTTGCGCCTAGATTTAAACCAACATGGCTTATTTTGCCTAGAACATTTAGAACGGGCTTTAAAAGAGTATCAAGAAGCGCCACAAATTGTTGTTTCTATAGGTGTGGCCTCCAATGTAACAGGTTTGATAGTCCCTTATTTAGACATTGCTAAACTTTGTCAAAAATACAACGCCATTTTAGCTTTTGATTTGGCCGCTTTTATCTCACATGATGATTTGCGCACAACAGATTTTAGCGCGTGCTGTATCGCCACACATAAACTTTTAGGGGGAGTGGGGAGTTGTGGGATTTTAGGCATTAAACGCGATCTAATTGATACAAATTTAGCGCCTAGTTTTAGCGGTGGGGGGGTTGTTTGCTATGTGAGTCGGAGTACACATGAATACATTAAAGAAGTTGAGCTAAGAGAAGAAGTAGGCACTTATGGGCTAATCCAGCTTTTAAGAGCCACACTAGCTTTACAATTACGCAATGAATTAGGGGTAGATTATATCAGGCGGCGCGAGAACATGCTTACTCAGGTTTTCATGCACGCTCTTAAAGAAATCCCTGCGCTTAGTATTTATGGGTCCTTGCTTGCTAGACGGGTGGGAAATGTGGCGTTTAATGCTAGTGGGGTGTCTTGTTATGATTTAGCGCCACTTTTAAGTTATACATTTGGCATAGAAACACGGGCGGGGTGTAGCTGTGCTGGGCCTTATGGCCATGATTTATTAGGATTGCAGGATAGTAATTATATTTTAAGTAGAGAAAAACAACCCGGCTGGCTACGGGTGAGTTTACACTACACCCATAGTTTAGAAGACCTTGATTATTTAATAAACAGACTCCAAAAAGCCATTAAGACACTGCGTGGAGGTTGAAGTGGATATAACACAAAAAGAAACTTGGGTTACGCTAGATGAATTCTTAGATATTTCTAAACTACCTAAAGAGCGGGTACTAGCCTTGATTCAAGATCAAAGCATTGTGAGTAAACATGATGAGGAGCAAATTTGGGTGGATTTACAGAGTGCTACGCAAGTATTAGCCAAAAAGGCGGTACATAAAAATACTTTAGTGGCCACTAAAGCCGGCTATCCAGCTTTAGTAGAAAACATGCAACAAGTAGATCCGGTGTTTGTAGAAAAGACGATTAACACGATTTTAGGACTCCACGATAAAGTGGTGAGTGCTAAAGATGAGGCCATTTGTGCCTATAAAAATGAAAATGTGTTTTTAAAAGATGCGGTGATTTCTATGCAAGAGGTTTATGAGGAGGATAAAAGAACGATTGAAGTTTTACAAGAAGAATTAAGCAAAGTACGCGAGGAAGTGGAATTTATGAAACGCAAGTACCGCCTCATGTGGGGCAAAGTTACAGACATGGGAAATTTAAAATAGTTAAGGGATTTTATTAAGTAGTTGGCCAAGTTTGGCGTTTAAATCTGCAATTTCTTGGATTTTATTAAGGTGGATTTTAAAAAGTTCGATGGGTTCGATTTCTTTTTTATGAAAGCTCTCTTTGATTTCTTCGCGTGTATCTAAGCTAAAGCGTTGATTAAGCGTGATCTTATAACGCCTGCCCCCGATACTCACCTCAATCATGTCAACGGCGGGTTTTTGGTTATCCATTTTCTAAAACTTTGTGGATTCTGTCATAAATTTCTTGCAACCGGTTATCTTTTGCGGCAATTTCATCATAAAGCGTATTAAGTTGGCGCCCCTTTTCCTCATTTTGTGTAGCAAGTGTTGCGTTTTTAAGTTGCAGTTCCTTATTTTCTTCTTCTAAAAGCGCAAGCCTGATAAGAAGATCTTCAATCTTTTCATGGAGCTTGTCTAAAATCTCTGCCCCCATATCCGCCCTTTTAAACTGGATTAAACCCCTATTATAGCAAACTTCCATTACAAAATATCCTTCTAAATATCTAGCGGATCTACATCTATCTTAAATACACCTTTAGCATGTTCTTGTAAGTGGTGTAAAACTTGGTGTAGCTCTAAAGTTGAAGACGCGCTTAAAAGAATCTGGTAGCGAAATTTACCCGCAATTTTAGCCACCCGTGCACAGCCAGATCCTAAAACTTGTACGCCTTTATTTTGATCTAAAAGAGTTTGTAGCATTTTTAAACTTGTTTGCATGTTCTCTTGGGCTATTAAAGCGTTTTTATTTCTAAATTCAATCTGAGCTAAACGCATAAAAGGGGGAAAGTGGGGCATGCGTGTTTGTAACTCATCTTTTAAAAAATCCTCATAGTCTTGAACATAGCGCTTTAAAAAAGAGGCGTTAAGGGTTTGAATCATCACTTTTCCATGTTCTTTGCGCGCACTACGGCCAGCAATTTGGTGCATCAAAGATACCCCATCTTCTAAACTGCGATAACTCCCATTATTAAGTACCTCATCTAAACCTAAAATAATGGCTAGATTAACTCCATGGTAATCATGCCCTTTGGCTACCATTTGTGTCCCGATTAAAATATCAAGTTCATGGCGGTTAAAGGCATCTAAAATATTTTGGATTTGTGAGGTTGTATGGGTGTGATCTTTATCTAAAATCCCAATGCGCGCTTGGGGTAACTGTGCTTCTAGTTCGCTTTTAAGTTGCTGGGTGCCTATTCTTTTCCCAGCTAGAGTAGGTTGCTTGCATGTAGGGCAGACTTTTGGAATTTCTAATTGGTGTTGGCAATAATGACAACGCATGCATTTTTCTTTAAGGTGCAAGCTCATATTCACACTACAAAAAGGGCACTGTACGCCATTTCCACAAGAATAACAAAGCAATTTTTTAAAAGAAGCGCGGGTGGGTAGAAAAATCACGCTTTGCTCTTTTTTTTCTAAACTTTGCGCTAGACACTCTAATAAATTTAGGCTCAGTGTTGTTTTATTTTCCTCAAAAAGAATTTCTTTTGAGGTGTTAAAAAAACGCCCTTTTAAGCGCACAAGTGTTTGGTTTTTCTTGGCTAGATAATAGCTGCGTACATGGGGTGTGGCTGAGCCTAAAATCACTTGGATAGGCATTTTACTAGAAAGATAAAGGGCGCTATCGCGGGCATTATAATAGGGGGCTTGGCTAGCTTTATAAGCTTGATCATGCTCTTCATCAATGAGGATAAGCCCTAAATTTGGCATGGGTAAAAATAAAGCGCTACGAGTACCCACCACTACTCTTATTTGCCCTAATGTTAATTGCTTTAATAATTCTTGTTTTTGTTTGGTGCTAAGTTTACTATGCCATAACCCTACTTGATTGGCAAAGGTTTTTATCAGCGCTTTTTGGGTTTGAGAAGTGAGTGCAATTTCGGGTACTAATATAATAACGGTTTGGTTTTTCTGTAATTTTTCTACGATCAAATGGATATAAATTTGGGTTTTTCCACTCCCTGTATCTCCAAAGAGTAAAGCGCTTTTATGGGGTTTGAGTGCTTCTAAGGCTTGCTTTTGTGCAAAACTTAGGGGGTTTATCTCAAATGGGGTAGAAATAGGATTAAGAGGCGATTTATTCTTATTAAAGGGAATGAATAAAGAGGCGACTAAACCAAGAGAACAACAATAATATTTGGCTATAAATTCTAAAAGTAGCATTTGGTGGGCGTTAAAATAAGTTAATTCTGGAGTGGCTAAAACACAATCAAAAGGGGGTTTTTCACATTCTTCTAATACAACACCCTTTAGGCGCGATTTGCGCAAAGTGATTTGTACTAAATCACCCTTTGCTAGTGAGGTTTGGCTTTTATAGGTGAGGGGTTGTAGATGCCTAAATGGTGCAATGCTATAAAAATAATTAAGCATTAAATTCCTTGGATTTTTTAGTTATTATACCCCCTGATTTTATCAAAAGGCAAAGACATGGGTTTTATTCTAAATGCCCCTTACAAAGCAAGTTTAGAGCAAGAACAAGCCGTACAAAAGTTACAAGTTGGGATTAATTCAAATGCCAAATACCAAACCTTAGTAGGGGTTACAGGTAGTGGTAAGACCTTTAGCATGGCCTATTTAATTTCTAAATTACAAATGCCAACTTTAGTGATGTCGCATAATAAAACCTTATGCGCCCAGCTTTATAGCGAATTTAAAAGTTTCTTCCCTAAAAACCATGTAGAATATTTCATCTCTCACTTTGATTATTACCAGCCTGAATCTTATATCCCCAGACGCGATCTATTCATAGAAAAAGATAGCTCCATTAATGAGGATTTGGAGCGTTTGCGTTTGAGTGCGATCACTTCTTTACTAGGCTATGATGATGTGGTGGTGGTGGCTAGCGTTTCGGCTAATTATGGGTTAGGTAACCCGGCAGAATATCTAAGCATGCTTGAAAAAATTGAAGTGGGGCAAAAAATCTCTTACACACAATTTTTACTTAAGTTAGTGGAAATGGGTTATGAACGGCAAGATATTTTAGAAAGGGGGTATTTTAGAGTAGTTGGGGAGAGTGTAGATATTTTCCCGGCTTATAATGATTCTAATTTTATCCGTGTGGAATTTTTAGAAGATGAGGTCGATCGCATCATCTACATGGACGCTTTAGAAAACACCCCTATCCAATCCTTAGATTCTTATATTCTTTATGCGGCAAGTGCTTTTATTGTCAGTCCGCAGTGTCTTAAAAAAGCCCTTTCTAGTATTGAAACAGAATTAGCGCAGCGTTTAGAATTTTTCAAACAAGAACAAAAACTCTTAGAATATGAGCGGCTTAAAACGCGGACGGAATTTGATTTAGAAATGATGGGCACAACTGGGATTTGTAAGGGCATTGAGAATTATTCCCGCCACTTTACAGGCAAACAAGCCGGAGAAACTCCCTATACTCTTATGGATTACTTTGCACAAAAAAATTGCCCTTATCTTGTGATTGTAGATGAATCCCATGTAAGCTTGCCTCAATTTAAGGGCATGTATGCTGGAGATTTAAGTCGCAAACAAGTACTGGTTGAACATGGATTTAGACTCCCCTCTGCTTTGGATAATCGCCCTCTTAAATATGAGGAATTTATCCAAAAAGCCCCGCATTTTCTCTTTGTTTCAGCTACACCAAATCCTTTAGAGTTAGAACTCTCAGCTAACCAAGTGGCTAGCCAAATTATCCGCCCAACCGGGCTTTTAGACCCGGAGTATTGCTTAAGACCCACACAAAATCAAATTAAAGACCTTTTAAAGACTATCCAAAGTGTGGTGGCTAAAAAAGAGCGGGTATTGGTAACCACTTTAACAAAGCGCATGGCTGAAGAACTCTGTAAACACTATGCAGAATGTGGGCTTAAAGTGCAGTATTTACACAGCGATACAGATGTGATCGCGCGCAACCACAGTATCCGTGCCTTGCGGCTTGGAGAAATTGATGTTTTAATTGGCATTAATTTACTTAGAGAGGGTTTAGATTTACCGGAAGTGTCTTTAGTGGCTATTTTAGATGCAGATAAAGAGGGGTTTTTGCGTAGCAGTACGGCTTTAATCCAAACTATGGGCAGAGCAGCACGGCATGTACATGGCAGGGTGATTTTTTATGCAGATAAAATCACGCCTAGTATGCAAGAGGCTATGGATATTACAGATCAAAGACGGGCTAAACAAATGGCCTTTAATAAAGAGCATGGATTAATTCCACGAGGTGTTAATAGACCGCTAGAGACTGAGTTAAAAGAAATAGAAAAAACCTCTAAAAAGGACATCAATAAGATGCCAAAGAGTGAAAAAGAACGGCTAATTAAAACTTTGCGCGCCCAAATGCAAGAGAGGGCTAGGGTTTTAGACTTTGAAAATGCAGCTAAGCTAAGAGATGAAATTGCTAAAATTAGAAGGCTTTAATGCAGAGTTTTAGCCAGTGCATGCAAGAGTGGCTATATGGTGAAAATGGTTACTATAGGCATGCATTAATTGGCATGCAGGGGGATTTTTATACAGCCGTAAATAGTAGCGCCTTTTTTGGGGGTACATTAGCGTTTTATTTATTATCTTTACTAGAAAATGGGCGGCTTTCTTTGCCTTTAAGTGTGGTAGAAATAGGCGCGGGGGAGGGGCGCTTATTAAGCGATGTAGTGGGTTTTTTAAAAGATTTAAGTCAAGGCGTATTAGAGCACATGAGATTTATCAGTGTAGAACCTTTGGATAGCCTAGCTATTTTACAAAAAGAAAGATTAGCTAAAAGGGGGGTTGATCTTAAATGTGTGGCTTATTTAGAAGATTTAAACCTTTCTGCGTCTGTTTTTATTTATTGCAATGAATTATGGGATAGTTTTCCATGCGAAGTTATTGATAATTCTAAGAAATTATACATTTCTCATTTTAAACCTACATGGCAAAATTTAAGTTCTAAGCAAATGCACCAAATAAAAGCCTTTTATCCGACTATAAAATCAGATTGTCTACCTTTATGGGAGGATTATATTACTAATTTATGTAACCAGTTACGGGGCAAAAAATGGATTATGGTTAGCTTTGATTATGGGCAATATGGGGGTTATGGGGGGATTAGTTTAAGAGGTTATACTAAACACCAAGTACTTAGTTTTGAGGATATTTTAGACAACTTGCAAGGCTATTACCAGCAAATTGATCTAACCTATGATGTGGACTTTAAACTCTTAGAAACACTCTTTTTAGCTCAAGGGGCACACACCCTTTTTTATGGTACTCAAAGCGCTACCCTTTTAAAAATGGGGCTAGCCTCTTTATTAGAATTATTCCACGCTAGCGCCCCCTTTACAACCTACCAAAGAGAGATCATTAAAGCCCGCGTTCTTATTAGCCCCGAAGGATTTGGCGAACGCTTTAAAGGGCTTATTATGGGTAATTAGGTTTTTTTAAATAGAATTAATTCATAAGATGTTTTTTGCAGTTGCTTAGTTTCTGGCCTACTAGGCGTACTTTGCTGCATGTGTGTTTGTAATTGCTCATTAAGATCATCTAACTCGTCTAATCTTTCTTTAAGGCGCAAAATAATATCCACCCCTGCTAAATTAACCCCCATGTCTCTTGTTAAGCGCAAAATGGTTTTGATCTTATCCATGTCCCTTTGGGAATATAGGCGTACTTTCCCATCTGTGCGTTTGGGCTCAACTAGCCCTTCTTTTTCATACTGGCGCAGAGTCTGGGGGTGGACATCTAACATTTTGGCTACCACACTAATTAAGTAAAGAGGTGCATCATAATCAACCATGTTTACTCCTTAGGGTAATTGTTCTTGTAAAACTTGTTTAACATCTGCACTTAAAGTATCTGTATGGGGCAAAATCACATGGGCTTTTAAATACAAATCCCCCATTTCTGCACTTTTTCTATTCTTCACCCCCAAACCTTTAATACGGAATTTTTGGGCATTTTTTGTATTAGGTGGGATTTTAAGGGCAATTTCTTTATGTAAAGTTGGTACTTGTATTTTGCCTCCAAAAAGAGCCGTTTTTAAGGGCAAATCAAAATCCTTAATCAAATCATCACCGCTACGCGTATAAGTACCATCTTCTAATACATGCACTTTTAAAAGTACATCGCCTCTTAATCCTCCCTGAGTATGCCCCTTACCTTTAGCGCGCAAAACCTCCCCCTCTTTAACCCCAGCCGGGATTTTAATTTCAAAACTATCGTGGTTGAGTTTAACAGATCGTTTAGCGCCTAAAACAGCTTCTTGTAAACTAATTTGGATTTCTGCATGTACATCTAGGTTTTCAGCAAAATTAAACCCCCCAAAGTCTGCAAAACCTCCATGCCCAAAACCACCGCCCCCAAATCCTCCACGGCCAAAGATTTGGGCTAAAATATCATCAAAATTAGCGCCCTTGCCTTGAGAACGCGCAAAATCGCTAAAATTCTGCCCTCCAAATATGTTATCGCCAAATTGATCGTATTGGGCGCGTTTTTGTGGATCGCTTAAAATTTCATAAGCAGCGTTGATCTCTTTAAATTTTTCCTCAGCTTCCTTACCCTTATTAAGATCGGGGTGGTACTTGCGCGCTAGTCTGCGGTAGGATTTTTTAATTTCCTCATTGCTAGCTTGCTCGCTCACCTCTAGGGTCGCATATAAACTTTTTCCCATAGATATCCTTTAAAAAATATAAAGCTATTATAGCATAAAACTTTAGTCTTATAGTATCAATTTTATTTATTAAATTCTTTTAAAAAGTTTTCATAACCCTTTTGCCTTAAAAGACAGGCCGGGCATGTACCACAGCCATAACCATAAGGGTGGCGTGTGCTGCGATCCCCGATATAACAAGTATGGGTTTGCTCTAAAATAAAATCTAAAAACCCTAATTTGTGAGCTAGAGCAAACTCTTGGGCTTTATTTATAAACATGAAGGGAGCGAGTAAAGTGATGCCCTCAGAAGTGCCAAAAGCGCCTAGATTTAAAGAAGTTTGCAGACTCTCTAAGAAATTTTGACGGCAATCAAAATAGCCGCTGTAATCTTGTTCTGAAATACCCAAGAGTACAAAAGAAGCCCCTAAATTAAAGGCATAGGCATGGGCAAGCGTGATGAATAAAGCGTTGCGATCGGGTACAAAAGAGGCGGGTAATTGTGGGTTTTTCATGTGCGGAGTTTGGGGCGATTGGGGGCTTTTTTTAAAGAGAGCGGAGTTACTTAACTCTTGTAAAAAATCCAAACTAAGAATTTTAAAAGGTAACTTTAATTGTGTGGCAATTTTTGTGGCTTGTTCTAGCTCTATGCCATGTTTTTGGGCATAATCAAAACCTAATAAATAGGTATTCTCAAAGGCAGATAAACTCCATAAAGCTAAAGTCGTGCTATCCTGTCCTCCACTAAAGCAAAGTACACAGCTACTTTTATAGCGCTTGGCTAGTAAACTTTGAAAATCACAAGGTTTCATGGCGGCTTCTTTATATTAAAATGAGAGGATTATAGCAAAGGACTTGTTAGTGGGTTGGGATTTAACCTATGTTTTAACTCTCCCTCGTGCACTCTTAGAATTAATAGATTTAATTGAACAAGGTGGGTTTGAAGCTGTAGTGGTGGGTGGGAGTGTACGCGATTTACTTCTTAATAAAAAGCCTAAGGATTATGATTTAGCCACTAACGCTACACCGGAACAATTATTAGCCCTTTTACAACCCAAAATGCAAATTAGCCTTGTGGGTTTAAAATTTGGCACTCTAGGGGTTTTATACAGGGGGCAGTTTTTTGAAATAACCACTTATCGCTTAGAATTTGATTACACCAACCACCGCCACCCTAAAGTGGCCTTTGTTAACTCACTTGAATCAGATTTGAGTCGCCGCGATTTAACAATTAATGCGCTAGCCTTTCACCCCAAAAAAGGGCTTTTAGATTTACATGGAGGGCTACAAGATTTAAAAGATCGTAAACTTGTTTTTGTGGGTGTGCCCTCTGTGCGTTTAAAAGAAGATGCTTTGCGTATTTTAAGAGCCATGCGTTTTGCCAGTACTCTAGGTTTTAAACTAGAATTCAAAAGTGAGATGGCGCTTTTTGATCAAGCAAACTTATTAGACAAAATCAGTAAAGAGCGCATTTGGCATGAATGCTCTAGGTTACTAGTGGGTTTTAATGCTTCTAATGTTTGTGTGCGCTATCACAGTCTTTTAGAGCGCATTTTTGGGAAACTAGATAGTAAACTCTTAGCCAAACTCTCATATATCCCCCCTAATTTAGTGGCGCGGCTTTTATTGATCTATCAAAATTGCGATCAATTAAGCATGCAAGCTTGCTTAAAGAACTTAAAAGCCCCTAAACAATTAATTTTAACCCTTAATAAATTACACCCATATACCAAAATTAATCCGCAAGACTCTAAAATTTGGGTTAAGCAACAATTACAGATTTTAAGTTTGAGTCAATTTAGAGCATGGCTAGGGTGGCTACAAGCTAGTGATGTACTTTTAAGCCGTGCTTTATACACGCATTTTAGAATCATTGGCATGCAAAAGGAAGTTTATTCTTTGTACTTTTTAGCCCTTAAAGGAGATCATGTCAAAAATCTAGGCTTAAGAGGTGCAGAAATTGGGGCGTGTTTGCAGGCCTGTTTAAAAGAGGTGGTGCAAGAGAGGGTTAAAAATGAGCTAGGGGCGTTATTGGACTGGGCTCAAAAGTGGATCAAAGATTTAAGAGAATATGCGTTAAAATAGAGTTTATGGAAAAATTGGTGTTTAAGGATTTGCTGTTTTTAGCACCCTTAGCAGGCTATACAGATTTGCCCTTTAGAAGTGTGGTTAAACGCTTTGGGGTAGATGTAACGGTGAGTGAAATGATTAGTAGCCACGCTTTGGTACATGCCTTTGATAAAACTAGCAAAATGCTACAAAAATCGCCCGAAGAAAGCCCCTTTAGTGTACAAATTGCCGGGTCTAAAATGGAGGTTGTCAAACAGGCTGTAGAATTACTCAACACCACTACAGGGATTGATATTTTAGATTTTAATTGTGGTTGCCCGGCACCTAAAGTGGCTAACCATGGCAATGGAAGCGGGTTACTTAAGGATTTAAAACACTTGGTTAAACTATTAGAGTTGATCAAAACAACCACCAATAAGCCCTACACTAGCGTAAAAGTGCGCTTAGGATTTGATGAAAAGATTCCATTAGAAATTGCCCATGCCCTCAACGATGCGCCGGTAGATTTTGTGGTGGTACATGCACGCACTAGGTCTGATCGCTATAAAAAAGAGCGTATTGATTATGAGAGTGTGCGTTTAATGCGTCAAGTATTACATAAACCATTAATTGCTAATGGAGAAATTGATAGCCCTAAAAAGGCTAGGGAGGTGCTAGAATATACAGGGGCTAATGGGGTGATGATTGGGCGATCCTCTCTAACCCAGCCTTGGATTTTTTGGCAAATTAAACATAATACTGAGGAATTACCCGCAATTCTTAAAAAAGATTTAGTCTTAGAACACTTTGATAAAATGGTGGCCTTTTATGGGGATAGGGGGGTTATTATGTTTAGAAAGAATCTACATGCCTATGCCAAAGGGCATGTAGGGGCTGGGGCTTTTAGATTAGCTGTTAATGCAATGGTGATGCCAGCACAAAGCCGCGCTCAGATTGAGGATTTTTTTAGCACCCACGCACCCCTTAGCCCTCTACCCCAAATCATTACTCTAAATCGCCAAAGCCTTTAAATGCATAAAAGCCTTGTATTTTTTGTTATCTTAGGTATGTTTTACTGTCAGTCTTTAGAGGCGGTTAAAAACCATGTCTTTACCGGTGTGCGTCTTGGTTATATGAAAAATTCTACTAGCACCTTGAGCCAACAAGTGAGCATGCAAAATCCTAGCACTATGCCAAATGGTACATTTGTCTGCCCTAATGAATTATGCGAGGGGAATAAGATTGTAGGTTTTTATAAAGCTAAGGGGGTGAGTCCGGCCTTTACTTATACGCTAGGCGATGAAATCTTTTTTGATAAATTGGCCATTAGTGGGATTCGTGTTTATGGGACTATTGAATACGCACAGGATAGTCTAGGGAGTCGTTATAAGATTGAAAATCAAGGGGGGCAAAACTATAACCCACAATACATTAAAGCCATTAATTCTAATAACAATCAAGTCATTGGGGGGAGTGTACCTAGTGATTATTCCTCCCCTTGTACTACTAGTACAACTAACCCTCTAGGATTATGCCCCACACCAAACCCACAAGAAGTTTTATTACAACGACCGGCTAACTTGGTTACTCTAGGGTTTAATATAGATTTTTTCCTCAATATCCCGCTTGATTACTGGCTCAAACGCCTTTATTCTAAAATGTTCTTTTTTAAAATGGGGGTTTTTGTAGGCGGGGGTGTGGAGTATGCGATGCTTTGGAGTGATGATTTTAACAACCAAGCTTTAAGCGCTTTGGGGGGGTCTTCTTTGAGTAAAGGGCATATCCAAAAAACGCGCTTTTTTAGTGCCGGTAATGGCTTTTATGTGAATGTGGGCTACCAATTATATTTAGGAAAACATAACCGCTTTAATTTAGGCTGGAAAATTCCCTACTATAAAACTACCGCTCAAAATTGGTATAACTATGGAAATAATAACCCCGGTACCCAACAAACTATCAAGCAAGCCTTAAGTATTTCTATACAAAGCCAATTTTATGTCAGTTATGCTTTTTTATTCTAAATTCTTAGAATCATATTTATTATTATTGTCATAATAGGGCTTTTTGTATTGACTTTTTATTACAAAGCTAATACAATCAACACTTCTTTTTTAATTTTTTAATAAGGATAGCCATGCATTCTGGTTTATCTGTCAAGTTAATTGGCGAATATGTAGACATCGGTATCTTTTCAACGCTAGGTTTGATGAGTTTTATAGCTGTGTGGTTTACTATCGAACGGATTATCTTTTATAGTAAGCTAGATTTTAGTTTATATGACGATCCAGATCGCCTAGATTTAGATCTAAGTAAAAATCTAACCACTCTTTATATTATCTTCTCTAATGCGCCTTATGTAGGGCTCTTAGGTACGATTTTAGGGGTAATGGTTACTTTTTATGACATGAGTACGAGTTCTACAGGCCTAGATGCTAAGGCCATTACTTTAGGATTATCTTTAGCCTTGAAAGCTACAGCCTTTGGTTTGATAGTGGCAATTCCAACTTTAGTCGTTTATAACGCGATGTTGCGTAAAACTGATGTGTTGTCTGAGCAATTTAGATTAATGCATAAAAAGAGGGCTTAATGCGTCCTAAATTAAGAAGAGGCGATGGCTTAAATATCGTTCCTTTTATTGATGTGATGTTAGTGCTTTTAGCATTAGTTTTAAGTGTTTCTACCTTTATTGCTCAGGGCAAAATTAAGGTTAACTTACCCAGTGCCTCTAGTGCAGAGAAGGCAGGAAAAGAGGATAAGAAAGTTACGATTGTGGTGGATAAATCTGATGGGATTTTTATAGATGATAAACAAAAGAGTTTAGAGCAATTACGCGCCTTAATCTCTACTTTAGATCCAAAAACCCTTGTGGATTTGCGTAGCGATAAAGATTCTAAATTTGGTACTTTCATTGAGATCATTGATATTCTCAAAGAACACAACCATGAAAACTTCTCCATCTCTACAGAAAAAAAGTAAGTCTGCAAACCGGATTAGCTTTCTTATTACTCTAATTTTATATGCGGGTGGGCTTTGGGCTTTTTTTTCTAACTCTAACCATGTCCAAAAAATAGCTCAGGCAGGTACGCAAACTGTAACCATGAGCCTAGCTAGTATTAATACACATGCAAATCATCTTAGCCATGCTAAGCAGGTCCCACAAGTACAAGAAAAACCTAAGGATAAACCCAAAGAACAACCCAAACCTAAGCCAAAACCAAAACCCAAGCCTAAGCCCAAACCCAAACCAAAACCAAAACCAAAACCAAAACCACAAGAAAAGCCTAAACCTGAGCCTAAAGTACAGGAAAAACCCAAACCTGAGCCTAAACCTAAGGTAGAGGAAAAACCAAAACCTAAAGAAGAGTCTAAGCCAAAAGAAGCGCCCACTCAAAAAGCACCACCGGCTAAAGAGTCGCCTAAAGAGAAGAAAATAGAGCAGTCTAACCAGACAGCAGAAGGGGCTAAAGCAAGCTTGGCTTATAATCAAGGGGTTAGCGATGCCTTTTTAATGCAGATTCAACAGGCTATCTCATCTAAAAACCGCTACCCTCGCATGGCTATGGTAAGGGGCATTGAGGGGGAGGTTTTAGTAGAATTTGTACTCAATGCTGATGGCAGTACTGAGGATATTAAAATCTCTAAAAGCTCAGGTTCAGATATTCTTAACCACGCTGCCCTGCAGGCTGTTAAAGAGGCTTCTAAACTCTTCCCTGCCCCTAAACACACCGTGCGTTTGCGCATTCCCATTGCTTATACAATTAAAGAGGAATAGCCTCTATGGCTATTTAAAAAAGATAATCTTTAAACTTAAGTTAGCGCAAAATAGAGGTAATATCTAACATATCCTCTAACATAACTTTAACCTTACAATCAGCGCAAGCATAAAGAGAGGCGATACGGCGTACATCGCCTTTAAAACGAGGTTCCATAAATTTAGCAATTTTTAACACGCTTTTAGTCGTTCCCATAGGTTTACCACACACACGGCAAGTAAATAGTGTGTCTTGAGCCATGACTTGGGGTTTAAAATAGGCCGGGTTTAGAGAAATTCCATCGCGCTCTAAACTCAAACAATCTTTTTCAGGACAGGTAGGTACGCAATAGCCACAAGTGGTACAAAGAGATGGGTTAAAAAGCAAGGTATACTTATTTCCATCAATGCTTAAAGCATGGGTGTTACACGCCCCTACACAGGAGAGACAAAGGGTACAATTATCCTGAATGCTAATATGCCCATACCGGATAAAGTTTCCACAGCCTACCTGACCATAATCTTTTTCTCCGACCATATGTGCTAGCCGTTTGGCAAAAAGATCGCGTTTAGTGTGTGTGGGGGTTGTTGGCGGGCTAAAGTGGGTGTACTCTAAAATTTTAGCTTGCTCTAAATACTCTACAAGTTTAGTTGAATCAAAAGCGCACAAAATAGCATCTAGCCCATAGAGTTTTTGATAAATGGCATTGAGTAGTGTGATGCTTTCTAATGTCCCTATCCCTAGTTCTGGTGCATACAACACCACCTGCGCGCCGCTTTCTTGTAGAAGTGTTAAAAGATAGGTCTGTTCTAAAATATTAGCATTCAAACATAGGGGTAAAACTTCTTGCTTGAGTGTAATATCAGGTAAGGCTGTATTTTTATCTATAACTAAGGGGATATAACCCTGATAAAGTTTAGCCACAGCCTGCATACACTCTAAACTCAAAGCCCCATATTCCAAACTCCCGCTAGGACAAACCGCTATGCATTTACCACAATCAATACAAGCTTCGTATTTAAAAACTAAATGGCGGTTATCATGGCATTCTAAACCCTTTTCTTGGGCAATTTGGGGATCTAGTTTAGTGATAGCCAAAGTCGGGCACACCTCGCTACATTTACCACAACACTCTACGCGTCTTTGGTGATACTGGCAAATATTACTATCATAGGTGAAGTATTCTATAAGAGAGCCTTCTTGAGTTTCTAAAGTTTGCGTGTTTTTAAAATCAAATTGTAAACCATGAAGTTCATAAAGCAAAGAAAGACTCTTAGCTAATTCTAAAGGATCTTGGGTGCTATGTTCTATTAGAAAGTTAATTTCAGGGGCTACTCTTTGAGCGCCCTTTAAAGGCACATTAGATACCACACATTCTATATCTATGGGAGTATCTAACACCTGAATATGATCATGGAGTAGCGCGTGGGGATAATGTGGGTTTTTAACATAGACAAATTCAACCATCATCTTTTTCTCCTGCTGCTAGGCATTTAGTAAAAGATCGCGCTTGGTACGGAGGGTTGTTATAAAGTGATCTTTTAAAATCCTAGCCTGCTGCATTGATCAAACTACCCAAAATATCTAACATCTATTTTTCTACCAAAATTTGCATCTTTTTATTTTTGAGTTCTACATATAGCTCTTTGATGCCATGTGAGGAGTAAGTGTGTTTTTTATTCTTATAGGCTTCATAATCTTGTAAAAAAGTGATGCGGAAAAGCCGTTTGCCTTCAATATTGGGGTAGGGGGTGATATTAATACCTGAAAAGCGAATCGTCTTATCCTCATTTTTAGCAAAAATCTTGGTTTTAAATTTCTCATAACTTTTAAAACCCATGCCATTAAAATGTTTGAAATTAGGGGAATAAAACTCTAAATAAGAGATCAAATTATTCTTAGCCCAAGCCATGCGCCAAGCATATAAATTACTCAGTAACAACGCTAATTCTTGTTTGCTTGCATGGGGAAAATCCCCCTCATAAACTATCAATAAAGTCTTTTTATTGCGCACCAATTTATCATAACTTTGCAAGATTTTATTATCAATGGCAATACAGCCCTTAGTATTTGAATTGTTGCGATCGCCCTTTAAAGGCATGCCATGAATCCAGATGCCATGACCTGTATGTTTAAGTACTACATCTAGGGGGTTTGGGTAGTTAGTTACAAGGGCTAGGGGTCCATAGTAAGCGCTTAAATTGGTGATCTTTTTAATGATCTGATAAACACCAATGGGAGTGGCCTTATCCCCTTCGCTTACTTTCATGCCAATTTTAGACCCCACTAACGCTTTACTTTCATTCACCTTAGAGATTTTCTCCCCATCCATTTTGTAAAGAATTAGTCTAGGATCGGCTTTATTGATAATAAAAAGATAGTCTAAATTTTCATAATACCCATAGGTGGTGTCTTTTGTTTCTAGCACATCTTCCCAAAAATCCTTTTGGCTTAAATAGGACTGCAAAAGTCTTTCAATAGAGCCTATGCCCTTTTCATGGTAGACTTTGACAAAACCCATTAAAGTACCTGCTTGAGCCCCTAAAGTTAGAGCAAAAATTAAAAAAGCAGATCGCAAACCCATTCTAACCATACAAAACCCCTAAGCGTAAAAATCAAAAAGAAAACGCGCTATTCTATCATATAGCCCATTCTTTTTAGCTGATCTTTCTCTTGAGTCCAGTTTTTCTGTACCACTACCTCTATTTGCAAAAATGCTTTTTTCTGAGAAAAATCCTCTATTGCCAACCTTGCCTCCCGCCCGATTTTCTTAATAACACCCCCTCCCTTACCAATCACCATTCTTTGCTGACTCTCTTTTTCTACAATGATTTTAGCCTCAATAAAATCCATAGTTTTTTCCTCCCTAACACGCATAATAAGTACATCGCTAGCATAAGGGATTTCCTCACTCAAAAAGCGAAAAATCTGTTCGCGAATCATCTCTTTATAAATCTCTTTGATCTGTATATCGCTAAGAAGTTTAGGATCGTAATAAAAGGGGGCTTCAGGTAAGAGTTTAGCCACCTCTTTTAAGAGAATTTCTAAATGATGCCCCTTAGCTGCACTTAAAGGAATTAATGCGCTAAAGTGCGTACTATAAACTTGGTAGGTTTTAATTTGGGCTAGAATTTTAGCAGGGGTGGCTGTATCTGTTTTATTAAGGGCTAAAATATGGGGTTTGTTAGGGGCTAGGTTTAAAAATTCTTGGTATTTTTCCGGGCTATCATGGATACTGGCTAAAAATACAGCCAAATCACAAGACTCTAATGCATGCCTAATTTGCTTTAGCATAGCTTGATTAAGTAATTTAGTGGGCTTACAAATTCCGGGGGTGTCTAAAAAAATCATTTGACACTCTACCCCCTCTTGAGTGTAAGGTACAATGGCCTTTAAAACTTTACGGGTGGCATTAGCTTTATGAGAGATAAGGGAGAGGTGTTCATAAACAAGCGCATTAATCAGAGTGCTTTTACCGGCATTTGGCCGTCCGATGAGTGCAATAAAGCCGGCTTTACTCATAGGATAAAGCGCGCTAGATCCACATCTTCTACTAAATCTTGTAATGTTTGGCTCACATCTTTTTTAGAAACCACCACCTTTTGCCCCGCATAAGTTGTAGCGTTAAAACTAATATCCTCTAACACCTTTTCTAAAGTGGTGTGCAAACGGCGCGCACCAATATCCTCTGTTTTTTGATTGGCTAAATATGAAAATCTAGCCAGTTCTCTTAAAGCTTCAGGTTCAAAAGCCAAGTCCACGCCCTCTACCCCTAAAAGCGCTTGGTATTGTTTAATCAGCGAGCTTTTAGGGCGCGTTAAAATTTCATACATGATCTCCTCAGATAAACTTTCTAATTCCACACGCAAAGGGAAGCGCCCCTGTAATTCAGGAATCAAATCGCTAGGTTTACTCAAATGAAAAGCCCCAGCGGCAATAAAAAGAATGTGATCGGTGGCTATGGGCCCATATTTAGTTTGGATTGTGCTCCCCTCTACAATGGGTAAGAGATCGCGCTGTACGCCCTCTTTACTAGGGTCTTGAGTACGCCCCTCTTTAGAACCAACCGCAATTTTATCAATCTCATCAATGAAGATAACCCCAGATTGTGCGGCTCTTTGTACCCCCTCTCTTTGTACTTGTTCCATATCTAAAATAGCTTGAGAAACATCATGGCGCAGAGCTTCTTTAGCCTCTTTAATAGTCATTTCCTTACTAACCTTTTCCCCCCCCTTATTTAAAATTTTGGTTAGACTCTCTTGAACCTTGATGATCTCAGGTGGCATGTTAAAATCCCCCTCTACACCCCTTTTATCTAGTTCAATCTGGATTTTTTGGTGATCTAGAGCATGGCCGCGTACTTTTTCTTTGGTTTTCTCAAAATTTAGCATATATTCTTGTTGTTTATCCTTGCCCACACCACTAGGAAGGGGGGGCAAAAGCTTTTTAGTGATGCGCTCAATGATCAAATCCTCAATCTTGGCTTGGTTTTTTTCCTTCTCTTCATTTTCTACTAAATGAATACTTGCCACTACCAAATCACGCACCATAGACTCTACATCGCGCCCCACAAAGCCTACTTCTGTGTATTTACTAGCCTCTACTTTGATAAAGGGCAAACCCATCATTTTAGCCATGCGCCGCGCAATTTCGGTTTTACCCACACCCGTTGAACCTATCATCAAAATATTTTTAGGCATGACCTCCTCTTGGAGCTCCTTACTTAACTGCAAACGCCGCCAGCGGTTACGCAGAGCAATTGCAATCATCTTTTTTGCATCTTGCTGCCCGATGATGTAGTCGTCTAAATAGTGGACAATCTCTTGGGGTGTTAAATTTAATTTTGCATGGCCTACCATTAAAGCTCCAAAATTTTAATGTTTTGGTTGGTATAGATACAAAGATTGCCCGCGATTTTAAGCGATTCTTCTACCAGAGCTTTAGGCGGTAGGTGTGCAAACGCATCGAGCGCGCGGGCTGCACTTAGCGCATAATTACCCCCGCTTCCAATGGCAGCAATCTTGCCATCTTCAGGCTCTACCACATCGCCTGTTCCGCTTAAAATAAAGATAGATTGTTTATTTAGCACGATCATCATTGCCTCTAAACGGCGTAAAAATTTATCCTTGCGCCACTCTTTGCTAAAATCCACCACGCTTTTAAACAAATCCCCTTTTTTGCCCTCCAAAATGCGCTCAAACATATCAAACAAACTAAAGGCATCGGCTGTACTGCCTGCAAACCCGCTTAAAATTTGGCCATGGTGGAGGGTGCGGATTTTGGTGGCATTGCCCTTAAGAATGCAATTATTAAAACTAACCTGTCCATCTCCGCCAATAATGGCACAATCCTTCCCCTCAAAATGGGCTTTATAGCCCAAAATCGTAGTGGCATGAAACATTAAAAATCACTCAGCCACGACATCAATTTTTAAAACACCCACTACGCCTAATCCAAGCTTAACATCAATTTCATAAATCCCGGTACTTCTAATGGGCGTTTTAAGCTCTAGTGTTTTTTTATCAAGGCTAATAGGGTGATTGGCCTGTAAAACCTCAACTACTTCCTCTTTAGTGATAGAACCAAAAAGCGCGCCATTAGCCCCTACTTTTTTGCTAATTTTTAGAACAATCCCCTCTAGTGTTTTAGCAAGCTCTTGTTTGGCGGCCAACTCTAAGGCCTCTTGTTGTGCCCGTTTTTGTGCACTAGCTTTATATCTGCGAATCACCTCTGTGGTGGCTAACTCAGCCAAATTTTTAGCTAATAAAAAATTGTTTGCATAGCCATTTTTAACCTCACACACATCTCCAGCTTTGCCTAGATTTTTCACATCTTGTAGCAGTAATACTTTCACGCTTATCCTTACTAAAGTATTTAAAAGATCGCATTATAAAATATCCGGGTTTTAAACTACCTTTAACGCAAATTAGGATCAAGCGGGAGGAATAAACGCCCATAATTAGGATTAGAGCGCAATAACTTTTCTTTAAAGATTCCATAATTATCACAACCAGATTGCAGACCATATTGGCACACATAAGAGAATAGATCAAGGGCGCGTTTATCATTTTGGGGGACGCCCAAACCTTTTTGATACAACACCCCTAAATTATTACAACTAGAAAGATTGCCACTCTCACAAGCTAGCTGGAAATACTTAGCCGCATAAAAATTATTAATGGGTACGCCCTCTGCCCCCTTAGCATAGATCCAACCCAAATTCGCACAACCCTGCATGTCCCCCGCGTTACAAGCTAAGTAATTTAAATCTACATTGTTTAATTTAGCCTTATCAATCCCATAGATATTTTTAACATTACTCATCAAACCTAAATTATAACAACCTAAATCACTCCCATGTTCACAGGCATATTTGTAATACTCTATTGCCTTAAAATAATTCTTAGGCACCCCCACCCCATTAGCATACATCCATGCTAAATTATTACAAGCTAAAGCACTCCCCCCACGACAACCCACCGCATAAAGCTGGGCGGCTTTTTCTTTATCATCTAAGGTAGCATTTTGTTTATAATCATAGGTTTGGGCTAAATCCGCACAAGCGCTTGCATCGCCTCCACTACAGCCCATTTCATAATAGCGCGTGGCTTTTTCAGTGTCTGTCTGAATACCCACCCCATTAGCATACATCGTACCCACCGCAAAACAACCGGCTGGATTGCCCTGATCACAAGACCTAGAAAAGAGTCTAAAAGCATCTTTATAATCCCCACTCTTAACCGCGGCAATACCGGCACTTAAAGCATCTTGTGCCACTGCAGGGGGGGTGAGGCGATCGTTCATAGGCGAAGAGGCAGGGGGAACAGTTAAAGCGGGTGTATTTGTAGGGGGTCTGGCATTTTGTGGGGCTGTAGGAGGCGTAGCCGGAGGTGTGGCTTGGGTTTGGGCATTAGGCGGTGTGGGCGCGGCATGGATTAGATTTAAAAGGAGCAAGCAAAAAAGATAAAAACCCCATTTTTTAAAACCCATTTTACTCCCTAGTGGTGTAAGTCCGTATTAAGCGCAATTAAGCGCGTGCTACGCAAAACAACCATTTTACCCGTTTGGCTGTGCTGCCTAAAATGCAAACCATGCAAACCGGATAACTCTCTACCCTTATATAGCCCTGAATCTTTTGTTTCTAGCTGCGGGTTGATTTCTTGCAATTTGGCTAATTCTCCAGAGGCTATATAAAAAATTGTACCGGCTAGCACGCCAATACCAGCATCTACAATACAACCATTTCCTAAACTAATGCCCAGTACACTATTAACCCCCAAAAGACAATCTTTCCCCACACTAATAGGATCGCTATTGCCTCCGCTAAGTACGCCTAAAATCCCCGCGCCCCCGCCAATATCTGTACCCTCTCCTATAATCACAGAGGAGGAGATACGCCCCTCATTCATGCAAGACCCTTCTACACCGGCGTTAAAATTAATATAGCTAGCCCCGGGCATTTGGGTATAGCCCCCTTTGCCAAGATAAGCTCCAAAGCGCGCTTTAGCGCTATCTAGCAGGCGGATATTATCAAACTGGGGGATAATTTGCATTAAATAGCGTGGGAATTTGTCTACAAAATCTATACAGGGAAATTTATCCTGCATTTTTAAAGAAATTTCATGTTCGCGCAACCATTCTAGTTCATAGGCTTTATGGCCACTCCAAGCTACATTAGGCAACAGCGCAAAAATACCCTCTAAATTTAAACTACGCAAAGGGGCTTTACCCAGAGATAGAGCATGGAGTTTGAGATAAGCCGTTTGTAGACTTTGGCATGGCCTATCTTCATAGAGAAGAACAAAATGATAAAAAGATAACTGCGGGTTTTGCTCTTGTTCATTTAGGGCTAAAAGTACTTCTGAGAGGGGGGTTTTTTCTTGAGAAATATAGGGGAGAGTTTGTTTTAAAAAGAGTGAATCAATACTATAAATAGCCTCGCTTGGAGTTTTGCTTAGGGGTTTTAACCCTTCCAAAGCCTTTAAAATGGAATGCTCTAAAGGTTGCCACTCCAGAGATAAAAAACACGCACTCAAAGGCTTTTGACTCTTTTGTCCATACTGCATTTTTGCAATGCCAAAGGCAAGGGGTTTAGAGGGCATGAATCTCCTTTGCATGTTCATCTGCTAGGGCTTGCACTTCAGCAACAAAGGTTTCTAAAAGTTGATCTTCAGGTAGTTTATGAATCACCTTGCCTTTTTTAAGAATGAGCCCGCTTTTATTACCAAAGGCAATAGCAATATCAGCGTGTTTAGCCTCCCCTAGCGCGTTAACCACACAACCCATCACGCTTACATCTAGGGGGATTTTAATATGCGCGAGGCGTTGTTCTACCTCAGCCATCAAGGCCACTAGATTAGACTCAATACGCCCACAGGTAGGGCAGGAAATAAAGCTAATGCCCTCCTTTTGCCTCCCGCTATAACGCAAAATCGCCTTAGCCACGCGAATCTCCTCCTCTAGCTCTCCAGTAATAGAAACCCGCATGGTATCGCCTATGCCCTCTCTAAGCAGTTGCCCTAGAGCCATCGCGCTTTTAATGCTGGAGTGAAACAAACTTCCGGCTTCAGTTACACCCAAATGAAAGGGGTAAGAAACCAGCGGGCGGAGTTTTTGGTAGGCTAAAACGGTGCGCTCTACATCGCTAGCTTTTAAAGAAATCTTAATATTATCAAACCCCACATCTTCTAAAAGCTTGGTGTTATAAAGAGCAGATTGAACCATTCCCTCAGGCGTAGGGCCGTATTTGAGCGCAAATTGTTTTTCTAAACTCCCCGCATTTACCCCAATACGGATAGGCAAAGAGCGCGCATTGCAAGCCTTAGCAACAGCCTTGATCTTTTCTAACGAACCGATGTTTCCCGGATTAATGCGGATTGCATCTACACTTTCAGCCGCAATCAGAGCAAACTGGTAATGAAAATGAATATCTGCAATTAAAGGTAAAGAGCAAACTTTTTTAAGCTCTTTAAGCGCAAGGGCGTCTTTTTTATGGGGTACAGCTACGCGTACTATATCCGCTCCTGCTAATTTGAGGCGATCAATTTGCTCTTTAGTGGCTTTTATATCATGGGTTTGGCTATAGGTCATGCTCTGCACGCTAATGGGCGCATCGCCTCCCACAGCCACAGGACCGACAAAGATTTTTTTAGTTAGAAAGCGCGCAACCAAAACTCCCAACCTTAAATATTTTAATAAGGCGCTAGTCTAGCTAAAAATACATGAGAGAGAGCTAAAGAGTGGGGAGGATTTTTAGACAAAAGGTGAGGAAATCACAGAGGGTACAGGGGAGTTTGCAAGAAAAGGGTAGAGGGTTAAGGCTGATACAAAAAAGCGGATCTGTAGGTATCTTTTTTAAAAGTAAGGGTAGACTGTATTCAAGTTGCTCTTGTGTGGGGAAAGCTAGAGGGAGAAAGCAATAAGCGCGCTGATTTGTTTGTACCCTTAAAACAGGGGATAAAGAGGTGAGAGCAGATAATCCAAAAAAGCGGGCTAATTCTAAAGCGATCATGTTTTCAAATACGGGGGGGAGAGGGTGGCTATAACTAAAGGTATAGGGCAAGGAAAAGTCATAAAAATATAGCTTAGAATAGCCTTTTTCTGTAGGAATAGATAAAAGCATTTGGTTAGCTTGTAAAGAGGCAAGAAAGCGATAAAGGGTGTCTTTAGAAATTTTAAGTTGCTTTTTAAGCTGGGTGTAAAGGTGGTTTGTACTCAAACTCTTAGCTTGGAAAGGCAAAATTGCTTTAAAAAGGGGGGTTTGTGTGCCAAATTCTAAGGCAAAAAGCGCTTGTTTTTTAAGCATTTTCTCATGCGAGCAAAAGGCTAGCATTTCAGGCAAATTCCCCTCTTTTAAAAAACGAGCAAGGAGAGCAGCAGGGTCTTTGTTGCAAAAATGGACAAATTCAGCAAAACTTAAAGGGGAAATGGCTTGTTGCTTAAAACCCTCTGGGGTGTGGCTAGTATCTCTTTGGATCAGTAAAGTAGGCAAGGTAGGCAAAGCAAAATCCTTAGGGGGGTGTTTGAGAATAAGTAAATCTGCTCTATAGTCTTGAGCAAAGGAGGGTAGGAATTTAAAAAGCTCGTCTAAGGGCAAACGCCAGTCTGTGGCGTCTACATAAATGGGCTTTTTATAGTTTTTAGCAACAAGCAGAGCCAAAGCGCTTTTACCCACCTTAGCCCCCCCATAAAGCAAAGTAGAGGGCTTGATAACATAATCGCGGGGTTTGAGTGGTCTTTGGCTAGCCTGAGCAAAACTAGTTTCTAAAATATTAGCAAGCAGGGGTAGATTTTGCATAAGGGTTATTATAATTTTCCTTTATAAAAGGAAACTTTTATATCTAAACATTTTGTTAAAAACGCGTTAAATGGGGCTTATTTTCTTGACTTCTCTTATTTTTTGATCTATAATTGGGGTTTTTAAATTGCCCAAAAGTTTGATAGTTTTGTAAGGATTTTTATGGAAAAGATACGACTCAAGTTGAAAGCCTACGATCACCGCGTGTTAGATCGCTCCGTCGTGGCGATTGTGGAGGCGGTGAAGCGATCAGGCTCTGAGATTAGAGGGCCTATTCCTCTGCCAACTAAAAACAGGCGCTATACGGTGCTTCGCTCTCCCCACATCAATAAGGACTCTAGGGAGCAATTTGAAATCCGTGTACATAGCCGTTTGATTGATATTATGGCAGCCACTCCAGAGACG
This sequence comes from Helicobacter suis, assembly GCF_902196125.1. Classification (GTDB taxonomy): domain Bacteria; phylum Campylobacterota; class Campylobacteria; order Campylobacterales; family Helicobacteraceae; genus Helicobacter; species Helicobacter suis_B. The sequence goes on from NZ_CABIKG010000012.1 coordinate 26,313, forward strand.
GTAGATAGCCTTATGAAACTTGATCTAGCCCCCGAGGTGGAAGTAGAAGTTACTTCTATGGAGGAAAAATAATTCCCAAAAGCGTTAGTACGATTTTGTGGAAAGGAGTAATGTAATAATGGAATATTTAGTGCAAAAAATCGGGATGAGTCGCATCGTGGGGGCTAGTAGTGTACCTGTAACTTTGCTTAAAGTCTTAGATAGCAAGGTTTGTGAGATTAAAGAAGGGCAGTTATTGGTGGCTTATGCCCTGCACAAAAAACACAACAAAGCTATCGCCGGCCAGCAGAAAAAATACCAGTTAAGCCAAGAATTTAACCGCTTTGCTACCTTAAAAGGGCATGCGGAGGCGCTGGGGGATTTGAGTGTAGAACCTTTAGAGGGAGTGCAATATATCAAAGCTACCTTTTATACTAAGGGGCGCGGGTTTAGTGGGGCGATGAAGCGCTGGAATTTCCAAGGCGGACCAGCAGCCCACGGAAGCCGTTTCCACCGCCGTTTAGGCTCAATTGGAAATAGAGAGTGGCCCGGACGGGTACAGAAAGGTAAAAAGATGGCAGGGCACTATGGCAATGAAAAAGTAACCTGCCACAACCAAGTACTTTCCTTTGATAAAGAAAATAAAATTCTAGTCCTCAAGGGATCGACGGCTGGCTATGCAGGCGCTTATGGCCGTATCAGTATCCAGAAAGGAAAATCATGAAAGCAAGAGTCTTAGATCAGCAAGGGCAGACAACAGAGACGCTAGAACTGCCTGCTAGGTTTGAGCAGATCAACGCGCATAATTTATATTTATTTGTCAAGTACTACCGCGCACTAGCACGGGCAAACACCGCTAAAAGCAAAAATCGCGGTGAAGTCAGTGGCGGGGGGCGCAAACCTTGGAGTCAAAAGGGAGGCGGACGCGCTAGAGCAGGCAGTATCACCTCACCCGTATTTGTAGGCGGGGGTGTATCCCATGGGGCTACTAATGAGCGCAACTACCACCTTAAAATCAATAAAAAGCAGAAAAAATTAGCCCTAGAGTATGCTTTGGGCCAAAAGGCTTTAGCAGATAAATTAATCATAATGGAGAATATCCAAATCCCTAGTAAAAAAACAAAAGATGCCCACGCTTTTTTGAAAAATCTAGGTTTTAGAGATGTGTTGTTAGTCCAACATGCTTTAGATGAAAATTTGATTCTAGCTTTTAGAAATCTGCCTAATTGCTTTTTAGTAGAATCAAGCGAGGTGAATGGGTATTTAGTTGCAGCCTTTAGCGCTGTTATCATGGAAAGGTCCGCATTTGAGGCTCTGATCTTGGTTAAAGAAGGAGAATAAATGGCAGACATCACCGATATAAAAGCAATCCTTTATACGGAAAAATCCCTATCTATGCAAGAAAGCGGGAGGATTGTGATTCAAACTTCTCTTGGTGTGAGTAAAAACCAACTCAAGGCAATTTTTAAAGATTACTTTGGTTTTGTGCCTCTTAAGATCAATTCTTTGTCTCAAGGGGGTAAAACCAAGCGGTTTAAAGGCAGGGCAGGGCAACGCAGTAGCTATAAAAAATTTTATGTAACCCTCCCCAAAGATGCCAATATTGCGGCTTTAAGCGCTTAAGGAGACATTATGGCTATTAAAACTTACAAACCCTACACCCCCAGCCGTCGCTCTATGAGCACGCTAAGCTCAATAGACATCAGTACAAAACCTAGTGTAAGAAAACTTTTAATTAAACTCCCGGTACACGCCGGGCGCAACCACCAAGGTCGAATCACTAGCCGCCACAAAGAGGGCGGGGCTAAACGGCTTTATCGTATCATTGATTTTAAACGCAATAAGTTTGGCATTGAGGGCAAAGTTGCTAGCATTGAGTACGATCCTTACCGCAACGCCCGCATCGCTCTTATTCTCTATCCAGATGGAGATAAGCGCTACATTTTACAACCCAGCGGTCTTAAAATAGGCGATAAAATCATTGCTGCAGAGGGTGGATTAGACATTAAACCGGGCTTTGCCATGAAGCTTAGGAGTATCCCTATTGGCACGATTGTACACAATATAGAAATGCATCCGGGTGCTGGTGGGCAACTAGCTAGAAGTGCAGGAATGAGTGCACAAATCATGGGTAAAGAGGGCAAGTACACGACTTTACGCATGCCAAGTGGCGAAATGCGCTATATTTTAAGCGAGTGCATGGCCACCATTGGGGTGGTGGGTAATGAGGATTTTATTAATACCACCATTGGCAAGGCAGGGCGCAACCGCTATAAACGAGTCAGACCTCAAACTAGGGGTAGCGCGATGAACCCAGTTGATCACCCCCATGGGGGCGGGGAGGGTAAAACCGGATCTAGCGGGCATCCGGTTTCGCCTTGGGGATTACCCACAAAGGGTTATAAAACTAGGCATAAAAAAGCAAGCGATCGCTTGATCATTTCACGCAAGAAAGGCAAGTAGATGGGAAGGTCAATTAAAAAAGGTCCCTTTATTGATAAACATCTCATGGATAAAACCCTCAAACACAAAGCTAAAAAAGACAATAGACCCATTAAAACTTGGTCGCGGCGCAGTACGATTTTGCCTGAGATGATAGGTTTAACTTATAGCGTGCACAATGGGCGGATTTTTATCCCTGTCTACATTACTGAAAACCATGTTGGCTATAAATTAGGAGAATTTGCCCCCACCCGCACTTTCAAGGGGCATAAGGGCACAGTCCAAAAGAAGATAGGTAAATAACGATGGCATACCATATAAAGGAATATCAATGAGCGTGGCACTCCTTAAATACACCAGACTCTCCCCCACAAAGGCGCGCTTGCTAGCTAGGCAAGTACAAGGCATGAATGCAGAAGTGGCGATTGCTAGATTAGAATTTACCCCCAACAAAGCCGCAAGAATTCTTTCGCGCGTGATTAGCGCAGCTGTTTATAATGGCCAACATGACTCTAAAGAGGTAGAAGTACTTAGTTGCCGCGTAGATGCAGGGCCTGTTCTTAAACGGCACATGCCAAGAGCCAGAGGCCGCGCCTCTTCTATTAGAAAACCCACCACACATATCCGGGTAGAAGTAGGCAAAGAAGGGAGCAAGTAATGGGACAAAAGGTTAATCCTATTGGCTTGAGACTGGGCATTAATCGCAACTGGACTTCGCGCTGGTTTCCTAGTGCTGGCGTGGCGGTGGCTAATATTGAAGAAGATTATCGTATCCGTAAGTTTCTCAAAAAAGAGCTTTACTATGCAGGGGTGAGTGAGATTCTCATTGAAAGGGCGGCTAAAAAGTTGCGTATCACTGTAGTAGCCGCACGCCCCGGGCTTATCATTGGTAAAAAGGGTGTGGATATTGAAAAAGTTAAAGCCTCTTTGAAAGATTTAATCCGCAAAGAAGTCGCGCTTAATATTAAAGAGGTTAAACGGCCTCAAGCTGATGCCCAACTTGCCGCAGAAAATGTAGCGACCCAACTAGAAAAACGGGTGGCTTTTAGGCGGGCGATGAAAAAAGTCATGCAAACTGCGATGAAAGCAGGCGCAAGAGGGATTAAGGTACGGGTTTCAGGCCGTTTAGCAGGCGCTGAAATTGCCCGTACAGAATGGTATATGGAGGGGCGCGTACCCTTGCACACGCTGCGGGCTAAAATTGATTATGGCTTTGCAGAAGCTTTTACGGTTTATGGAAACATTGGGGTAAAGGTATGGCTCTTTAAAGGCGAGGTGTTGCATAAGGGGATTGTATCTGAAAGACGCGAAGAGAGTGAAGAAAAACGCGCTAGAAAAGGGAGAGAATAGCCATGTTAATGCCTAAAAAAACCAAATACCGCAAGCAGATGAAGGGGCGCAACCGTGGCAAGTCTGGTCGCGGTGCTAGTTTAGCCTTTGGTGATATTGGGATTAAAGCCATTGAGCATGGGCGTATTGATTCGCGCCAAATAGAGGCAGCGCGGGTGGCGATGACACGGCACACCAAAAGAGCGGGAAAGGTGTGGATTCGCGTATTTCCAGACAAGCCCCTAACCGCCAAACCTTTAGAAACACGGATGGGGAAAGGGAAGGGTTCTGTAGAAAAATGGGTGATGAATATCAAACCCGGGCGCATCATTTATGAAATGCTAGGGATTGAGCAGGAGGTAGCGCGTGAGGCTTTGGCTTTAGCGCAAAGAAAGTTGCCTTTTAAAACCAAGATTGTAACTAGAGAGAGTGAGAATGAAATTTATTGAGCTAAAAGACAAGAGCCAAGCGGAGCTACAAACTTTGTTGAAGGATAAGAAATTAGAACTTTTTGAGTTGCGCGTGAAGCTAAAAACCATGCAGTTAACTAATCCTAGCCAAATCCGTACCTTGCGTAAAGACATCGCTCGCATCGCAACGGCTATTAGCGCTTTAAAAAAGGATAAACATGGAGTCTAAACAAGCGCATAAACGAGTCATTCAGGGTAGAGTACTGCACAGAATTGATGCCCGTACTGTGGTGATCTTGGTGGAGAGAAAAGTGGTGCACCAAAAGTACCATAAGATTGTGAAGCGCTTTAAGAAATACAGTATAGATGATTATCAAAAAAGCGCAGAGGTGGGTGATGTGGTGAGTGCAATAGAGTGTAAACCTATTTCTAAAACCAAGACTTTTGCGCTTAAAGAAATTGTGAGCAAGGGAGAGTAGAGATGATTCAGAGTTTCACAAGGTTAGTGGTGGCGGATAATAGCGGGGGGAAGGAAATCATGTGTATTAAGGTTTTAGGGGGAAGCCATCGCCGTTATGCTAGTGTAGGAGATGTGATTGTGGCCTCTGTGAAAAAGGCTATCCCTAATGGCAAGGTGAAAAAAGGGCAGGTTGTTAAGGCGGTTGTGGTGCGCACTAAAAAAGAAGTGCAAAGACCTAATGGCTCACTAATTCGTTTTGATGATAACGCTGCCGTGATTTTAGATGCCAAACGCGATCCTATCGGTACCCGCATTTTTGGCCCCGTAAGCCGTGAAGTCCGCTACGCTAATTTTATGAAGATCATTTCTTTAGCCCCGGAGGTACTCTAATGCGGATTAAAAAAGAGGATATGGTGAGGGTAATTGCAGGAGATGATAAGGGCAAGGTGGGCAAGGTTTTAGCTGTCTTTCCTAAAAAATCTATGGTTATTGTGGAAGGGTGTAAATTAGCAAAAAAAAGCATTAAACCAACAGATGAAAACCCTAAGGGCGGGCATGTTTTTAAGGAGATGCCCATGCATATTTCTAATGTCAAAAAAGAAGAGGAGTAGGGTATGTATGGTTTGAAAAGCTTTTATGAGAAGGAAGTGAAGACACAGCTAGCAGCCGATTTAAATATTAAAAACCCGATGTTGCTCCCTAAGCTTGAAAAAGTGGTACTCAGTGTGGGGGCGGGCAGTTATGCTAAAGATATGAAAATTATGCAAAATATCGCCCAAACTCTTTCACTTATTGCCGGCCAAAAGGCGGTGATCACCACAGCTAAAAAGTCAGTGGCAGGTTTTAAGATTCGTGAGAAAATGGCGGTGGGAGTAAAGGTTACTTTGCGCAATAAAATCATGTATAACTTCTTAGAAAAACTCATTGTAATTGCCTTGCCCAGAGTAAAGGACTTTAGAGGGGTTTCTAAAAATGGTTTTGATGGGCGAGGCAATTATAGCTTTGGGCTAAATGAGCAGTTGATTTTCCCGGAGGTGGTCTATGATGATATTTTGGTTACACACGGGCTTAACATCGCCATCATCACTTCTACAAACAGCGACAAGGAGGCATTTAAGTTGTTAGAACTACTCGGAATGCCATTTGCGAAAGGACGCTAATGGCTAAAAAATCAATCATTGCAAAGGCGCACCGCAAACCCAAGTTTAAAGTCAGGGCCTACACCCGTTGTAATATCTGTGGCCGTGCCCACTCGGTTTATAGAGATTTTGGGCTATGCCGTGTGTGTTTGCGCAAAATGGGCAATGAGGGGCTAATCCCGGGCCTTAGAAAAGCAAGTTGGTAAGGGAGTTGTATGGTAAATGATATTGTGGCAGATTCTTTAACCCGTATCCGTAATGCAAGCATGCGCAGATTGGAAGTAACCGAGCTGTATTATGCCAAAATCGTGGAATCTATTTTAGAAATTTTTAAGGTGCGGGGTTTTATTAGTAACTACCGCGTTGTTGAAAAAGACGGGAAACCCTTTATTTCTGTGGAGTTAAGCTATGATGAAAAGGGTAGACCAGTGATTAATGAGATCAAGCGGTTAAGCAAGCCGGGTCGACGGGTGTATAGACAATCTCGCGAACTTAAGCGGTTTAAAAATGGCTATGGCGTGGTGGTGGTGAGCACAAATAAGGGTGTGATCACTAATGAGGAAGCCTACAGACAAAATGTGGGCGGCGAAGTACTTTGTAGTATCTGGTAGGAGTTGGCATGTCAAGAATTGGTAAAAAGATCATTGCTATCCCTAGTGGGGTACAGGTGAGTTTAGCAGGATCGTGCCTGCATTTTAAAAACCAAAAGAGCAGCGAAGAATTAGAAACCCATGGGCGGGTTAAAATTCTTTTAGAGGGCAATACTCTACGCTTTGAGCCAGTAGGAGAGAGTGCACAAGATCGCGCCTTTTGGGGAACTTATGGGGCTTTGGCAAATAATATTGTTATGGGTCTACATAAGGGTTTTAGCAAGGTTTTAGAGGTAAATGGAGTGGGTTATAAAGTGGCTTTAGGGCATAAAGTTTTAGAACTCAATTTGGGTTTTAGCCACCCGATTAAATACCCCATTCCAGAGGGTGTAGAAATTGTTGTGGATAAAAATACCATTACCATTAAAGGAAGTAACAAGCAACAAATTGGCCAAATTGCGGCTAATATCCGCGCTTTTCGCCCCCCTGAACCTTACAAGGGTAAGGGCATTAAATACCAAAACGAAGTGATAGTCCGCAAAGCCGGCAAAACCGCGAAAAAATAGGGGATAATAATGACAAAGAATGTTTTAGAAAAGAAAAAAGCCCAAAGACTCAAACGCAAAAAGCGCGTCCGCTCTAAGGTGTTTGGTACACAAGAACGCCCCCGTGTGAGTATTTTTAAATCTAATAAACATCTGTATGCGCAGGCTATAGATGATAACGAGCAAATCACACTTGCCCATATAGATGGTAAAAAGCTAGGGCTTGGAAAAAGTGTAGAGGATAGTAAAAAAATCGCGCAAGATTTTGCGATCCAGCTTAAAGAAAAAGGCATTGAAAAGGTGGTTTTTGATCGCAATGGGTATTTGTATCACGGCGTGGTGGCAGCCTTTGCAGAGACTTTGCGCGAACAAAACATCGCCCTTTAAGGATAGGCATGCAAATTAATAGAGAAGAATTTCAAGAAGTGGTGGTTAACATTGGGCGGGTTACTAAGGTTGTTAAAGGCGGGCGTCGTTTTCGCTTTAACGCGCTGGTGGTTGTGGGCAATAAAAACGGCCTTGTAGGCTTTGGGCTTGGCAAGGCTAGGGAAGTCCCTGATGCGATTAAAAAGGCTATTGATGATGCCTTTAAAAACATTATAGAGGTTAAAATTAAGGGTACAACTATCGCGCATGATATAGAACAAAAATACAATGCGAGTAAAATTTTGCTTAAACCGGCTAGTGAGGGTACAGGCATTATTGCCGGGGGCTCTACCCGCCCTATGATAGAATTAGCCGGTATTAAAGATATTTTAACCAAGTCTTTAGGGTCTAATAACCCCTACAATGTGGTACGCGCAACTTTTGAAGCGCTTTCTAAAATTAAGGGTTAGGAGGTTGCATGGCATTAGAAAATTTACAACCCGCAAGGGGCAGTGTATCTAGCATTAAAAGAGTGGGCAGAGGGCAGGGTTCTGGAATGGGCAAAACCTCCACTAGAGGCGGAAAAGGCCAGAGTGCGCGCACAGGCTATAAACACAAACGAGGCTTTGAAGGCGGACAACAACCTTTACAGCGCCGTTTGCCTAAGGTGGGTTTTACAAGCCACACTAAAAACTTTAGCTATAGCATTAATGTAGATAAATACCCACAGATTTTTAAGCTTGAGACTCTTAGTTTAGAACTTATCCGCAAAATCCACCCCTTTTCTAGCGCGATTAAAAAGGTAAAACTCATTGGGACAAAGGCTAGAGAACTCAGCGCTAGAATCCAAGATGAAAGAATTAGCACTAGCGGACAAGAATAATGACAAAAGCCATTGCCACTAAGATTTTTATCACTCTGGGCTATTTATTCCTCTATAGAATGCTAGCCTATGTGCCCATTCCGGGAGTGGATTTGGCAGCCATTAAATCTTTCTTTGATCACAACTCTAGCAACGCTCTAGGTCTGTTTAACATGTTTAGCGGAAACGCGGTTTCGCGCTTGAGTATTATTTCACTAGGGATCATGCCCTACATCACCTCCTCTATTATTATGGAGCTTTTGAGCGCGACTTTTCCTAATCTAGCCAAGATGAAAAAAGAGCGCGATGGAATGCAAAAATACATGCAAATTGTGCGCTACGCCACCATAGGCATTACCATTATTCAGGCTATTAGTGTCTCTTTTGGGTTGCGCTCTATTGGGCATGGGAGCAATGGGGCGATCATGATTTCTATGCAAACTTTCTTGCTTATCTCCACCTTTTCCATGCTTACAGGAACCATGCTTTTAATGTGGATTGGCGAGCAAATCACCCAAAGGGGCGTGGGTAATGGAATTAGTTTGATCATCTTTGCAGGCATTGTTTCTGGCATTCCAAGCGCTATTGCAGGCACTTTTAATTTAGTCAACACAGGCGTGATCAATGTTTTAGTGTTGCTTGGTATCTTTGCTATCATTTTAGCTACGATTTTTTCTATCATTTATGTAGAGCTTGCCGAGCGGCGCATTCCTATTTCTTATGCCCGTAAAGTAGTGATGCAAAATAGAAACAAACGCATCATGAACTACATTCCTATCAAGCTTAATTTAAGCGGGGTAATTCCTCCTATTTTTGCCTCCGCCTTGCTGGTTTTTCCCTCTACAATCTTGCAAGCCTCTTCTAATAAAATTTTACAGGCCATCGCAGATTTTCTTAACCCGCATGGCTATATTTACAATGTCTTGATGTTTTTACTCATTATCTTTTTTGCCTATTTTTATTCCTCCATTGTCTTTAATTCTAAGGATATTGCAGACAATCTCAAGCGTAACGGGGGTTTTATTGCCGGGTTAAGACCGGGTGAGGGAACGGCTAATTTTTTAAACACTGTAGCGAGTCGTTTGACTTTGTGGGGGTCTTTATATTTAGCTATCATCTCTACTTTGCCTTGGATTTTAGTTAAGGCAATGGGTGTACCCTTTTACTTTGGCGGCACGGCTGTACTTATCGTGGTACAAGTGGCGATTGATACCATGAAAAAAATTGAGGCACAGATTTACATGAGCAAGTACAAAACCTTAAGCGCTATAGGCTTTTAATGGCCATTGCTATTAGAAACCGCAAGGAAATCGCGCTTTTAAAAAAGGTTGGAGAAGTAGTAGGGCAGACTCTAAATTTATTAGCCCAAAAAATCCACGCGGGCATGTCTCTTTTAGAATTAGACGCTCTAGCTGAAGAACACATCTATAAAATGGGCGCAATTCCTGCTTTTAAGGGGCTTTATGGCTTTCCTAACACGGTTTGTATTTCTGTTAATGAGGTGATTATCCACGGTATCCCAACGGATTATTGTTTGCAAGAGGGCGATATTGTGGGTTTAGATTTAGGCGCGCAGATACAAGGCTATTTTGGCGATGCAGCTATCACGCTTGCTATAGGTGAACCTAGCGCTATGGATACAAAACTCATTGCCTGTGCTAAAGAGAGTTTATATGAGGCGATTGCAAATTTAAGGGTAGGAATGCACTTTAAAGAGGTGAGTCAGATTTTAGAAAGCGCAATTAGAAAGCGGGGCTTTGTACCTTTATTTGATTTTTGCGGGCATGGGATAGGCAAAAAGCCCCATGAAGAACCCCAAATCCCTAATTATTTATCCCCGGGGATCAAGGCTAAGGCGGGGCCTAAAATTAAAGAAGGAATGGTTTTTTGTTTAGAGCCTATGGTGTGCCAAAAAGAGGGCAAGCCTAAAATTTTAGCCGATCATTGGAGCGTGGTTTCTGTAGATGGGCTTAAAACTAGCCATTATGAGCACACGATTGCAATGATCAATCAAAAAGCGCAGATTTTAACGGAGGTTTGAGTGGCAAAAGATGATGTGATTGAGGTAGATGGAAAGGTGATTGAAACCTTGCCTAATGCGACTTTTAAGGTAGAACTAGATAATAAGCATGTGGTGCTCTGCCGGATTTCTGGCAAAATGCGCATGCATTATATCCGTATTGCCTTAGGTGATAAGGTGCGTTTAGAGCTCACACCTTATAGCCTAGATAAGGGGCGAATCACTTTCCGTTACAAGTGATTTAAGTGTTTTATAACTAATATTTTTTTACAATTAGAGCTTTTTCACAAGGAGTTATTGAATGAAAGTAAGACCTTCTGTTAAAAAGATGTGTGATAAATGCAAGATCATTAAAAGGCGCGGGGTGATTCGCGTGATTTGCAGCACACCCAAACACAAACAAAGACAAGGATAGGCATGGCGAGGATAGCAGGGGTGGATTTACCCAAGAAAAAACGCATTGAGTACGCATTAACTTATATTTATGGCGTGGGTTTAAAAAGTTCGCGAGATATTCTAGCTAAGGTTAAAATTTCTCCAGACAAGCGGGTACATGACTTGAGTGAAGATGATATTTCTAGCATTACGAAAGAAATCCAGGCTAATTATGTTGTAGAGGGGGATTTGCGCAAAAAAGTACAAATGGATATTAAAGCCTTGATGGATTTGGGCAATTACCGGGGAATTCGCCACCGCAAGGGTTTACCTGTGCGCGGGCAAACCACAAAAAATAACGCCCGTACCCGCAAAGGTAAGAAAAAAACCGTGGGCAGTAAATAAGGGAGTATAAATGGCAAAACGAGTGGGTGTCAAAAAAAAGGTTGTCAAAAAAAATATCGCTAGGGGAGTGGTCTACATCGCCGCTTCTTTTAACAACACTAATATTACGGTAACAGATGAAATGGGCAATGTGATTTGCTGGTCTACAGCGGGTGGGCTAGGCTTTAAGGGTTCTAAAAAATCTACACCCTACGCAGCCCAACAAGCTGTAGAAAATGCGATGATGAAAGCAAAAGATCATGGCATTAAAGAGGTGGGCATTAAAGTACAAGGCCCTGGAAGTGGGCGAGAAACGGCGATTAAAAGTGTGGGGAGCATTGAGGGCATTAAGGTTTTATGGATTAAAGACATCACGCCTTTGCCTCACAATGGTTGTCGCCCCCCTAAACGAAGAAGAGTATAAGGAGAGAGAATGGCAAGGTATCGATCTGCGGTTGAAAAATTAGAACGCCGTTTTGGGGTTTCTCTGGCTTTAAAGGGCGAACGCCGTTTGAGTGGTAAAAGCGCGCTAGATAAACGATCCTATGGACCGGGTCAACATGGACAAAGGCGCGGGAAAATCTCTGATTATGGCTTGCAACTGCGCGAAAAACAAAAAGCAAAGGCGATGTATGGGATTTCTGAAAAACAATTTAGATCGATCTTTAAAGAGGCAAGCCGCATGGAGGGCAATACTGGGGAAAATTTAATCTGTCTACTTGAGCGTAGATTAGATAATGTGATCTATCGCATGGGTTTTGCTAGTACGCGAAGTTTTGCCCGCCAACTAGTTACACATGGGCATATTCTAGTAGATGGCAAACGCTTAGATATTCCCTCAGCCTTTATTAAGCATGGGCAAAAGATCGAATTGATTGAAAAAAGCAAGGAAAACCCCCAAATTGCGCGTTCTATAGAACTTAGCAAGCAAACAGGAATGGTGGCGTGGATTGATGTGGATCAGGATAAGAGATTTGGGATTTTTACCCGTTATCCTCAAAGAGAGGAAGTGATAATCCCCATTGAAGAGCGCCTGATTGTAGAATTATATTCTAAGTAGGGGGGAGATTATGAAGGTGATTAAAACAGCGCCCCATGTCCCTACTGATATCCGTGTGGAGAGACTGGGCGATAGGAGTATCCGCGTCTCTGTTTCTGCCTTTGAAAGTGGCTATGCTATCACTCTAGCCCATCCTTTACGCCGTTTGTTACTACAAAGTTCGGTGGGTTTTGCTCCCATTGCGATTAAAATAGAGGGTGTTGCGCATGAATTTGACTCTGTGCGGGGCATGGCCGAAGATGTAGCGCTTTTTATTGCTAATCTTAAAAATATCCGTCTAGTGGCTAAAAATTTAGAGAATGCAGAAGATCAGTTGGTGGTGCATTATTCTTTCAATGGTCCAGCTAAGCTAAGTGGTAAGGATTTAGCAACAGAGGAAGTAGAAGTGGTGGATACAGAAACTTATCTAGCAACTATTAATGAAGATGGGCAATTAGGGTTTTCTTTGATCATACAAAAAGGCATGGGTTATGTGCCCTCTGAGAGCATACGCGGGTTTATTTCTAGCGATTATATTCCCCTAGATGCTTGCTTTACCCCTATTAAAAAAGCGATCTATCATATTGAAAATATCCTAGTAGATGGCAACCCTAATTTTGAAAAGGTGATCTTTGAGATTGAAAGCGATGGGCAGGTTGATCCTAAACAAGCCTTTCAAGAAGCCATTAAAACCATGCATGCCCAAATGCATATTTTTAGTACAAATCTAAGCGATTCTAAAAATGCCTACCACTTAGAGAATAACCTTGAAATTAAAGAGTTAATTAAAAAAGTTGAGGATTTGGATCTGAGTGCGCGTTGTTTTAATTGCCTAGATAAGGTGGGGATTAAATACATTGGCGAATTAGTACTCATGGATGTTTACGAACTTAAAGGGATTAAAAATTTGGGCAAAAAGTCCTATGATGAGATCGCTGAAAAATTAGAGCAACTCAAATACCCCGTAGGTCAAGAACTCCCCGAAGGGTTTAAAACTTCTTTAAAAGCCCGTATTGATAAATTAAAAAGCGAGGAAAGTTAATGCGTCATCAAAATAGATTTAGAAAACTAGGCCGAAGCTCAGCCCATAGAAAGGCTTTACTTAAAAATTTGGCGATCTCTTTAATTGAGCATGGCCAGATTGAAACAGGGATTTATAAAGCTAAAGAGTTGCGATCTTTTATTGAAAAACTTGTGAGTACTGCTCGCAAAGGGGATTTTAACGCCCACCGCTTTGTTTTTGCCTCCCTCCAGCACAAAAAAGCCACCCACAAACTAGTCAGCGAGGTAGCGCCTAAATATAGCGATCGCAAGGGGGGCTATACCCGTATCCATAGAAGTGCTATCCGCAGAGGCGATGCTTGCACTTTGGCTAAAATTGCCTTTGTGTAATGGAATTTTTGGGCTTTCTAGCCACTTTGGGAGTGGTAGGGATTTTATACTTCAAACCCACCTTAGAAAAGCTCGCCTTTAGGGTTTTTATCTTTATCTGGCTAGTTGAACTTGTGATGTTTATAGCCCACACCTCTACTATTTTGCCCAATATGAATTTATAATTTGTGGTTTTTCTCGTGTGCAAGTAACCACGCCTTAATATCCACCCCGCCCCCATAACCCCCTAGACTTCCGTTTTGGTACACCACGCGGTGGCAGGGGACAAAAAGAGGGCATGGGTTTTTGTAATTAGCTTGACCCACAGCACGGCAAGCCTTAGGATTTTTTAAAATCTTAGCTATTTCTTGATAACTGGTTGTTTCTGCATAAGGGATTTGTTCTAAAGCTTGCCACACTCGCTTTTGAAAAGAAGTACCTTTAAGTACTAGTGGGATATTAAAGCGCTTAAGAGAGCCTGCAAAATAACCCTTTAAAGCCTGTATAATGGCGCGCATTTGATCATCTAGTTGATCACTCTTTAAACATAGCTTTGTAAATTCTAAACTATAAAGCCCCTCTGTATTGGTACAAAGCCGTAAGTAAGGCATAGGAAAACTTGGCGGGGTTTTAAAAAAGTAGACACTCATAGCCCCATCTTAAAGGGGTTTAAAATATTATTAGGATCAAAAGCCTGTTTGATACTTCTAAAAAGCCCCATTTCCTCAGGGCTAAAGGCTAGGGGCATAAATTTAGCCTTAGAAAGCCCGATCCCATGCTCCCCGCTTAAAGTTCCCTCTAAAGCCACCGCACACTTAAAAATCTCCTCCATCGCCCTTTGCCCTTTTTCTAGTTGCTCCTCTGGATTTTCTAGCATGATATTAACATGTACATTGCCATCGCCAGTATGCCCAAAACAAGGAATAGGCAAGTTATAAGCCTGACTAATACGCCCCACCTCCTCTAATAAAGCGGGCAAACTTGCACGGGGCACGGTTACATCTTCGTTAAGTTTTTTACGCCCATAAACGGTGATACTTTGTGAGGCGTTGCGGCGTGCAAACCATAAATCCTCCTCTTGTGTGGCATTTTGTGCGATTTTAAAATCCGTACAACCATTGGCTTTAAAATGTTTTTCTATTTCTTTAAGTTGCCAAGCAATTTGCTCGGCCACACTGCCATCTACTTGGGTGATAAGAATCGCGCCTGCTTCTATAGGCAAGCCCTTTTTAAAACGCTCCTCCACAGCTCTAATGCTTAAATTATCTAAAAATTCCATAGCCACAGGTACCACCCCGCTAGCCATCGTTTTATACACCGCCTCCATCGCCTCTTTTATACTAGAAAAAACCCCCATCGCCGATTGTTTGAGTTTAGGTTTGGCTAGAAGTTTAAGTGTGATCTCACTAATGACCGCCAAACACCCCTCGCTAGCTATTAAAATCCCGGCCACATTAAAACCTGCTACATCTTTAATAGTCTTTTTGCCCGCACGAATAATTTGCCCATTAGCCAACACCGCCCGCAAGGCTAGGACATAATCTTTTGTGATCCCATATTTAGCCGCGCGCATTCCCCCCGCATTTTCACTCACATTACCCCCTAGTGTGCTTTGATCTTGACTAGCTGGATCGGGTGGATAAAAAAGCCCGTATTTTTCTACCTCGTTTTGAAAATGCTTATTAATTACTCCGGGTTGGACTCTGGCTATCAAATTTTTTTGATCAATTTCTAAAATTCTATCCATGTGTTTTTCTACACTTAGCACTAGCCCACCGCGTACACTTAAAGACCCCCCGGTAAATCCGCTCCCCGCTCCTCTTGGCACAACAATAATTTTATGTTGGTTGCAATAGGCTAGAATCTGGCTAATATCTTGCTCATCTCTTGGAAAGATCACCCCATCGGGTAGATAATGTTCTCTAGTGGCATCGTAGGCATAAGCGCTTAAGTGGGCTTTATCGGTGAAAAAATTATCCGCCCCCACAAGATCACTCAAATATTTGGCATGGCTTTCTTCTAACAAGTAAACCTCCTATTCTTGCTCCTCCTTACGGATTTGCTTAGATTTCTTTTTATCTTTTTTCCTTGATTCCCTCTTAGCTTTTCTTTTGGCTTTTGCCTCCATGCGCTCTTTAGCCAACTCTTTTTTATAGGCTTTCTTAGCCTCTTTAGACTCTTTGGCTCTCTCTTTAGCGCTAGTGGAGTCTAAAGACCTTTCCTCTTGTTCTTGCTTCTTAGAAAGACCGGGCATAATGGATTGCTTTTCCTCTTTAATCTCTTTTTTGTACTCTTTCTCTAAGGTCTTTTTTTCTTGGCTAGTTTTGGCATTCTTTATGTCTTTTTTAAGCTCTTCTTTATCCTCTGTTTTGACATCTTTAATTAGTCTTTTTTCTGATTGTTTGCGCAATAAAGCATCATAATAGGCAAAATAACGGGTGGCTCTGCCACCTGCAAAAAGTTTACCAAGAGTGCCCCGGTCAATGCCTTCTACGCGTGAAAAGAAAGGGGTATAAGTACGGCCTACTTTTGAGGTATCTAGTGGGCTAGATTCTAAAATAGCAAAACTCTGGCAATCAAGAATACTTAGCCGGTTAGTGCTAACAACAAATAACAAACCCACGCTATAAATATCACAGGCTTTGCGCACAACCCTAACCGTAGGATCAAATCCATTTAAAAAAGTCATGAGCAAATCTGAGCTAATAAAGTTGATGTCTGGATAGCTATCTTTAACTTTCTCGTATGTATGCAAATCTGGAGCGATTAAAAAGGCTTGGTTATTAAATTCACGAAAGATAGCCAAATTCCCCTGTTTAGGCGTCATTCTTGGGGTGGGCAAGTGGCGCTGTTTCATAACATTAAAAGGGCCATACTTACCAAGAGCCACCCCATCTTGGATTGAAAATACCTCTACATTAGCCACGATAACGCTATAATCTGTTAGTTTGGCTAAAATATACCCACTCTCCCCTACTTTTAAATCATAGGCCTGAAAACGCACTATCTTTCTTATTTTATCTACTGAATCAATATCAATTTTTAAGGGTTCACTCCAACTTTGTGCATGCAACACCCCCCAAAAAATCAAAACCCCCACAAAAAACCTTTTAAGCACGCTTATCCTTAAAATATTGCTCAAACCACAAGAGCGCATACCCTAACCCAACACTCTTACAAATTTGTTCATTTGCCATAAATGTCTTGTACTCTTCTAGTGGCAAATAAACTAATTCAATATCCTCTGTGTCAATTCCTCCGCCCTTATGTTTGTAATGTTCCTCTCCAATGCTGGCAAAAAACATCGTTTGTTTGCTCCCGCTAATACCAGTGGCCGCATAAAAGACCCCGATTTTTTGTAATATCTGGGGTTCAACAGCATACCCGCACTCCTCAAATATCTCCTCGCAAGCAATTTGTTCTAAACTTTTATTAGCCTTGTCTACTAATCCTGCGCATAATTCGTAGGTATAACCATCTACACTTTGCCCTGCGTATAAACAGGCGTTAACAAAAACAGCAGGCCTAAATTGTTTGACTAAAAGCAGGCTTTGTTTTTGGGTATGGTAGAGCAGAATAGAAACACTATCATGGACGCGCACCATGTCCCAACTTTTAGCCACCCCATTTTCCTCGTATAAAATCCGCTTTGGCTTAAAATAGGGTGAGTGGGGGCAATCAACAACTTGGATTTGATCGTAGGCAATCATTTAATAATCAACTTCATCGGTTTCTTTCTGGGCATATTCAAAGGAAATTGCATCTTCTAAGAGAGTTTGATAAGGTTTAATCGCTTGGCTAAAGAGTTGCTTTTTATGGCCGCTAAGCTGGCTTTTAGCCGTGCGGATACGCCCAAGTGGATCAATAGGGCGATCGTTTTTATACACACCAAAATGTAAATGCGGTCCTGTGCTAAGACCTGTGCTACCCACTTTGCCAATCACCTGCCCCCTTCTGACATAAGCATGCAAGTGTAACCCTCTTGCAAAGGCGCTCATATGGGCATAAACTAAACGCAAATCACTGCCATGTTTGATTTCAACCGTATTCCCATACCCGCCTTTATAGCCCTTAGAAACCACATAGCCATCTGTAGCAGCTCTAATTAAACTCCCCCTTTTAGCCGCATAATCTACACCATAGTGGGGGCGAATTTGTTTAAGAATGGGGTGCATGCGCCCTAGCGAAAACCGTGAAGAAATACGGGAGTAGTGCACGGGAGTCTCTAACAAAAATTCTACTACTTCTTTCCCTTGCGTATCATAATACTTGCCATTGTAAGCAAAAACATAGTGGCTATTCTTATGAGTTTCTAGCATGGCTGCTTTGATACTAGGATAGCCAAAGGGTTTATTAAGGCGGTATTTACGGGTATAAACAATGGCGAGTTGATCGCCTTTAATCACGGCGCGCTTAAGATTGATTGTTTTTTTATAAATCCCAATGAATTCTTGGGCTAATTTAATATCACCGGTAGCTTTTAAAATATCTTGATAGGGGGAGTGTTGTATACGCATAGAAAAAACTTTTTGTGCGCTATTAAGCACAATGGGGATAAAATCTAGGCGGTATTGGCCGTGATCTTCAAATAAGCGCAACTGTACAGACTCACCTACAGGTACTAATACTTGTAAAAGCTTTCCTTGATCGTCTCTAAGCGTGTAATAGGGGGTACCGGCTCTAATTTCTGTCCCTAATTCTTTATCTTGATAAGATAGGTTGTAATAGATTTTGGCATCTATATGGTTTTTATTTAAAAAGCCAAGCAAGGTCATGCCCTCTTCCCACACCAAACGCTCCCCTACCGCTGCTATCATAAAGCCCGTGCAAAACAACCACGCCAAAACTGCCCTAATCACCACAACACTTCCTTATTTTGAATTTTATTTTTAATCAAGCTAGTAAGTTGTAGTATACAATAACTTCTTTAAAGCTTATGGAGGCGTGCAATGGAAAAGTCTGTAGAAAAATCTAGATTTGAACATGTGTGGTTAACACCTACCCTTGTTTTTTCGCTCTTTTGTTGTGTTTTAGCGGTGATGGTGATTTTTGCGTTTAGAGGTTCTGACTGCGCTTTTTCTGCTTCAGAAGGGTTTAAAAAGTCATCTACAACCACTAAGGAGTTGCGCAAAGAACTAATCAAACGCATGATGTACATGCAATAGCTTAATATTTTTCAAGTTTGGCCGATCTGGGGTTTGAAATTTTGCTAGGAAGGAGCTTTCATGGTTGAGTCTGTAGGAAATAGTCCCTCTTTCACTCCCACTCACTTAAAAAGCAATGTTGTGCAAAACTCTTCTTCTACACAAGCTTCTAAATCAGAGGCGCATGAAAATAACAAGGCAGAGCAGATCAAAAAGGCGATTGAAGAGGGGAATTACAAAGTAGACACGGAAAAAACAGCCCATAAAGTGGCACAAAATTTGCTTGGTTAGGGCGATACCAAGCGCTTCTTAAGAGTTTAAGGCGCTTTGGATCAATCTAGCCAAAGGGTCTTAC
The DNA here is from genome assembly GCF_902196125.1 of Helicobacter suis. Lineage (GTDB taxonomy): Bacteria > Campylobacterota > Campylobacteria > Campylobacterales > Helicobacteraceae > Helicobacter > Helicobacter suis_B. The sequence continues at coordinate 45,123 of NZ_CABIKG010000012.1, forward strand.
ATGCTTTATCACTATCTCCAACAATCTTTAGAGGATCTCCAAACTCTTATACAACTCACCACCCAAGACTTAGAGGACATTCATAAGGCTAACCACGAGGCCATTTTTGCGCGCAATGCCACTAAGAAAGAACGCATCGCCTCTTTTGAAAATTGCAAAAATCTCTTTGATCAAGAGATGTTAAAACTCATGCAAAAGCATCCGGGCAAACCCTTAGCCGAATTGCTAGATGAAAAAGGGAGCGCGCTTTTAAAACAGATGCGCCAATGTCTTAATGAACTTAAAGAGATCAACGCGGATTATGCGCGCATTGTCTTTGCCGTTTCAGAGTTTTACTCCACTTTGATGCAACAAATTGTGCCCCATGAAAGTGTGGGTTATTACAACAAACAAACCATCGCAAGTAGCTTTTTACAAGTACAGGCTTAAGGGAGTTTTTCATGGGCGGTATTCTTTCCTCGCTTAACACCTCTTATACCGGCTTACAAGCCCACCAAGTAATGGTAGATGCAACGGGTAATAATATTTCTAATGCTAACGATCCCTTTTATAGCCGCCAAAGAGTGATCGCCACACCTCAAAGTACGCTCATGTACACTAACCGCAACATGAACATGGGCGTTAATGTCCAAAGTATCCAACGCGTACATGATGATTTTGTTTTTGCTAGATACACCCGCGCTAACCAAGAACACGCCTTTTATAGCACCCAGTTTGATAATTTGCGCGAGGTTTCCTCTTATTTTCCGGATATGGACGAGGTGGGGATTCACAAAGATTTAGAGGAGTATTTTAACGCGTGGAAAGATTTAGCTAAAAATGCCAAAGAACCCGCCCAAAAACAGGCTTTAGTCCAAAAAACCAAAACCCTTACCCAAAATATCCATGATACCCGTGCGCGGGTGGTGGCTTTGCAAAAAAAGGCAAGCGCAGAACTTGTTAGCACGATTAAAGAAGTCAACCGCTTAGGGTCTGAAATTGCTAATATCAACCGCCATTTAAAGGAAATGGAAGATCCAAAAATGCTTAAACAAGCTAATGAACTTAGAGACAAGCGCGATCAATTAGAGTTTCAGTTAAAAGAGCTCATCGGGGGGAGTGTTTTTAAAAAGCATATCCAAACTAATTCTATTAATGATATTAAAGTAGCCGATTTTGATGATGGGTATGTACTCAATGTGGCCAATGGGTTTAATATTGTAGATGGGGCTATTTTTCATCCTTTAGTGGTGGAGGAAAATAAGAACGAAAACCGGCTAGCTCAGGTGTATTTTAGGGGCGATGATTTTAAGGTGGTTAATATTACCGATCGTATCCAAGAGGGCAAAGTGGGGGCTTTAATGGGGATTTATAATGATGGCTCCCATGGCACCACTAAGGGTAAATTACAGGTTTATGTAGACGCGCTAGATACTTTTGCTAAAGGCTTAATTGAGTCTACAAATGCCATTTACGCCCAAAGTGCCGCACACAATATTGAGGGAAAAGTGATGGATTTTGAAGGCGATGAAGTCTTGAAAGATACCAACCACAATATTAAGGTGGGCAGTTTTGATCTTATCGCCTATAACACAGATGGGCAAGTCATTACTAAAAAAACCATTAAAATCACCCCTATTACCACCATGAATGATGTGATTAAGCAAATCAATGCTAACACTGATGATAATAATGATAATAACACCACAAATGATTTTGATGACTACTTTGTCGCCCATTATGATAACAAGGCTAAGCAATTTACTATCCAGCCTAAAAACGCCTCTGAAGGGCTTTTTGTCTCTATTAAAGATCATGGCACTAACATCACTGGAGCTTTAGGTCTTAACCCTTTTTTTGAGGGCAGCAATGCTAGAGATATAAAAATTAATGAGGCTTACAGACGCGAGCCCACTACCTTAAGACCTTGGCTAGCCCCTATTCATGGTAACTTTGATGTGGCCAATATGATGCAACAACTCCAATATGACAAGGTGGACTTCTACCAAAATAAGTTTAACGATAAACCCATGACTATAGAGGAGTACTACCAATTTGTAGTGGGCAAGATCCACACAGAGGCCGAGCATGCTAAAAACACACTAGATAGCAAGGAAGCGGTGTTGCATGTGGTTAAAAAGGAGCAGGAGGCTATCTCTGGAGTGAATAGCGATGAGGAAATGGTCAACCTTATTAAATTTCAAAGCGGCTATGCGGCCAATGCTAAAGTCATCACCGCTATTGATCGCATGATTGAAACTTTGTTGGGGATTAAAGAATAAAGGCCATCACACCGCCTTAATGCTAAATATTTGCAACAAGCTTATTGGTATTTAGGTTTGCTCATGTCAGTTATAAGAATAAACAAATTCATAGCTTAGTCTAGCTAGTCTGTCTTTATAAGAAACATAGACCGCCTTGATTTTATAATCCATCACATCAGAAAGAAGTTGTATAAAACCGGGTCGATCTAAGGTCATGCCGCTTTTAATATCAGAGTAGATTTTATCTACAGATATGCCTTTAGCATTCAAGAAAGCAAGATTATTATCCATTTGATTTTGCAAGTCTTGTTTTTGTTTGTTAGTGCTCACTCTAGCATAAATCACATTTAGCCTTTGATCCTCTATACCAGCAAGCGCATAAACATTATTATCGTTGTACTTATAATAGCCATTAGGCTCAGTTTTTACCCGTATCTTTCCGCTTTTAACATACTTCCAAAGGGTAACACGGGATATTTTTAAAATCTTTAAGACTTCGCTAGACTTCATTTAAGTATGTTTTCCATGATCTGTTTTATTATTTTAGGGTACAAAATTCCACCAGAATGAAAGGGTAAAACCTGATCTTACCTTTTAAGTAAACTCTATGGCTACCTTTTTGTCTAGCAAAAGCAAAGCCGTTTTGCAATAGCAGTTTTTCAGCTTCTTTTGCAGTGAGTCTAGGAAAATCAGCCATTAATAGTCACTTCAATAGGAACTATTGCTGCATTTTTATTAGAAATAAGAGCTAACTCATCAGTTTCTAGACTCTCTAAATAGAGTTCAATAGCTTCTTTTATGTTTTTTAGAATTTCTTCGTAAGTTTCCCCTTGCGACATACAACCTTGTAAGGTAGGAACATAGGCAAAATACCCAAATTCATTTTTTTCAATAATGGCGTTTAAAAGTATAACACTGCCTTTTGAATTTCTTATAATTACATACAAAAAATCTTAAAATGCGCAAAAAATAACATCTAAAACTTCTTAAACTTTAACTATGCAAGTTGTAAACTCACCGATTGGACAAATTAGCGGCATTGACGGGCGAACTTTCAACATTGAGCCTAAAGTTTATAAGACGCTTAAGGCTAATAAAATAGACTTACCTATTGAGCTAGATCATACAGGCCCTGCTATTGACTGGGTTAAAAATTCTAGTTTAATGCTTAAGGGCGATCAAATTTTAGGGTTTGCAGATTTTAATAATGCCGGTCAAGCCGCGCTAAAAGATCGGAGCTATCGCTACCTTAGCCCAACTTAATGGTATAAGTCTTAGGCTCTGCTGCACTAAATAACATGCTACTTCCCTGTATAATCTCTTTATCATCAATACTAAAGCTATCGCTAGAGTCTTTAAGCGTGCTAAAACCCCACACCTTTACCGGGTGATTAGGCAAACTTTCTAAACTTTGACTAAAAACTTGGATTGTTTCGCCTCTCCAACTAGATTATTAAAGCCTTCAAGTTCCTTTGTTAGGTTTTTCAAACAATCCTCTAGTAGGCTAGTGTTACTATCCATGCCAATTAGATTTATGGTATTAATCACATCATTTGCATGATTACTTATTGCTCCGCCATTATTAGATTGCCCACAACTTGTAAAAAGCTCACATAGGTATTTGCTCTATTGATTGCGGCATTATCTTTTAGGCTTTTGATCATGCTAGCACACTGGATAAGGTTATGGGTCGTGTACAGGTACACCAAAAAATAGGGATTTGAAAGATTTTAGATTCAAGATATTTAGGTGTGTAGGTTAAGCATGCCTTTCTCTTTCATATACTGCTTTAGTTTTTCCTTATCTTTCACTTCGTCAAAACCTTTAATTACTATATTACTGGTCCCCCTTGTTTTGTGGTGGGAGTTAATAATATTCACAAATTCTTCAAAGTCCTTGTTATTACATAGTTCAGAAAGCATAGTTTGATCTAATTCATCTTTGGTTTTAGCTTTTAAAAGTACTTTGCTACCCTCTATGTCCGTCAGATTAAGAAGAATTACCCCTATCCCAAAACTGGTGTTTAATCGTGTGAGTAATTCCATGATTTTATTTTGATTATCATCCATCTTTCCTACTACCAAATAACCCTCATGCGCCCATGAACTATTGCTAATGGCTTGAAAGTAATATTCACGGCAATCACTCAAATTCTTGATTTCTTTTTTAAGCTCAAAAGAGACCAATGTAAAAGGTTCTTTATTAAAGTGGGCTATAAATTCCTGTAAAGCCTTATTATCAAGATTTTCATAACTAAACTTTACACCCACCATATCTGGATGAAGCCATTCGTGTTTACCCTTTTCCTTGCCTTTTTCTGATTTTGCACCACCTTTTGTTGTAGTGTGATTGATAGTTTTTGCGGATAAACCTAACTTGTTGTAGGCAAAATACGCTAAAAGCGGGTGTAAGTCTCTCTCATTATAATCTTTTGATGGTGTAGTGGTCTTAGTGGCACTTTTAGTAGGATCTTTTATAAAAATCTGCGTGTTCTCCTTGTTTGTATCCCACTCTTTTAAAGCGATAGTGAGGTGTTTAGCTTTAACTCTTTTAAAAGGTAATTCTTCATTGTGATCACTTTTAAGCGCTTCATCAACAGAATTTCGAACACCATTTTTACTTATAGTAAATCTTTTTACTAATTCTTCGGTAACAAGGTGTTTTTTCGACTCGTCTCTTTCCCAGGTTGTTCGGAATTTTTCATTATATTGCTTACAGATTTCCAAAGGTTTCAAAGGTTCTCTGACTGCTTCAAGTACAGCTACTATAACAGCCTTAGTGTTTTCATTCATTCCCTTATTCTTCATTGACTATTCCCGGGTAAATAAAAAGTTATTGATATAAAATAAATAACAGACCTGATTGTACCATACATGTTAATAATATCTTTGTTAAAAAAGTTTAAAATTCAGTGAGGCGGTAGTTGATCACTACACCACCAAAACACTATCTTTACACACTATCTAGTTTGTATATATGCTAAAATGTTACAAAATTTTAAAAAATAAGGTTAGATAGTATGTATTCATGGCTACCCTATGCTTTGGGGATTATCTTTTTGCATGTCTTAGGGGTGGGTTTGTTAGTTTTAGCAAATGAGCCTCATTTTTATTCATTGGCCATGACGGCTTATCTACTTGGCTCCAGACACGCCTTTGATGCCGATCACATTGCCTGTATTGATAACACAATCCGCAAACTCTCCCAACAAAAACAAAATGCTATGGGGGTGGGTTTTTACTTTTCTATGGGGCATTCTAGTGTGGTGATTTTAAGCATTGTAATTAGTGCCTTTGCGCTCCACTGGTTTGAAGAGCATGCGCCCGCTTTTAAAGAAATAGGGGGCATTATAGGAACTTTGGTTTCTGGTCTCTTTTTAATCATTGTAGGTCTATTAAATGCCTTTATTTTAATAGATTTATTTAAGGTATTTAGACAGCAAAATAAGCATTACAATCAAGAAGCCTTAGAAGCCCTGCTACAAGAAAGAGGATTAATGAATCGCTTTTTCAAACCCTTATTTGTCTTTATTTCTAAAAGCTGGCATATTTATCCTATCGGCTTTTTATTTGGGCTGGGTTTTGATACAGCTAGTGAGATCGCGCTTTTAGCCCTATCAGGGGTTGCACTTAAAACAAGCATTATGGGTATGCTCGCTTTGCCTATTTGCTTTGCTGCTGGCATGAGTTTATTAGACACTTGCGATGGGATTTTCATGGTTAAAGCTTATGATTGGGCATTTAAAACACCTTTGCGTAAGATTTATTACAACATCACTATCACAGCTTTAAGTGTACTAGTGGCTCTAGCAATTGGGGGTGTGGAACTCTTCCAAGTTTTAAGCCAAAAGATGCACTGGGAGTTTAATGGAGTACTAGGGTATTTACAAAACCTAGACTTTGGCTATCTTGGCTATTATCTAGTGGGCATGTTTGTGCTGGTTTGGGCAATTTCTTATGGGATTTGGCACTTTGGGAAAATTGAACAAAAATGGGGGCAATTTACTAAAACATAGAACTATTTTACAATCACTCTTTAAACTCCAAAGCCTGTAAGGCTGGCATGCTTAAGCCTGCAATACCTTCTAATGACCCATAGGTATGGCTTACATGGAATAAAATCTGATCGATTTGTTTTTCCCGTTTAGCCCAGTGTTTTTGCATGGCTTGCTTTTCTTTTCTCAAATCCTCTTGCATCTGTAAAAAACTCTCCACCATGCCCTGTACATGGAGATTAAATTCTGTACTTGTTAAATAATTGTAAAGCAAATATGCCTTATCTGCTTTATCTTCTTGACTCTTTTGTACTAAGGCTATCTTCTCTACCATGGCACGCAAAAGTACACTTAAACCTTTAAATTCCTCAAAAGTACACACATAAACCCCCTCCAATAAACCCATTCTCTCCATCTGCTTAGGTAAGATAGCACTCACCAAAACCCCCACCTCAGCCCCCTCTGATTGCATGTCTTCTTTAAGTTTAGTGATCCACTCTTTATTAAAGTTCTTTGTATTTTTGCTTTCATAGCAAATAGTCCCGCAAAAAAGCCCTTGCCTTGTATAAACCTTATGCAAACAATCCGCACCCCTTTGACCCTTTTTAATATCCTCAATGCTATCTAGGGGAAAATGAACGCGCAAATACTCTTCAATAACCCGCTCTTGTGCCTCACCTTGGAGTTGCTGAGAAGTACTCTCAGCGCGCTTTTGTATTTCTAATGCACTCTGTTTAAGCTGGTTGATCTGCTCCTCTTTTTCTTGGAGTTTAATCTCATACTTAGCTTGGAGTTGCTGCAACTCTGTATTTAATTGTACAGCACTTTGTGCCTCTATTGCAACGCGCATCTCCTCTTTATCTCGTTTTAATTTTTCATTTTCAGCCTGCAGAGTGTGCATTTCTTTTAATTGGTTAGATTTTTCTGTATTTTCTTTTTGTAAAAGAGCTAAAGCCTCCTCTTGTTCGTGCTTAACTTTCATACGGATAGAATTATATAGTTCTGATCGTTCTTTCTCTAAGGCTTTAGCTACGCCCTCTTGCACCTGTTTGTTAAGAGATTTTTCTTTCTCTTCTAAATTTTTAAAAGCTTGCTTGTATTCTTGTCTTTTAGCCTGTACTTCTTGTTCAAAATGGGCTTTTGCTTCTACTAAAAAATCGCTTGCATCAATGGATTTATGACAATGTGGACAGATCAAGTTTTGCATTGTGTTTCTCTAGTTATGGTACCAAAAGTCGGACTCGAACCGACACGGAGTTGCCTCCACCAGATTTTGAGTCTAGCGTGTCTACCAATTCCACCATTTTGGCTCTTTTAGCTTTTTACCTGTGAAAACTCAAATTAAACCGCCTTGAAAGGGTTGTGGTTTGAAAAAACCTTTTCTTATAAAAAAGTTGCGGTTTTCTATTTGTGATCTTTCTACAAGGCTTAAAAACTTATGAGAAAACCTTCGGTTTTCTGGTGCACTGGGCGAGAGTTGAACTCGCACGGGTTGCCCCACCACCCCCTCAAGATGGCGTGTCTACCAATTCCACCACCAGTGCTCACCCCCTCCTTTTAAGCTTTAGGCCAAGAATGGGTTACTATAAATAGCCACGATTGCAAAAACCAAAGTATAGATCACCTGTGCCTCAATCATAGCCATAGCAATAAACATGGTGGTGAGCAACTTACCGCCCACACCAGGGTTACGCGCCGTGCCCGTGATGGCTGCAGCAGCTGCATTACCCATTCCAATAGCACCCCCGCAAGCCGCAACGCCCAAGCCCACTACCGCACCAACAACAGAATAGGACTTAATCATATCCGTTCCGCTTATATCCGCTCCAAAGACCAGCCCTACCGCTCCTAAAAAGAAAAGCACAAGAAACTTCATGGACTCAACAACCTCGCTCAACTATTAAAATTTTCACAAGTCTTAATTATAGCACCATTAAGCTTAAGTTAAAATGACATGGACTTTGCCCTGCTCTATCTTAGAAACCTGACAGGTTAAAGAGGTCTCTGGCTTTAAATTTTGCCAATCTAAATCTTTAAGATCACTCTTGTGTAGCAAAGCTTGACCACCCCCACTTAAACGCACAAACACACCAAAATCCACCACTTTTTTAACCCATGCCTGTACCTGCTCCCCAGCCACATAAGAAGGGATTTCTAAAGATTTTAAAATAAAATCTTTGGCCTCCGATACTGCCCTTTGGGCGCCATGTATACACACTTCCCCGCTTTGTTTATCCAAATCAATTTGTACCCCAAAACGCTGTAAAATTTCTTTGATATTCTTCCCACCCGTGCCTATAAGGGCGCTAATTTTTGAAGAGGGGATATAAAAACTCTCTGAAGTGGGCATGGCTTTTGTGTTAATTGGCATGATCTGTGCTATCTCTTGCATGCGCTCTAAAATCACCATGCGGGCTTGTTTAGCCTGCTTTAAAATTTCACCTAGCCACTCTAAGCAAATGCCAGATAATTTAGTATCCATTTGCATCGCTAAAACCCCCTGATGGGTACCAGCAATTTTAAAATCCATATCCCCTTGCATGTCTTCTAAAGCGCTAATATCACTTAAAATAGCATGTTTATCCCCCTCTAGCATAAGCCCCATTGCCACACCGGCTACTAAATCGCGTATATCAATCCCCGCTGCTTTTAAAGCCAAAGAACCCGCGCATACACTTGCCATAGAACTAGAACCATTGGATTCTAAAATTTCAGAAACAAGGCGAATTACGGGGTGTTGCTCTGGTAATGTGCTCTCTAAAGCCTTTTGTGCCAAATGCCCATGCCCTAATTCGCGCCGGCTTAATGCACCCATTGGCATCGCCTCGCCCACACAAAAGGGAGGAAAATTATAATGCAACATAAAGCGCTCTTTAGTGGGTACTTTTTCATAAGTGCCTAGCCCTTGTTTGGCATCATTTTCACTCCCTAGTGTGCAAGCCACTAGGGCTTGGGTATGCCCGCGCTCAAAAAGTACGCTAGAGTGGCAGGCAGGCAAAAGATTAGTTTCTATATAAATAGGGCGGATTTGTGTGAGAGTGCGGCCATCGGGTCGTTGCTGTTTTTCTATAATCTCTGATCGCAAATGGGTATACAAACAGGTTTGTAAGGCTAATTTGAGCTCCTCTAAACTCACTTGTTGGCCTTCTAAGTTGAGTTCTTCGGCTATTTTTTGGATTAAATCTTGTACTTGGGCGTTGCGTTCGCTTCTAGCCATTAAAGCTGAAGTTTCTAAAATAGTGGCTTTAAAGCGTGAATTGAGTAAATCTATGAGAGTCGCATCTGGTTTAATAGGGTCTTTAATAGAGAGACTTTTTGGTTTTCTATGGGGGGTAAAATGGTGGTAATAGTGCATGCAATATTCTTGTATTTGTATGTGGGCATGTTTGATTAAATCTAATAGTTTGGATTCTTCTAAAGCATGTTGGCAATCTTTTATCTGCATTTCTATCATCAAAATAGCCTGCGCATTCCCCACCACTAACAAATCCAAAGACTTAGCCGTATCATTTAAACGCAGGGCGTGAATCGTTGTATCTACCCCAATATTGGCTAAATAAAGCGCATTGCTAGCAGCATTGAGCGCACAAACTTGTAAATCGCTTTGATAATCATAACTAAGTACTAAAAGAGTGATCTGGGTGGGGTAGGTGTATCCTTTAGGGAAAAGAGGGCGCAAACTGCGATCAATAAGGCGGGAGGTGAGGGTTTCAAAGGCGTCCATTTTTCCCTCGCGTCTTAAAAAGTTGCTTGGGAAACGCCCGATAGCATAAGCCCTCTGGGCATATTGTACGCTTAGGGGTAAAAAGTCAGTTTCTGCATGTTGTCTATCTACCACCACACTAGCTAAAATCACCGTATCTTTATAGCGATAAAGTAAGGCGCTATCTGCTGTCTTGGCTACATAATCAATTTTAAACTCTTGCCCGTTAATTTCAATATTTTGCATAATATCCTTTCAGTTTAAATTTATAATGCTTTTAAAATTTCTCCTATTTCATTTTCCTCAGTATCAATAGGGGTTTTATAGTAGTGTTCAACACTAACAAAATATTCAGGGCGATACACACTAATCACCCCATCGCAAAGCAAAGAGAGAGCATCGGCTACATTCTTGGGCAAAATGGGGGTGAGAACATAGATATTTTTCGTGGATTTAGCCATGCAAGTTTGAATCGCAAGATTAGCCGTCATGCCCGTTTCAATGCCATAATCTACAATGAAAACATCTTTATTTTCTAAAGACCAAATGGTGTTGCCTTTGCGGTATTTATAAATTTTAGAGAGGATTTCTTCTTCATAAACCCGTTTAGCCTCGCCATAAACATAGTCTAAAGTGATTTCAAAAGAGTTAATCAAGTTTTCATTCATAAGAATACCCATGTTTTCACTCACTAATGCGATCTCACATTCACGATTTAAGGGGGCATAAATAGGGGCGGTGAAGAGAAAATCTAAGGCCGTCCCTAGTTTTTTAGAGAGTGCATGGGCAAATTTTAAACCTTTCAAACTTGTAACAAGTACAACGGCGTTTTTGGTGTCTAAATGCCGAATGAGTATTTCATTCATGAGTTGGTTAAGCGCATCTTCAGGGCTAGCAAACATGAAAGTATCTACCAAATTACCCATATTATCTCCTCTTTAATGAGCGGTAGGTTAAACTAGTTTTAGTGATTGGAGAAAAATCTAAGGTAAACTTGACATAGTTATTTTCATAAACCCTTAAAGGATCGCTTGGGTTGCTTGTTAATACGGGGCGGCGCTGGTTAACAAACTCTAAACCAAATCCAAAACAGCGAATCTTTTTAAAAATCCCAATGTTCCAATTGAGTATGATATTATTTTCAATATCATAACCCACAGAGGTCATGAAAGAAAACCACCTAAAATCATTACTCAAGCCTGCTTTGATGTAGTTAGAGTTGTTAGTGGCAATTTTTTCAAGGGCAGTTTCATTAAAATTCTTTCTCAAATAATAAGAAATATTGGCGCTTAAAAATTTATGGGTGTAGTTTGCATTAATAGAGGCTTCAGTTAGGCTGTTATAAAACCAAGAGTAAAAAATTGTGCCATAAATATCTAAACCTCTTAAAGGGGAAAAGCCAATCTTACTTTCCATAGGACTCTGAGCAATAGAGGTAGGGTTAGCAAAGTCAAGTACCTGACTGATACGCCAATAAAGCAATTCCTGCCCATTGAGCCCATAAAGATATTGGGTGAGATTTAAATAAAGCTGGCTACTAGAGGGGTTTGGGCTAAAGAGTAAAGAGGGATTCCACACGGCATCATAAAGGTGGTTTTGGTAGTCATACTGCGTAAGGGTGTCATTGGTGTAGCTATTTTGGGCTAGAGCGCTAAGGGTGTACATATTAGAGTTAAATAGCCCATTTGCAAAGGTGTAGTAAGCCCCACTTAGTACAGCTTGTAGCTGGATTGTGTGTAAAAGTTTATGGTATTCGCGCGCTAAATCGCTATTAAGGTAGAGAGCATAGCTACTAGAAAAGTAATTCCCAAATTCTCTGGATTGATTACCTACTTGGGGAATGTAGCTAGTTTTTTGATTCAAAATGGCTAAGTTACTCAAATCAATCGTATTCCATAGCCCCACAGAGAGGTATTTTTTAAAGAGAGAAAATTGCAACCCTAAAGGTACATTGATCGTATTTTGTACATAGCCATAACCCACTGGGCGCACCACATTATGGAATTGGTAGTCTAAAGAGTAAAGGAGGTGTTTCCAGCCTAAGGTGTTTAAGTATTTGTGGTATTGCAAATTAGGCAGGGATTGGAAGGTTTCATTATTATTAATCTTATTGAGGTTTAAAAAATACCGGAGATAAAAACCATAAAAATGGTTATTGGTTTGGACATAGTAATTAACCCGCGACATGTGGGTCGCATCGGTGATGCGTTTATTGACCTTTTCAAAGCGCACATAGTCTAGATCGTTCATGTAGAGAAAATCTATATAAGAGGCATTGTCTAGGGATCTTTTGAGTCCAAAATATTTTTGCAAAGTCTGGCGGCTTGCATTGAGCATTTCAAGCCCGTAGATATTTTGGTTACGCAAATCGTATTTTTTAGTGTAGGCGTTGTAGTTTCTAAAATAGCGCATGTTAAATAAAAATTTATCCTGATGCGAATTAATCCAACGGGCTTGAAAATTCATTCCTAACCCGCGTTTAGAACGGATTTGAGGGACAAAAGTCATGTCCCATGAATTTTTAGGGGCGATGTAGATAGGTTGTAGATAGATAAAGCCGGATAAGTTTGAATCACTAAATTCAGGATAGAGTAGGCCACTAGAGCGCTTATTACTCGTAGAAACAAAGGCATAGGGAAAATAAAATATGGGGATTTGGCCTAGATAAACTTTAGGATTCCAAAGAGATAGGTGGGATTTATCCACATTATAATGGCCAGAGGAGGCGTTAACATGCCAAATGGGATTTTCAATATCACAGCCTGAGGTTGTGAGGTTTTTAATATGGTATTTATTTTGTTTGGCATGGGCAATATCAGCGCTGATCCAAATCCCTGTAACACTATCTTGTACATAAAAGGGAAAAATGAGTTCGTATTTTTTATCCATTTTAAGTTTGATATGCTCACTTTGTACCAAAAGCCCCTCTCCACGATAAACCCTCACATGCCCATCTACGGTGGCTTCTTTCTTTTTTGTATCATAGATTACGCGATCGGCTAGAATATAGACATCATAGTTAAGTAAAACAGCATGCCCAGTGGCCACTACAATATTATTTTTAGAATCCACCCGATCGGCTAATAACTCAAAAATCTTATGGTTTTTCTTGTTAAATTTTTGCACGGCCACTTGTTGCTTGCTAAAAAGTACACCTAGCAATAAAAAAATGATAAAAGTACCGCGCCACAACACTCATTTAGACACAATAACCAAAGTCTTGGCATGCCGGTCATGGAAAGTACGGCCAAACTTATCCTTAAAACAATAAGCCAAAGGAAAAAACAGCAACGCCTCTTTATACAAACAACGCTTCATGCGCGCAAGAAATGGGGGTTTATCTAAACTACTCACATCTAAGATACGCAAGTGGAAAACTAACTTACCAATACTGTTACCCAAAAAGCCCATCAATAAACTTTCATAAAGAATATGCAAACCAAAGAAAGCACATAGAAAGCGTAAAAAAATAGGGTGCAAAGGCAAATAGGGGTGTAAATCCCAAGTTAAAAAGCTTACCCAAACTAAATCCACCCCATAAGCCCCCACACGCCATGAAAAGGGGGCGATTACAAGGTGTTCTTTATAGAGTCGCTCTTCTAGTTTGGCTTCCATGCGCCTCTAAAGTGATCCAATATCTTCGCGAAACTGCATGCCTTCAAATTGTACCTTTTTAACTAAGTTGTAAGCGTGGTTTTTAGCCTCACTTAGCGATTTACCCCAACCCACGCACACACACACCCGCCCCCCAGAAACCAAAAACACCCCATTTTCTTGTACAATCTTGCCTAAATCCAAATGGGCGTTTTTTTCATTCATCGGATCAATATAGACATTTTGCCCCCCAGAAATTTTATAAGGGTAATCTTTAGAAGCCAGCACAACGCCTAGTGTGTGTTGGGGGTGTAATTCTAACTCCATTGTATCTAAACGATCCTCTAAAGTCGCCTCTAATAAATCTAACAGAGGCGTTTTTAATAAGGGTAAAAGCACACTACACTCAGGATCGCCTAAACGGACATTAAATTCAAGCAAATAAGGTTCTAATTGCCCCTCTTGTTCAACCACCATAATCCCCGCATAAAGCACCCCGATAAAGGGCGTACCCGCCTCTACCATTGCTTTTAATGCAGGCTCTATAATTTGGCTTGCAATCTTACTTTTTAAAACCTCATCGCATAAATTTGAGGGCGCAAAAGCTCCCATTCCACCGGTATTTGGCCCTTCTGGAGTGAGTTTTTTATAATCATGGCAGGGGGGTAAAAGAAGATAGTTTTGGTGGTGCACCAGAGCAAAGATAGAGAGTTCAAAACCTCTTAAATATTGTTCTACTAGTACTTTTGAGTGTTTTTCTTGCAATAAAAGTTGCCCTAATATTTGTTTGTATTCCTCTTCACTCTGGACCACCACCACGCCCTTACCTCCAGAAAGCCCATCAACTTTAACCACCAGCGGAAAGCCCAAAGCCGCAACCTGTTCTTGGGCTAAAGTGTGATCGCGCACAATACAGTAAGGAGCTGTTGGGATATGATATTGCGTGGCTAGATTTTTAGTAAAACTCTTAGAGCCCTCTAAGATACTAGCCTTTTTACTGGGCCCAAAAACAGCAAGACCGGATTCTTTAAGCATGTCGGCTAAACCCCCCACTAAAGGCTCTTCAGGTCCAATTACGACTAAATCAATGCTCTTTTGCAAGGCAAAATCTACAATTTGGGTGTATTCTTCTAAGGGGATATTTTCGCCAATGCTTTGAGTCCCGCCATTGCCCGGGCAAAAATACAGCTCACCTATGCGTGTATCCTCTTTTAACTTGCGCCCCAAAGCATATTCGCGCGCCCCGCCCCCGATAATTAAAATTTTTTTCTTCATTTATACCCTATTTTTAATCACCCAAACGACCGTTACTTGTGTGCGTAGTTCAAAGAAGCTACAAGAGGCCAAGAGGATCTTTTTAGGGGGCAAATACCAAGATGCCCATCACACCAAAACCACTACTGAGAGCCTCACAAAGATGGATAAAAGAACTTGCCATTTTAAGAAACACGCATCGCCCAGGCTTTGGCGCCATTATACTAAATTTTACTTAAGTGTGCTATCCAAAAACACCTCCCTGAAGAATGCTATTTTTAAACAACTAAAATCACCACTGATAGCTCTTTAGCTAAGCAGATTAGAACACTAAGCTATTCTAGGCTATTTAAGCGCGGGGAGTGTCAAAAGACTATGCGGAAAAAATCATGCTAAAAGAGGTTATTTAAGAAAAATCCCGTGAGGTTATGCTTAAGAGAAAGCACCGCTTAAAGAAAAAAGGGCAAAGGGAGAATAGCGCCTAAAGAGGGAGTTAGCTTAAATGGAAGTTATACTTATAGAGGTTACTTTAAAAGGGAAATTTAGAAGGAAACTACACAAAAAAGCCTCGCAAAGAGAAAACTAAACTTTGGAGAGCACCGCTAAAAAAAATACGACTAGAGCAAACACCGCCCAAAATTCCCGCTTCCTTCCCCCTTTTGCCCTTAAAAATTAAAGGGAAGCTTTGCTAAAAACCAAATTTTGCTAAAAAACCGCTCAAGAGAAATCCCCGCCTAAAAACCCCTACAAATCTAGTCTGTCAAAAGCCAAGCAAAAGCGCTAATTACGCTAAAAAACACCGCCCTAATCTTGGGAAAGGACGCTTAAAAGAAAGTACCCCTAAAGGGTAGCCAAAGAGAAAGAATTCTATAAGAGATGTACTTTAAATGCAGTTAGCTTAAGCTTTAGCTTTAGTAAGGGCAATCATCAATCTAGATTATGGATATTGCTAATTAAATTATAAAGAAACCAACTATCGCCATTGATAAAGGTTTGTGGTTTGGCTCTTGCACCATCTTTATGGACACTAATCCCGTCTGAATAGGGCGTGATAGAGATGAGTTTAGCAAAAGGAATTCTCAAACTCTTAGACTTTCCGCAAAAATAAAGGTGTTTGGTGGTGATGGCTAGTAAGCCAGTATCTACATAAGACATCTGTTCTTCTTGGATTTTATGCCCCTTAAATGCCCCTACGCGGTAGTACACGCCCTTAGCAATTCTTAAACTCACCCCCTGAGACCCTCCCACATATGAACTCACAGTCTTCATCTCAAAATACTGAACCCCATTTTCTGCCCAAATCAATTTTTCATTTTTCATAAACACAAAGGGTAGAGAATCGCCTATAATATTAATCCCTGTGGGCATCACACCCTCACAAACATGCCTTAAAATTGAGCCCTGTTTGAGCTTGGTATAATAGCCATTGGAGTCTAAATCCTCTTGAGAGAGATTAAAAAAAGCGATCAATTTTAAGACGCCTTCCTCCTCTTGCTCAGTTAAAAGTCCATCTTCAAGGGCTGTTTGGATAGCAGCCTCAACCCCTTTAATCAGCAAAGTTTTTTGCAAGACTTGATCAATAAAACTTTCTTGGGCAATTTGCTGGATGCGTCTTTGTAGATTCTTTAAATCCTCCGGACCGGTAGCTTGTTTAGCGTAATTATCATTAATGACATCTTGAATAGCCTTTTGACCCTCTAGGTGCTCTCTTTGGCACTTTTTGTGTTTGGATCTTAAAAACCCCGCCTTTTGCCCACAAAAGATACAAATACCCACGATCTAACCAAAAACCCTTTCACTTTAATCCATAAGCCACCACTGGCTTTCCTCTAAAGACCCTGATCATACCATGCTGAGTTAAAAATAACCCTATTTACCCCTGAGCTTTAAAAATATGCTTTTAGACTCTCCAGTAGTTTTAAGTACCAAACAAAAGCGCCCGTTTTGTCAAAAAAAAGCCCAGTTATAAAAGAGTTAGCTTAAGAGGAGCGGTGTTAAGAGATCGCACCAAAAAGAAAAACACCGTTTAAAAAGAGAATAGCGCCTAAGCATTAAAAAGTTGCACAGAGAAAACACTATAAGCAAACCGCGCTTAAGATCAAGCTTTGCTAAAGGGGAGGGGAAACTACACTAAAAGGAACAGCACTTAAAGGAAAGATTGTATAAAAAGACTAGCTAAAAGAAAGTCCAGATAGAGCAAGGTTTTAAGAAAAATCTTCGTGAGGTTATGCTTAAAAGAAAGCGCTGCTTTAAAGGAAAAAGGCGCGAAGGGAAAATAGTACCCATAGAGGGAATTAGTTAAATAGAAGTTATGTTTAAGAGGTACTTTGAAGAGAAAACTTAGAAGGAAACTACACAAAGCCCCATAAAAGAGAAAGCTAAATTTTAAGGGGTTTGCAAATATGCGTTGACATGATAACTAAATTCTTCTCTCAAATCGTGGAAAAATTCTTTGCAATCTGTGCGCTTAGCAAAGCGTAATCTCTT
>NZ_CABIKG010000013.1 GCF_902196125.1 Helicobacter suis
ATAGGCAACTAAAGTATCAATTTTACTTATTCCACTAATGCTAAAAGCTCTTAAATATTCCTCAAATTTAAAATTAGCCCCATTGGGGATTAGCTGGGGCTTTTTGGCTTGTAAACTGGCGATAGCTTCTAAGAATGGCATGGTTAACCTTTGGTATGATTTTAACCTATTTTAAAAAAGGAGGCTTAAGCATGTTTGATACATCTACTATCACAAGAGAGATCGCTAACATCATTGAGGACGAAGTTAGGCAGGCTTTTGAACAACAAAGAGACCCGGTAACTAATCAGGCATGGAAACCGCTAAAGGCTAAAACCTTAAAGTACAAACCTAGAAATAAGCCTATTTTAGAGCGTAGCGGGCTAATGCGTAGCGCGGTGCGTGTAGATATTGAGGGCAATAGCATAACCGCGCGGGTTAATGTGCCTTATGCCCCCTTCCACCAACACGGCACTAGTAAAATGCCACAAAGACGCTTTATGCCTTTTAAGGATAATGGAGAGCCTAGCGATTCATTATTGCAAAAAATAGATGACTATTTAGCCCCAGAGAATAGAGGCGGGCAAGAAGTGATCAATCAAGTTATTAGAATGCTTTTTAATTAATGGCGTTTAGCACCCGTTTAGCACCCATTTAGCACCCATTTAGCGCGCAATTGTTAGGGGTGGGTAGTATGTTAGTATTCTTTTTATGTCTCGTGGCTTGTAGGGCGTTTAAAAACACTTTTTACAATTAAATCAGCTGACTCACTTAAAAAGCTTACAACGGCTTTATTTTGTTGCTTTAATGCTAAATCAGCAATCACCTTAATAACGCGCATTGTATTTGCGTACAATTGCTCTTTATTTCTTAGATCATCTGTGTTTTTAGGTTGTTTTAAAAGATAGTAAAGCTTAGTGTATTTGGCTAAATCCTCTAAAGATAGATCAGGAGTTCTAATTAACTGCGCTTCAAAGCCTTCAATTAATTTAGCCACAAAATAGGCCTCACTCATGGCACTTTCTTGAGTGTTGCGTTTGTTATACATCAATAACGCGTCCCAATCATCGCCACTCTCTAGCGCTTTGTCTCTAGTTTCAATGATCGTTTTAGGTTTAATACCTAAAGTAGTGCAAATATAATTTAAGTCTTTGCCTTGCAAATACAGCGATCGTATATTTTCATGCAAAATTAGAAAATCTCTAAAGCCTAAAGGGTTATTGCGGCGTTTTCTATTTTTCATTGATCACGCTTTCAAACACACTACCTAAACTTTTAAGTAGTTCTAAAAGAAAAAGGCTATTAAAGTGATAATGCAAACAGGAATAAACACATGGAATGATCCTATGCGCTTTTATGACATTTGCTACAACCATTGTATTGTTTTGCATAAAAAGTTGACTATCTGGTGTATATGTTTTAAAACTTGCATGCGATCTTATCCTGCTTTGTGAGGTAGTGTGCAAAAACACGGGAGAAATTCCTTAAAGATGTTAGGGCAATCTTTTAAGAAAGCAAGGATATTTACTTACTTTGTGTAACTATTTTATTTCTCATATTTTTAGCTTTTGCTGACTTGGCTTATCCCAGAGGCAGTTGGAGAGTTGGATAAACAGGGTAACATAGAAATCTATTTTTTAATTTTCTGTACCTAAACTGTCTTATACCTTTAGATATTTTACATAAGTAAATTAGTCTTTAGGACTATTTTTTTCAAAAGCTGTAGCGATCCGTTGTTCTTTTTCCCCTATTTCTGTGGTGTAATAAGATTGCTGCATCACATAGTAGAGGGCATCTAAACCAGATACTTTGCGAATAACGAGTTTTCCATCTTCAATCATTTGGGGCTTATATTTTTTAGCATATTTTAAATATGCACCCCGTTTACTTTGATCGGCATCATCTTTGAATAACTCTAAATACCCCTTTTGAAGCAAAAAATCTATTCTCATTAGTTTTATTTTTGCCATAGTAGATTTAATGTCATCTAAATTCAAGTCTAAACGTAAATATTGGTAGCTAAGGTTCTCTTTGATGCTTTTAAGTTTTTGTTTAGCCTCTTGAACTTTACGTTCAAAGAAATCAGGGAATACACGCTCTAAATCCTCAATTTTTTTGAAATAAAACCTATTCGTCTCTTGACTCCAATAAACATCAGTATGATCTTGGATTAAAATGATCGGTCTATTTCCAATATACACTTTATCGTTAAAAGATATAAATTTTCTCTTAATGATAGAGCCCTGTCTGATCGCTTGGAAATATATTTTGATTTTGTTCCTCTCTCCTACACAAACAAACAGCACTTTAGGTGTATTCTCTTTGCTCTCTTTGTTTTTTATTAAAATATCCTCACTAGCAGTGTTGATGCTAGTTGTATCACCATGTATCACAAGGTTATAAGCTTTGAGAGTCTCAGGAGGGGCTTGGATACAAAACACCTCTCCTTTTTCCAGACTTTTCTCGTCCGTATTGGGCGTATAATTTATTTCTTTGCAATTATCATACACCTTAAAGTCCCATACTCCCTCTGGAAGTTCGCTAACCTTATAGATTTTTCCCTGCATCTGACAATAGAGCATTAAGTGTGGCATTGGGTATTATTCCTTTTTCTTATCTAAAAAAACAAAATCATTGAGTCTAATTAACTCTTTGAAATGCGTTTCTATTTTAAGCATTCCTCTTTTTGAAATTAAAAATACCTTAAACTTTGCATATGTATGTGGATCACTTCCTCCTTCTATTTTGCTAGGATCAATGGAAACCTCATAAAAATGGTAGCGAAAAAACAAAAGGTAGGGGTTAAAGTAGGAAAATTTACCCTTGAGAATTAAAAAATAAATAAGTAAAAACACCACCATAAACACTTTCCAATCCTCAATACTGACTGCAATCACAAAATAGGCAATATAAACAGGAATGTATTTTGGTTCAGCTATTTCTACCATTTCCACAGCGGACATTTTATCAGAGGGTTTTATATACCTTTCAATGAGATATATATAGACGTAAGACAACATGGCACAGACTATAGATCCCAGCACGACATAGGCAAGATTTAAGAAAGTGAACGCAACGACATGCAGAGTAAAAATCACCAATGCAGGAGTGAGTGCTATAAACACATAGACAAAATAAAATAAGCATAAAACTACCTCCACGTTGCACTCTCCTAATTCATACAAAAAATTAGCTCATATAACCCTAGTGTATAGATGTGAAACACCCCTCCCTGAAGGGAGCGGCTTTCTAACTGAAGCGTCCCAGCGGACACTAACACGAAAGGCTTTGTATTTAACGCCCACAAGGTCATTTCCTGACGGCGAATACGGCGATCTTAGCACAACTAAAATTAACAAGTGCTTACATCTTACGCCCTAAAGGACAGAGTTTTACGCGCAATCTGGATAAATATTTTGCTTATCCATAGATCATGATGGAGTTATGTATGCCGGATTTGCATGCCATTTTAGACGATACAAGGATTATTATACCACTCCTGCAACCCCATTGTTCACAGATTTAAGGAATAAGATTTTTATTGTATTCTTAGTTTCTACCATGCTAGTTACTAACTGATTTGTTTTTAAAACAGCTAATAGAGCCGTCATGTCCGCTAGGCTAATTCGGTAAGAGCTTTACCTACTAAATGTTTCACTAGATTTAAACTAGCATTATAATCTCTATCAAGAACTAAGCCACAATGAGAGCAAGAATACACACGATCACTCAAGCTTAGATCTGTTTTTAAATGCCCACAACCAGAACACGCCTTAGAGCTTGGATAAAAAGAATCAGCTCTTTTAATCTCTTTGCTAAAATACTTAGCCTTATACTCTAGCAAGGTGTTAAACGTAGAAATACTCACATCTGCTAAAGACTTAGCTAATTTATGGTTTTTAAGCATGTTATCCACTCTTAAGCTCTCAAGACAAAAAAGATCAAAATGAGACACTAAGACACTGGTCAATTTGTGTAGAAAATCTAAACGGATATTAGAGATGCGCTGGCGAAAGTTTGTAGGGGTATCTGTAGCCGTGTAGTTTAACATGTGCAAAGTGGTATCAAAAACGCTAAAAAAGATAATTAAACTCTTTCGTATAAATTGAGTCAATAGTTTTTATTCTTATTCTTTGCTAACTTTATTATTTTTAATACGGGCTGATTTAGTGCACCCGCTGGGCTAAAATAAGGGTTTAAAAGTTTATTTTTTGAGGCTTTATCCTGTTTTATCTCTATGTTTACTAAAGTAAACAGAACTTACGCTAAACTAGCCCCACGAAAACTTCCTAGGGCTTGGCTCTAGGGGTTTTCAAATCTTGATGAAAGGAGATTGTTATGAGCAGCAACAGCAACAACAGCAACAATAACAGGAACAACAGCAACAATAGCAATAACAGCAACCGCAATAACAGCAACAACAATAACAATAGCAATAACAGCAACAACCAAGACTAGTTATGCTATTCCCCCCTTGCTGGGGGGGCTTTAATCCCTTATTCTTTTTGTTTTTCTAGTAGGTTTAATACAGCCCTCTTATAGTTTTGCGCGCATTCTTTATCTTTGCCCTCAAAACGCGTTACTAGCGTAGGTGTGGTGTTACTTGCCCGCACAAGAGCAAAGCCATGTTCAAAGACCACCCGTACCCCATCAATTTCTATAATCTGTACAATAGGCGGAAAGTCCGGATCTAGTTTTGTTTTTAGCGCACTTTTGAGTTTTTCAATAATATTAAATTTTTCCTCTTCTTTGATACTAATTTTTTCCTCAGGGGTTTTATAAGAATAAGGTAGGGCGTTAATGATCTCTTCTAACTCCGTAGGCGTGGTGCGCACAAACAACTCTAAAAGGCGCAAACAAGCATAAAGCGCATCATCATAGCCAAAATAACGATCGTTAAAGAATAAATGCCCGCTCATTTCAGCGGCAAAATGGGCGTTTGTCTCTTTTAACTTAACTTTTAAATTGCTATGCCCGGTTTTATACATAATGGCCTGCCCTAGCGCATTGATCGTATCATACATCACCTGCGAACATTTCACCTCGCCAATGACAATGGGTTTAATCCCCTTTTTTACTAGGTCTTTAGCAAATAAAATAGCTAATTCATCGCCGGTATAAATGTGATTAGGGGTGAGTAAAGCGATGCGATCGCCATCTCCATCAAAGCCAAACCCTATAGAGATATTTTGTGTTTGCATATGCTGTTTTAAATCCTCTAAATTTTTAGCCTCGCTTGGATCGGGGTGGTGGTTAGGAAAAGTCCCATCGGGCTTAGCATACAAACTATCAAAGCAAATATTAAGGGCTTGTAATACAGGTATAAGCCCTAAAGCCCCTACACCATTACCAAAATCTAGCGCAATTTTATAGGGAAAGTTTTTTAAAGAGGTAAAGGCACTAATTAAATAGGCATGATATGCTTCTTTAGCCGGCAGTATGCGCGTTTTGCTTGAATGTGGTTTAAATGCTAGCGGTTTATACATGTGCTCTTTGAGTTCTTGAATAGCTTGCCCATAAAAGGGTTTTTGGTTGATCGTAATTTTAAAGCCATTGTAATTAGGTGGGTTATGCGAGCCGGTGATCATGATAGAATTTTTAAGGCATGTATCTTGAATAGGATAAAAGGTAGCAAAGTAAGCAATAGGGGTGGGGATAAGCCCTAAATCATAAACTTCTATAAAATTTTCTAACCCGCTTTTAAGCCATTTAAAAAGAGTAGGCGAGTGGGTGCGCGCATCATAGCCTACAGCTACAGAGTCGCCATCTTTAGCCATTAAAGCGCCTAAATGTAAACCTAATTGGTATACCACTTCCTGCGTGAGGTTGTAATCAAAAATGCCGCGAATGTCATATTCTCTAAAAATGCTAGAATCAAGTTGCATAAAAATCCTTAGGGTTTTAATAGATTAAGTGCCTGAGAACAGAGGTCTTTCCAAGGCGAATTAGTAGAGATCGCCACACAGGCTTTAAAAGTATCTTGTGCTTGTACTAATTGGTTATTTTGTTTTAAAATCGTGCCTTTGCTATAAAGTACATGTTGTCTATCCTTAGGGTCTAAAGATTTGTTTAATAATAAATCGCTTTGCTTTAAAGCTTCTTTGAGTTTGCCTTGCCGTATTAAGGCACTGATGAGTTGATTTTGGGCATAGGGGGTGTAGGTGTTATTTTGATATTTATCTTGCAAGGCAATGAGATTTTTAGCGTAGAGTTCTAAAGTTGTGGGGTTATTAGTACTCTTGGCTTCATTTTGCAAAAGCAAAGCATACACCTCAATCATGCGTACATCTTCTTTAAACCATTTTGCTAAATTAGCATAGACTTTAAATGCCTCTTGTGGGTTATTTGTTTGCATGTAATCTAAAAACACCGTAAAGGCAATATCATAGTGCTTTTTGCTTTGAGCGAGCATAGCCAAAGAAAGCGCATCTTTAGCGGCTAGTAAAGAATTTTGATAATCATTAAGCGCGTAGAGATTGCGCCCCTGTCTATATAACCAAGCTAGTTTATCCGTGGATTTATCTTTAAGAGCGCTTTGAGAAAAGATAGCCGCCTTTTGATAAAGCGCTGCTTGATAAAGGCAATCAAAGGCTTGTATTTGTTCATCAGCATTAAAGACATTGGGATTAAAGCCAGTAACGCGTACTAAGAAAGAATTAAAGCTTTTACAATCTGCATCTTTAAGCGCTCTTTTGCCTAATTCAATTAAAGCGCCTTGTACATAGGGGGAGTTTTGTTTGAGTTTGAGTTCTAAAACTTGACTGTAATACCGGTGTTCTAAAAGCAAAGCTGCCTTATACTCTAAAGCCTTTTGGTGTTCATCAGAACCTGCAGGATAATCTTTAAGCACTTGGTTATAACGGGCTAATTTTTCCTCATAATTGCCATGCATTAAAAAGAGTATCTTTTTATCGCGGGCTTTGACTAAAGCGATATGGATAGCGTTATTGTAATTGTCTATGTATTCTGAGTTAGCTAGGTGGGCTTCATTGGGTTGGTTATTTTTCTCATAGAGTAAGCCTAATTCAAAGGTGGCTTTTTCTTGGACATTAAAATCATTGCTTTGGTGGGAGAGAAGGGTGGCAATTTTAATTGCCGGTTTAAAAATGGCGCGATCTTTAAGCATAATGAGTAGTTCATAAGATTTAATCGGGTGTTTCATAAAGTATTCAGGATTACCATAAATGATTTTAGCCAAAATTAAAGCGGCATTTTTAGCACTTCCGGTTAGATCAAATAAACTCCAATTAAAAGCAATTTCGCTTGCGCTATCAATATCCTTAGCTTCTTGATAGGCCTTTTCAAACCCCATTAAAGCCCCGCTACGGTTACCCTCATTGGCGGCTTGTTGTGCTAAACGCATTTGTGAGAGAGGGGAGTAGCGACTTTTAGGGTATTCCTCCATAATGCGTTTAAAAGTTGAAATTGCTTGGGGCATGTAATTAATTTGGCTATAAGCATCGCCTAAAGCATACAAAACAGAGGGGACTTGGGGGTCTGAAGGGTAGAGTTTGATCCACTGGCTAGCTACTTGAATCACTAAATCTTGTTTTTTCTTAAGATGGCTTAGCGCTATGATTTCATAAAAATAGAGGTCTTTTCTAAAAAGCGTATCTGGATAGAGTTTTAAAATATTAACAATGGATTCTAAAGCCTCCATATAATAGCCATTATCAATTAAGCGTTTGACATTAAGATATTCTGCAAAACCTTGATCTTTGGTATGCATGATAGGCTGGTTATCCACATCTAATTCTGGAATTAAGGGCGTTTGGGCATTTTCAATGAGGATAGGAAAATTCAAACCCTCCGGATACACCGCTGTAGGGTCTTTTGTAGTTAAAAAGGGAATGGTGTGTACAAAACCCACAATTTGCCATGTTTTAGAAGATTCTAAGGATAGTCTTTGAATGGGGATACTTTGTTTATAATCATAGGGGAGTGCAAAGAGTTTTTGTTTGTATTGGGGCTGGATATGCAAATAAAAGACAAAATTTTTCATCTCATAAAAGACTTTAAAAAACTCTGTTTGGAAAGGCATAAAACCCATTGAAGGGATTGAGGCAATGGTGCAGATAATTTCTTGCATAGGGTATTTGACTTCTTTGCATTTGAAGGATTTATCATGGGTTAGAGTGAGGGTTGCAAAATTCTCCCCTTTTTGCTTACCATTTGTGATTGTAAGGCTGAGTGCGGGCAATAGCGCGCATGCTAGCATTAAAAGCCCTAAAATGCGTAGCATAGACTAAACTCTATTAGAACCCATATACGCTTGTAAAACAAAGATAGAAAAGACACATAAAAAAGCCATAGCAGTGGTAAGGGTATAAAGGGTGGTGTTTGCATTGCTTGAAAGAGGCGTATTAGATTTAACCGGTTCTTTAAAAAACATCGCCACTAAAAGGCGCAAATAATAGAGCGCGCCCACTGCGCTATTTAATATCATCACAATAGGCAAAAAGATTTGATGCTGGCTAATAACTTGTTGCAAGATAAGCACCTTACCCCAAAACATAGAAAAGGGAGGGATACCAGCTAGAGAGCATAAAAAGATCGCGCTTAATAAAGCTAAAAAGGGTTTAGTTTGAATCAAACCATTAAAGCGCTCATAGGGGTAGTTATAGGTGTGGGCCTTTGCATCATCTTGATTACTCACTATCCAAAGTACAGCAAATGCCCCGATGTTAGTGAATAAAAATAAAAGCCAATAGACAAAAAGAGCCGACGATCCAACAAAAGCGCAGGCAAGCGCAAAACCAGTATGAGAAATAGAGCTATAAGCCATCATGCGCTTAACATCTTTTTGTAAAAGTGCCATTGCATTAGGGATTGTAATTGTAAGGGCAATAAGAGTTATATAAAGGGCGGTATAAAGATGTCCGCTAGCCTCTGTAGCAGTAAAAACTGCAGAGTAGGCAAAGACATACAGTACCCGCAAAATCACGACAAACCCGGCTATTTTAGGCACAATAGAGATAAAACCAGCAAAGACCGGGTTATTGCCCTCATAAATATCAGGCATCCAAGTGTGGAAAGGTACAAGCGAGACTTTAAAACCAATAGCTCCTAGCATGCATGCAAGTGCTAAAAGGAAAATAGGTAGGGTTAGTGGTGTGGCTTTATTAAAAAGCGTACTTCTAAGGCCATCGCTAATTCCGGCTAAATCTAAACTACCGGTGAGAAAATAAAGTAAAGCCGTGCCCATTGTAAAAAATACGCTAGCCAAAACCCCCATGCTAAAATATTTAATCGCCGCTTCAATACCGGTATTTTTATAATTTAGTGCCATTAGCACACACATAGATAAAGAGGCGGTTTCTAGGCCTAAAAGAATAAGTAATAAGTGATCAGAAGAAACCATGAGTTCAAAACCGGCACTCATAAATAGATAAAGAGAGTAAAACTCTGGGGTTTGAAACTCAGTAAAGCGCTCTTGGCTTTGTACTAAAAGCAGCAATAAAAAACTAGCTAAGACTAATAATAATTGCCCATTGAGGGCAAAATTATCATTAAGAATAACCCCTACATTTTCTATAGGGGGTTTGTAAGTGTAGATAACCACCAGACTAAAGGCTAAAAATACAGATACTAAGGATACATTTAGCCCGCGTGAAAAACGCATAAAGGCATTAATTAATAAAAGACAAATACCCCCGCCTACGCTAATTAACATGGGCAAGAGGGCTTGTATATCTAACTCAGGGGATAAAGAAGAGAGGATAGAATTCATTATTATCCTTAGGAAATTAATCGCCCTTGCAGGGTTTGTAATAACACTTGTACGCTTCGCTCAATAGGAGATAAAAGAGGTTTAGGATAAATGCCTAAAAATAAAATAACAGCCACTAAACACGCCATAATGCTTTTCTCACGCCAGCACACATCTTTAAACGCCAGTACACGCTTATTTGGCAAACCAAAAAAGACCTTTTTATACAGCACTAGCATATAAATAGCAGATAAAATAATGGTAGTTCCAGCTAAAAGCGCAAAAAGAGGGGAAATTTTAAAAAAGCCTAGTAAACTTAAAAATTCGCCTACAAAACCGCTAGTTAAAGGCATGCCCACATTGGCTAGGAGAATAACCATAAAAAAGGACGCATAAGTAGGCATGGTTTGGGCTAATCCTTTAAAGGCCACTATTTTAGTAGAATGGCTGCGATCATAAAGCATGCCAATGAGCATAAAAAGCCCGGCGCTAACTAAGCCGTGTGAAAACATCGTAAAGATAGCCCCGCCAACACCCTCTGTATTAAGCGCATATAACCCTAAAAGCGCTACGCCCATATGCGACATAGAACTATAAGCAACTAGCCGTTTCATCTCTCTTTGGGCACAGGCTAAAATCCCCGCATAAATCACCATGAATAAGGATAAAGTACTCAAGGGTAATAAGAGATAAAGTACGGCATTGGGGAATAAGGGGAGTAAAAAGCGCACCATTGCATAAGTGCCCATTTTAAGAAGCAAAGCAGAAAGCAAGGCTGATCCGACAACAGGGGCGTTACCATAGGCATAAGGTAGCCAGCTATGGAAGGGAAAGATAGGGATTTTAACCGCAATGCCTAAGAAAAGCGCGCCAAAGACCCATAAAGGTGCATTACCGGGTAGGGCTTGGGGTAGTATCACTTGTGAGAAAGTGTTTAGATCAAAATCCCAGAAAGGATTACCTAAAAAAGTGAGGCAACTATAGGCATAATAGATAATCCCTAAAAGCATGATTAAAGAGGCAAAAAAAGTATAAAGAAAGAATTTAAGCGCAGAATAGATTTTATCCTTGACTCCAAAACGCCCGATTAAATAGAGTGCGGGTAAAAGCGAGGCTTCCCAAAACACATAAAAAAAGATGAGGTTAAGCGCGCTAAACACACCCATTAAAATCCCCTCTAAGAGAAGAAAGCAGATGAGCATATCTCTAGCATGTTCTGTAACATACAAGGATAGTAAAAAGATTACAAAGGCGGTAAGCAAGATTAAAAAAAGTGAAATCCCATCTACGCCTACATGGTAGTTAATGCCCATTTGTTTGAGTAATTCTACAGATTCTTCAAATTGCATCATGCCCGTGTGTTTATCAAACACCACCCATAACCCTAAGACTAAAAGCAACTCTAAAGAAGAAATCACTACGCCATAAATCTTAGCCTGTTTATCTTGCAAACCAAAGAGGGGCAAAGACGCTAAGATAGGCAAAAAGATCAAAACACTTAAAAAATGGTGTGGCAATAGGGCATCCATATTAACTCCAGAAACTTAACATCATTAAAAATGTGATAGCTAGCACGCCAAATGCCATCCATCTTAAAGCGCTGCTTAAATTTCCACTCTGCATAGGGCGCAAAGACGAACCCAACAAAACAGGGATTTTAGCCACAATATCTACAAGAGGATCTAAAACGCGTATCTCTACTTTACGCCACAAGATATAGGCAAACTGGAGGAAAAATTGGCTAATCTTAGCATAAAGCTTGGGGATATAATACTGGTTAAAGAGCAAATGATAGAAAAACCCGCCCTCTTTAGCGCTAATGCCTTTTTGGTATTTTTTAACAGCATAAACAATAGAGGCTAGTACGCCTAAAGTAGTGAGGATAAGTAATAATCCTTTTGGTACAGGATATTCTGCAAAGGAGGGTACAGAAATAGCCTTAGAAACAAAATGTAAAAAAGAGTGCTCAAAAAGACCGGCTATGATAGCTAAAATCCCTAAGGGTAACATGGCTAATAACATGAAATTAGGCGCTTCATGGGGGTGATCTAGCTGGTGTTTTTGAGGGGCAAAAAAGACAAGCATTAAGAGTCTAAAACTATAAAAGGCGGTAAAAAACGCCCCGATTAATAAAGCCAAAAATAGCCCATGGTGGCCGGTGGCAAAGGCCACTTCTAAGATTTTATCTTTAGAAAAAAAGCCAGCAAAGGGATAAATCCCACACAAAGCTAGCGAGGCTAGCCCCATTAAAATAGCTGTCATTTTTAAGGGTTGGTATAATTTGCCCATTTTAGTGATATTAAGCTCATCATGCATGGCATGCATGACATTACCCGCACCTAAAAATAAAAGCGCTTTAAAAAAGGCGTGGGTAAAGAGGTGAAATAGTGCCACCCAGTAAGCCCCAAGCCCCGCCCCTACAAACATATAGCCTAGTTGGGAGAGGGTGGAGTAGGCCACAATGCGCTTTAAGTCTTGATTAACTAGTGCCATGCTTGCTCCAAAAAGCGCCACAAACGCCCCTAAACAGGCAATGGCATAACTTACTTGTGCAATTACATGGTAGAGTGGATGGGCGCGTACAACTAAATAAACCCCAGCAGTAACCATAGTAGCCGCATGGATAAGTGCAGAAACCGGAGTAGGCCCCTCCATAGCATTAGCTAGCCAAGTGTGCAAGGGAAATTGTGCGCTTTTGCCCACCGCCCCAATAAAGAGTAAAACCCCAATCCAAAAGAGCAAATTAGAATCAGTATGCGCGATATTAGCAAAGACAACAGAGTATTGTAGCGAGCCAAAAGTCCAGTAAATAAGCAAAATTCCCATAAGCATGCCTAAATCGGCGATGCGATTCATCACAAAGGCTTCAATAGAGGCGTTGTTAGCACTCTTTCTTTGATACCAAAAGCCAATGAGTAAATAAGAGCATAACCCCACACCCTCCCAGCCTACAAAGAGACCTAAAAAATTATCGCTAAGTACCAGCACTAACATAGAAAATACAAAGCCAGAGAGATAACTAAAATAGCGATTAAATCCCCTATCCTCTTGCATGTAGCCTATAGAATAGACATGTACTAAAAAAGAAACAAGTGTTACCACTACGATCATGATTGCACTAATGGGATCAAGTGCAAAGGAAAAATTAACATGTAAACCGCCTAGATTGATCCAATCTAACAACTTTAGTTGTACTAGCTGCCCATGCAAAGCCCCTACCAGTAAACATATAGCCTCTATACAAGCAAAACCTAGTAAAGTTGAGTTAATCACCCCTACATGCAATCTCTTTGCATGCCCACCCCAAAAGCCCGCATAAAGCGCTCCGATTAAAGGCGCAAATAACACAACAAGCAGACTTTGCATTTTTCTAGCCTTTCATGCGATTAAGTGAGTCAATGTCTAGGGTTTTATGCTTTTTATACCACAAGATCACCAAACCTAGCCCCACAGCTACCTCAGAGGCGGCTAGAGCAATCAGAAATAGCGCAAAAACTTGCCCGTCCATGTTTTTAAGGCTATGAGAAATGGCTACAAAGCCAACATTGATTGCATTAAGCATGATCTCTGTAGAGAAAAAAAGCATTAAAATATTTTTCCGTCTAAGCATGCCAACTAGTCCCACACAAAAAAGTAAGCCCGCAAAAACCAAGTAATGCCCCAGAGTGATCACGCATTTTCCTTTTTGCTAAGATAACTTTTTCTAAGCGCTGTGGTGATTCCACCTATCAGTGCGGCTAAAAGCATTACTCCCCCGGCTTCAAAAGCAATAAGGTATTTAGTAAAAATTAAATAACCCATTGAGTTAACATTAGTGGTGGCTAGATTGGGTGTAATAATTTGTGGATTTTCAGCGCTAAGACTATGGGCATAGCTACTTAGTGCGGGCGCGCCTAGTACAACTACTAAGAGTAATGCAAAAATTCCGCCTAGCAAGTAAACTAACCAAGGTTTATGCGATCTCTCAACCACTTCTTCAGAGGCGTTAAAAAACATCATGCCAAAGGCATACATCACAATCACCGCCCCTACATAAACTAAAATCTGCACCACGCCTAAAAACTCCGCACCTAGCAAAAAGAAGAAACCCGAAATAAAAACCATGCTAGCAGCTAATGCACTCATGGCATATAAAATATTACTCGTACTCACCACGATTAAAGCCATGCTTAAAGTGAGGATTGCAAAGAAATAAAAGGCGATGGCCTCAAACATGGGTATCCTTAGGGGCTTCTGCCTTTTTATCCGGCTTTTCCTCTGTTTTTTCCTCTGTAGCATAATCTAGCGGGGTTTGTTGCATTCTTTGGCTAGCATGTTCACTAGGCGATCCAAAGCCGGCAAATTCTTTATGGCTGTGATCCTTAGCGCTTGCAATATCGGTTAAAAACTCCGCTTTGCCCCCAAACTGCGATCGCTGTACACTGCTATTTTCAAAGCGCTGTCCCATGACAATGGCTAGTTCTGGGCACACTTCTGCACACAACCCGCAATAAATGCAACGACCTAAATTAATCGTATAACTATCAATATATTTACGCTCATCAGGGGCTTTATGGGTGATAATTCTAATACAATTACTCGTACAAATCTTTTCACATAGCCCACACCCAATACAGCGCTCATTACCCGAATCTAAGAGTCTTTGGAGGTGGTGTACAGCACGGTAACGCGGGCTTAAGGGGAGTACTTCCATCGGGTAGTGAATGGTAACCTCTTTACTAAAAAACTCTTTGATAGTGAGCCCCAAACCTTTAAATAAATCCAAACCAAAGCTAGATTTAAGCGTACCGATGAGTTTAGCACTAGGGCTATTTTCTTGGGGGGCTTTGGTGAGCCATTTATAGGTTTGTTTTGCCATGTATTCTCCTAAATTAAAATAACAAGCCCGGTGATTAAAAGATTAATTAAAGATAAGGGCAACATGATTTTCCAGCACATTCTCATGAGTTGATCGGGGCGGACATGGGGAAAGGTCGCGCGTGCCCACATGGATAAAAAGACAAAAAAACACACCTTGATTAAAATCGCAATGCCACCCGGGATAAAGCCCCAAGCGTTATAACCCCCAAAGAAAATCAAAGAGATCACAAAACAGAAAGCAAAGAGATGGGCATACTCAGCTAAAAAGAACATTCCCCACTTAAGCCCGCTATACTCCGTACAAAACCCGGCCACAATTTCAGCTTCATGTTCGAGTAAGTCAAAGGGGGTACGGTTTAATTCGGCATAGCTAGCAATTAAGAATAAGAAAAAGGCTAAAGGCTGTTTAAAAACAAGCCAGTGAATCATACTGCCCTCTTGGTAGTGGTTGATTTCTACTAAAGAGAGCGAACCTACAACCATGATAGGGGCTAAAATGGTAAGCGTACTCACCACTTCAAAGCTAAGCAGTTGGATCGCTGCGCGCGCAGAGCCTAGTAAAGAATATTTGCTATTGGAGGCTAGGCCGGCTAAAAGGGGGGCATAAATGCCTGCTGAACCTACGGCTAGAAAGAAAAGCAAACCTACATTGATGTCTGAGATAATAGGCTTAATGGTATGCCCATAGAGGGTAAAATCGCCAAAAAAGGGAATGGGCGCCATAGAAACAAAGGCACTTACCATAGCAATAACTGGGGCTATAGCAAAGATAAAGCGGTTGGCATGCTGGGGGATTACATCTTCTTTAGTAAAGAGTTTGATCGCATCGGCGATAACTTGTAAAAGCCCAAAAGGACCCACATAAGTAGGCCCAAGTCGCCTTTGAAAATAGGCTAAAACCTTGCGCTCTAAATAAGTCCCAAAACCTCCCAAAGCAGAAAAAACCAACACCACAACCAAAATTTTTACCAAAGTTTCTATAATCTCAGCGCTCATGCTAACTCCCACTCTAGTTGTGCAAATAAAGCGCCATTAAACACGCCCTCAATATCTAGGCTAGGGCTTATCATAAAAACATCTTGATCAAGCCCATAATCTACATAAATCGCGCCTTTGATCTTGCGCCCCTCTTTGTGCAAACAGATCAAACTCCCCTCTTTTAAGCCTAAACTTTCTAAATATTTGGGTGAAGTGTAAATACCTTCTTTAAGTTGGAGATTTTGGCTAGTGAGGGTATGGGTGTTAAACTGGGTTTCGGCAAATTTTAAATAGCTATTAAAAGGCATGCTTTCTAGTGTAGCAATAGGCTCACTGGGTGTACTCTCTTGTATCTCTTGAGGCTTAAGTTTATAACCTCTGTGGTTGCTTTTATCATTGGCATAGAAGTTTTTAAAATCATCATAGGCAATAGGTAAAAAGCCCTTTTCTTGGGGCAAAAGGTGGGTGTACTCCACCAAACTTTCCCCATAAAGCCCAAAATGCTGGGCAATATCGGCTAAATCTAAACCTGTGTAGGCTAGGGCGGGTCTAATAGGCAAAACACGCCCCTCAAAGTTTGTGGTGGTGGCCTCTATTTGGTTGGGACTGGGCAAAATAAAATCCACGCGTTGCAAACTTTCTTGATTACATACACAATCTGAATCAAGCACAAAATCCCCCCGTGCGCGTACGCCTACGCTAGGGTGCTCCCCTTGATCTTTTCCTAGTTGGCAAATAGAGACAATGCCTAGCGCATTAGCCGTCGGTGGGATCAAAATGATTTTAACTTTAGGGTGTTGGCTAGCCTCTTTAAGCATTCTAGCGATATTACTTGATCGTTTATGTGTGTAGATTTCCTGACCTATGAGAAGTACAATACTGGGCGCTTTTTCTAAAGCGGTGGTGATTTTCTCATAAGTAGCACTATCTAGTTTAATATCCTCTAGCATTTGATAAACCGGCTTAGGTGGAGCTTTTTCTTTAACCTCAGTTTTTTCTTGATTTTCTTCTGCGCTCTGCTCTGTATTTTCTTGAGGTATCTCTATAGGTTTTTGGCTTGCTAATATACTTTCTAAACTAGGGCTTTGTACACCTAGCGCGAGTAAGATAGCCCCTAAAAAAATTTCCTCAGCATGGCAAGGATAGTTCACAGAAATAACACTACGACTCATTTTGTTAATCGCCTTGTCCGTGAGCGGGTGGCCATAGATAAGGGTTGTACCCTTATTGACTTTAAGCGCATTAGCAAGGGCGTATTTGATCAGCGGATTTTCATTGCGGATTTTAGAACCCACACTCACCACACAGCCCGCGTTTTTAATCTCTGAAATATCAGGGAAATTTGTAGGCTTAAATTCTTTTAAAAATTCCTGAAAGGCGTAGAGCTCCTCATTATGCAAACTAAAACCACAATGTTTACGCAAATACTCTAATAAATAGGCCTCCTCATTATTTACATCTCCGCCCACATAAACCGCCTTAGCTTCTTTAAATTTTTGCACGGCTTGATCAATGTTACTACTGCCCTCTTTGGAGGCATGTATATCAAAGGCAAAGCGCCCCGCCCCACAAATAGGGTTATGGTAAAAATCATTGCCCACTCTAAAGATTTTTTTCTCCTCGCCTAGAGTATCAAAGTGGCGTACATGATAATCTAGCAAACAACCCGCCGCACAGTGCATGCAAGTTGAATCAATATGGGTGAGTTCCCAAGCATTCGCGCTATAGCTAAAATCTTTATAAACGATCGCGCCCACAGGACAAACCGCGATACACTCTCCACAATCAAAGCAAGGTACTTCGCCTACAAAACTAATCATGCCCTTTTGTTTGCGACTCCACACGCTAAAAGGGTCTTTGGGCATGCTTTCTTTGAATTTGTCAGGGGCGTGTAAATTGGCTTTAGTGGCTTTAAGATTGCTATCGCCGATATTATCGCTACAAGTGGTAACACAACGCTCACACATGATGCATAAATTAGGATCATAAGAAGCCTGTGCCCAGAAAGCAAAGGGTTTAGCATCATCGCGCACGGCAAAGGGTTGGGTGTCTACTTGCATGCGCATAGTCATGTCTTGTAATTCACACTCCCCGCTTTTATCACACACCCCACACTCTAGCGGGTGGTTAACATCATAAGTTTGCATGATCATCTGGCGCTCGGCTTTAAGGGCGGGGGTGTTGGTGAGTATATTAGTGTTGGGTTTAGGTTTAGTATTACAGCTATAAACGCGTTTACCCTCCACCTCTACCATGCACATCTTGCAAGCCACGGTGGGCGAGCAACCACTCAAATAACAAATCGCAGGGATATATACCCCCGCACTTCTAGCCGCCTCTAAAATAGTTTGCCCTTCTTTGTACTCTACTTTGTATCCGTCTATGTTGATATGTGGCATGCCTACCTCTTTTTGACTACTAAAGTCCAATCTACACGGTTAAAGCGCAAAGAATTCATCAAAGTATCCCCCCTTTGCTTGACATACTCTGCGCTTTGCTCTACGATGTTAAAATCCACAACCTCTAGCATGAAAATCACCACCTCACCGTCCCTTACGCTACGATCTAAAATGCCTCCCATGTGTTTTAAAACTGCTTCATTTGGCTGATCTTTTAAGGGGCGCAGATCAAAGCGCTTCATCGATCTACCTCGCCAAAAACCGCATTACTTGAGCCAATTACGGTTACTGCGTCGGCTAGATACTGCCCTATTAAAATATCTTGTAAAGCGCCAATATGATAAAAACTAGGCGCGCGGATTTTAAGGCGGTAAGGGTAAGGATCGCCCTCAGAGTGGATAAAAAAACCTAATTCTCCCTTAGGCGATTCAGTGGGGGCGTATACCTCGCCTTTTGGGGGGCGCATGCCTTGAGTTACGAGTACAAAATGTTGCATTAAAGCGTAATTTTGCGTCATGATGTCCTCTTTAGGGGCAGAAAAATAATGCGGGTTATGTGCCATGATAGCCTTATCTGTGGGAGCGTGCATGGGAATGAGTTGTTCTAAGATAGACAAAGATTGTTCGATCTCTAGCATATACAGCTGGTAGCGATCATAAGAATCTCCATTATTACCCACCGGAATATCAAAGTCTAATTCGGGATAAAGCTCGTAAGGTTCCTCTTTACGCACATCATAGGCAATACCGGTGCCTCTAAGCATAATTCCACTAGCCCCCCATGACTTGGCTTGTTCTTGTGTGATCGTACCTACATTTTCTAAGCGCGCTCTCCAAATGCGGTTACTATCTAATAAACCACCTATAAGTTTATGCGTCTCTCTGACCTCTTTTATAAAAGCCTTTAAACTCTCTAGCCAGTTTGGCGGCAAATCTAAAGGTACGCCCCCGATACGAATAGCATTATGGGTTAATCTAGCCCCACAATAATCCTCCATTAAATCTAACCCGTATTCGCGGGTTTTAAAGCAGTAAAGAAAAACCGACATCGCCCCCACATCTAGGGCATGCACGCTTAAAAAAAAGATATGTGAGATCACGCGGTTTAATTCTAATAAAAGGGTGCGAATCACCTGAGCGCGCCTAGGAACTTCTACCCCTAATAAAGTCTCAACAGCGTGGGCATAGGCGTAATTATTGCTAGTAGAGGAGGTGTAATCTAGTCTATCGGTGGTGGGCATATACTCATTATAAGTCATGTTTTCGCCTAGTTTTTCACAACCCCTATGTAGATAGCCAATCTCAGGTGTGGCTTTGGTGATCTTTTCTCCATCAAGTTCTAAAATCAAGCGTAATTGCCCGTGTGAGGAGGGGTGTTGAGGCCCAAAGTTAATCACCATTTGGTTATCATCTCTCTCAAAAAGGACATTTTCAAACTGGGGTTTGAGTTTATTAAAGATCTGTGCCATTAGGGACGCTCTTTAAGTTCTGAGGGGTCTTTAGTGTGTAAGTCTTTAACAAATAGGGATTTTTGGAAAGTGTGTTTTTGGGGTTGATCTTCAAGTGGGAGGCCTTTAGATTGTTCATGCCCAATTTTAGAGAAGTTAAAGGTATCTTTTTCATTGACCCGTGCGCTATCTCTTTGCTCAGGCCCAATAATTTCGCGGTACTCTTTACCAAAAATCTTATCCACCTCATACCACGCAGCATGTTCATCACCCTTTAGCGGGTAGGATTTTAAAAGCGGATGGCCCACCCAATCCTCTGGCATTAAAATACGGATTAAATGCGGGTGGCGCTCAAAAACAATCCCAAACATATCATAGGCTTCTCGCTCACTCCACAGAGCCGATCTAAAAAGATGACTCAAAGTAGGGGCTTTAGCGCCTTGTTTAAGAGTGGCTTTTAAGCGTAGGCGTCTTTTTTGGGTAAAGTTAGGTAGATAAGAGACAAATTGATAAAAAAGTTCAAACTCGCCCCTTTGCTCTAAAAAATCTATCGCACTCATTTCACTCAAAGTTTCATAACCTAGATTTTTAAGTCTCTTGGTAATTTCTGCTACCTCTGCCACCTCCACTACAAATACAGCTGTATGTGTTTCTATGAAATGATCTAAAATTTTATGGTAGTAGCTAAGGTGGTTATAAATCACTTCATAAGCCGTACCGATAAGAGAAGTTCTAGGCGTATTTGCAATAACATGGAAGCGATCGGAGTAGTGGACATGTTTTTGGACATCAGCATTAGGGCGTTGTTTTCTAACCATTTTTTAATCCTTTAAACGAGTCGTTTAGGCGCTTCTTCGGGTAATGCTTTTTGGCGGCGGATTTTATCTTGTAAAACCATTAAGGCATACTGCAAAGTTTCAGGGCGGGGCGCACAGCCGGGCAAATAAATATCTACCGGAATCACGCGATCCACCCCCTGCACGGTGGCATAAGTGTTAAACATGCCGCCCGTGTTAGCACAAGAGCCCATAGAGATCACCCATTTAGGTTCAGGCATTTGATCATAAAGGCGGCGGGTAAATTCGGCGTGTTTTTTAGTAAGAGTGCCCGCGATAATCATCACATCAGATTGGCGCGGGGAGGCTCTAAAGATTGTACCAAAGCGATCAAAATCAAAGCGCGATCCACCCGTAGCCATCATTTCAATCGCACAACATGCTAGCCCATAAGTAAGGGGCCAAAGCGAGTTACTGCGCCCCCAGTTTAAAAGCTTATCTAAAGTGCTTAAAGCGATAGGAAGTCCGCCATTTTTTAAATAACTCACTGCATGGTCTGCCATTCTAGTGCTCCTCTTTTTAATGCATAGATAAACCCAATAACAAGCAAGCCAAGAAAACTTAACATCTCAAAAAAGCCAAATAAACCTAGTTCTCTAAAATCTAGTGCCCATGGGAACATAAACACAATATCTACATCAAAGAGAATAAAGAGCATCGCCATTACATAAAACTGGTGGCTTACACGGTTTTGTTGCTTTAAAGCAATGGGACCACATTCATAAGGGGCTAACTTGAGCTTTTCATTTTTCTTTTTGGCAAGCAACCGGCTTAAAAAGCGCTGGATACGCAAAGTCCAGTTAAAGACTAAAAAACTAAAGACTAGTAAGAAAAACGCCCCAAAATAAGGGTGTTCAAAACCACTCACTCCCACCGCTAGCTCCTTAGCAATTTCAACCCTATTAAAGCATAAATTAATTAATCAAAACTTTTATTAAAGTAGAAATAGGGTATCAGAAATTTATTAACATTTTGCCAGCAGAGTAAATTACCTATGTGCGGCTAAAAATAGCGCTGCTCCCTCACTTGTAAGGATAATAGAAGAGGGGCTATAAATTTCTCTTCTTTTAAAAAGTTGGCGCTCCTGGTTACAAAACCCTCCCTCAGGGCCTATAAAAATTCCATGTTCTAGGCTAACTGGCCCTTGAGTTTGATCATAAAAATCAAAGATACAGGCAGCAGGGTAGCACTCTAGGGCTACTTTTGTATTTTCTAAAACTTCTAATTGCATACATGCGCTACGGCCACATTGTTCACAAGATGCAATGAGAATTCTTTTAAAACGCGCTAATTTGGAGGCATCAATTTTTTCATTCTTTTGGCTAAAGTGGGCGTAGAAAAAGCTAATCTTTCCTACACCCATTTGGTTAAGATAGGGTAAAACTTTTTCAATATTTTTAGACGCAATGACAGCCCAGATTAAATGAGAAGGGCGTTTAGGACAAATGGGGCGTAATTCTTGGCCTAGTAGGGATAAATGCGCGTGGTGTTTTTTAACCTCTAAGGGTTTGTAAAAATAAAGAAAGTGATCGACTAGGTTTCTAAAAACAAGAATTTCTTGGGCATGCATGCGGCGACTCAAATAAACATGCCTATAACTCTGTGCGGTTAAAAGTAACTCTTGGCTACCAGCCTCTTTGTGATAAATAAATTGCATTAGAGGATATAAACAAGTAGGCACAATAGTAAATCTAGCCCATATAAGCCTTTAGACCATTTAATGTAGGCTAGCATTAACGATTCTTTTGTGCGAGCTAGTTTGAGTTTATATACCCGCATGATTTCGCCTAACATAACAACCCCTACCACAAGCCCCATAAAAGCAACTTTACCTGAGAGTGCAAAACTTTGCATGGCAAGTAAAAAAATACCGCTAAAAAAAGCCATAGCCACCCACGCAAAAACCATAGGCATCATGAAATATAGGCACTTATTAAGAGTGGCATAATTTTTAACTAGCCCTAAAAAAGCCAGATTGATCCCAAAAACCATGGGACCTAGAGCCATTAAAATAGCATGGAAACTACGGGCATCTTGCCACGCCTCAGCGACCATTTAGTGGCGTTTAGAAAAGATTAGAAGTTATAAACATAGTTGGCATAAAAGGCAATCACCCGCCTAAAAGAATAGGTGATGGTTTGGCTATTACTAGTTTGCGTGTAATAGGGGGTGTTAATCACAGGGACTCTAAAGCCCACTTCTAGGCCGTTGTGTGCTCCAAGATTAGCCCGAATCCCAAAGTTAAACATCCATTGTACAAATGTAGGTGAGTAATTGATATTATCATTGCCAATAGATTGTTTAAGGTAATAATGATCGGTGCTCACGCAATTAGTGTTAGCCACCATCGTAGTACACACACCATTAGATTTTCCCGCCCCTAAAGCCCAGCTACTCCCCCCCACTGCCATACCGACAAATGCCCCAACATCATATCCCTTATTGCGATAAAAATCCCAAAGCCCATCAATTCCCACACCATAGAAGAAATTACCCATAGAGCCCTGTGTGGGGTATTTATCGCCTGTTTTTTGTGAAAAAGCACCCCCCTCTAAACTAACAAGGCCATAGTAGCGCAAACCCCACCGCTTAGCTTTACCAAAGAATTGTTTATAACCCCCCACAAAATCCGCACCACCCATATTTGCTAAAAAAGGCTGTTGTGTAGTGGAATTTAAAGTCCTATCCGCATAAGATCCGGCTCCATGGGCGTACTGTAACCCGGCTTCTACATACCAACCATTTTTAGCCGCCCCTAGTGGCAAAGAACCCAAGAGTACACACAATCCTGCTTGATACCATTTACGCATGCTAAACTCCTTTCTTAAAAAGTGCCATTTTAGCAAATTTTACTCTTATGGATATTAAAAAAAACATTAAGATTTTTAATTAGCTGCAGGGTTTTTAAACACACTTAATAACACCCCAGCACCCAAAATTGCCAACACGATATAAAGGCTAGTAGTTGGGCTAATGCTTATACCTAAACCAAATAAATGAGAAGTGGCATCTAAAATGAGTTTTAAACTAATAAAGGCTAGTACCACAATCACACTTTTTTCTAAATAGATTAGATAGCGTTTTAAAACCTCTAGTACAAAATAAAGGCTACGCAAACCTAAGATCGCAAACATCATCGCGCTATAAATAATTAAAGGCTCTTTACTCACCGCAATCACAGCTGGAACACTATCAAAGGCAAACATCACATCGCTAAGCTCCATCACAGCTAGGCATAAAAAAAGCGGGGTAGCGATGATTTTAGCTTTGCTAAAGGCGCTTTGGTGGTGTAAAGCGTCTTTTTCTGTGCCCTCTAAAGAGTTTTCTAAAGTCTCTAAGCGCTCTTTACTAAGGAAAAAATCATGACCAACTAGTTTTGGATAAACCGGGAAGAATTTATAAACTAGGCGGTAGGCTAGATGTTTGGAGTAATCCTCCTGTGCTTCTTCTTCCTCTTTATCTTGGTTTTGAATCATCACCACACAGCTATAACCCACCAAAAGACCAAAGAGAATTTCTACATAAACTGAAAGGTGTAATAACCCGGTTCCTATCAAAACAAAGATCAGTCTAAAAACAATCGCCCCGATAATGCCATAATATAGCACGCGGTGGCGATAAACATCTGGGATTTTAAACCATGCAAAAACAGCCATCATCACAAAAAGATTATCTACAGAAAGGGCTTTTTCTAGCACATACCCAGTAAGAAATAAAGACATGTTAGTAGGGCCATCATGTACATAAAGATAAAGGGCAAATAAAAGTGCGGTAGTGATCCAAAAAAGCGACCATAAAGTCGCGCTTTTAAGAGTGATAACTTGATCTTGGCTATGGGCTTTAAAGTCAATCCATAAAGCAAGAGCCATAAAGATTAAAAATACCAGTAGATCCATTAAGCCCCCTGTGAATCTAAAAACACACCATCACTAAAGCTATTGGCATGTACATTACAAAAGGCATTTTTAAGAGAAGTAAAAAGGGTGGGGTTGTTGCGCTCCATTTCTTGTAAAAAATTTTTAGTCGCTGATCTAGCAATGGGGGGTTTATCTGAATCGGGTTGTTTGGCCGGACAATTACAATCAGGGGCGGTAGGGATATTTTGGGATTTAACAAAATCAATGCTTTGTCGTTCGCGGATATGAATAAGGGGGCGAATCACAAAGAGTCCATTTTCTGCTTTGTAAATAGGGGGCATGCTGCGCAAACTCCCATTGTAGGTAAAATTCATAAAAAAGCTTTCTACGGCATCATCAAGGTGGTGTGCTAAGGCAAGTTTGTTATAGCCATGTTCTAATGCGTAATTATAAAGCACCCCACGGCGCATACGCGAACAAAAACTACAATAAGAACTCTGTTCACGGCGCTTTTCACGGATTGTCTGGGCAATATTAGTATAAAGAATGGTATGGGGGATATTTTGCTCTGTGCATAAATCACTTAGCCATGCTAAGTCCTCTTTTAAGCCATAGTGCACAGTAGCGGCTTGAAATGTAAAATTAAAGGGGGCGTGTGCTTGCATGCGCGCAAGCAAACAAGAAAGCAAAATAGAATCCTTACCCCCACTCAAACCTATAAGGATACGATCGCCCTCACTAATTAAATTATAGGTAGCATTAGTCCTACCTACAACATTTAGAATTTTCTTACTGATGTTATAAGCCATGTATGATCCTTTAAATAAGTTGAGTAATTGTTAAAATTAATAGCATACCCTAAAAATCTCTTGTCTAATACTAACATAAAGGATCTGAATAAATCCGCATAGAGTGTTGTTGTATTTAAAATTAATAATTTTTGGTTAAAGATATTGGATAAAGAAAATTAAGTCTTAGAAAGGAAATTTTTAAAACGCTTATAAATTTTTTCAGCACGATTTTCAATATTTTCCTTTTCCCATGTTTTTCTGCTATCTAAGCTCATTTAGTTAATGTATAAATTTAGCAAAATATCTATCTATTTCTTCGCGTAGTTCTATACCTGCTTGCTCAAAAGCATTTAACAGTAGCTCATAACTCCCCTCTCCTCCTAAAAAATCCCAAAATTCTTTTGCAACTTTTAGCTCATATTTTAGATCTAACATACCTGCAATTGTCCACCTAGCATAAGGCTTTGGTTCATAAGGATTATATGGGATAGCTATCAGGCTATTTATTTTGCAGTCTTTAAAATCTAACATGGCAAGAGCAGACCATGTAAGTAGTGTGCGCTTAAATTCTTTAAAACTACCCTTATTTGGCTTTGCCGTTTTTAGATCTATTAAAAATATTTCCCTATCTCTTTTTAAAAATAAATCTACTTTTGTAGGTTTTATAGTGGATAAATCCCCACCTTGAGAGTTTGAAATAGCTTTTAGTTCATTTATTTTATCTGGCTTTGCATTTGCACTTTCTAGATTATCTATGATTTGCTGTATTGTTATTTGGCAATTTTTATATATTTTATTGCCCATATCATGCTGTTTTTGCACGACTTCAAAATTATTCTTTGCTAGTTCTTTTGCGACTGGTTCAAAACTCGTACCAAAATTTGTATTTAAACTCTGAATAAAACTAAAAAGCGCCATTCTATCACTTCCTAAAAGACGCGTGTGAAAAGGCATGTAAGATGTTTCCGGATTATAAGATTCAAACTTAAATCACAGGGCTTTAATTAATAAAT
Source organism: Helicobacter suis (assembly GCF_902196125.1). Lineage (GTDB taxonomy): Bacteria > Campylobacterota > Campylobacteria > Campylobacterales > Helicobacteraceae > Helicobacter > Helicobacter suis_B. Next base: position 25,870 of record NZ_CABIKG010000013.1, read on the forward strand.
CTTTGACATTTTGCATTGTTTTTCTTTTAATAAAAATATGCTTTCGTTGTAGCTTTTATTATCTTTTTGAGCACGATTAAGCACGGGTCTATCAAAGCGCTTAGCTATTTTCATCTCTGCTAGCTCTGCAATACTTGGGTATAGATTAAATTTATCATTTGCCACTATGAAAATATTGTAATCTTTTGCTAAAAGTGGCTTTACATTTCTTAGCGCTTTGGCGATGTTTTCTACATAGTTTTTTTGCGCACTCTTGCCTTGTCCCTCTTTAAGACTTCCTATTTCTAAACTATCAAATCTTGCTAGATTAAAAAGATCGTAAGCATAAGCATGTTGCTCGTGATAATCAATTAATCCAACATAGGGTGGAGATGTGAAAATACCTGCTATTTTCTGTGTTTTGATTAAGCGTTTTAAGTTTGTATCTTGTAGTTCTTTGAGTACATTACAATTTGTAGCATCTGTATTGATACAGATTTGTAAAGTGGGTGTTTTAAGCTCTTTAAATTCTTTTAATCTTTTAAGCGTATCTAGCGCATATCTTTTAAAATGCTTCTTAACACTAAAAAGAGGTTTACAAATACGCCCATGCTTTTTACAATAATAAGGCCAAGTGATAGCATGCTTTAGCGTAGCTAAATCACTGTGAGTAGTTGCGCGTACGCTCCTAGCTGTGCGGCTTAGAATAATTTTAAAAATATCATCTAGTGGAGATATTAAATCTCTTATAAAAAAGAGTTCTTCTTTTATGCAGGGTAAATACCATTTATCTAAAAAACTACCGGTTTGTTTGGTGTTTAAATCAAAACCTTTTACAATCTCGTTATAAATAACTAAAAATTCAGCCTCTTTTTTAAGCCCAAAATCTAGCTCGTTGATTTCTTTTAAAAAAACCTTTCTTTTAAAATCATGTAAGAAATTAGCCTTATTAAACTCACTTAATTTTTGATTTAATATTGCTTCAAGTGGGTGTGTTTGTTTATTTTCTAAATGATTTATAAGTTTTTTTATCTCGTTTTCTAAAGCAACAAGATCATAATCTTTAATCTTGGCATTTGAAAGCATTACATTAAAGCTTGAAAGCTCAATACCCAATGCGTGCATACCTAGTTCATTAGCTACAGCTAGAGTTGTACCAGACCCACAAAATAAATCCAAAACAATATCACCCTTTTTAAAGAATGGCTCTTTTAAAAAACGCTCTACAAGTTGGGGGATAAATTTACCCCTGTAAGGGTGGAGGCGGTGGACATGTTTTGTTGTTTCTGACTCTTTAAAATTAGCAAAAGAGAGAGGATTATCTAGTTCTATTTTTGTATCATAATAATTTTTAAGCTCAAGCAAAGAGATCAATTTTTTATTCTTGCTTTGGCTATGATTAACGATGCGTCCATAATTTAAAAGATAATTAAGATTATTTATCGTTACCTTTTTGCCCAAATATTTAGTGGCCCACAAACTCGCATCTTTTAAATTTAGTAATTTCATCTCATCTAAAATCAATGTGGTATTCCTCACAATTACCCTCTTTTTTCATCTCATCTTATGTTTATAAGTGTTTTAAAATTTTTCCTAAAGACTAGAGTAGATTATTTTTGTACATCAAAGGTACTATCTAAAACAAAAAGCAAAAAATACGCCCGCTCTAAATGGTACAAAAAATCTAAACCTAAACCCTTGCCCCTATATTCTTGGATAATTTCAGGGTATAGATTTGCCATTTTGCAAGGGAACTAATGGATTACTACACACTTTGTTCTCTTAAAAGATCTATCTCTGCTAGCATGTTCTGTAGTCTATACGCATCAAAGGGGAGATATTCAGTAATGCTTAGACCGACCACATCAGCCTCTTTAAAAATCACCCCTAAAATCTGGCTTAATTGATCCATTTGCATTTTGCCTCCCGGGCTCCCATCTCCGATTAAATCTTTATTAGCAAAGTAAGTGGAAAAAAACAAGCTAGCATCTAGTACATCTACATCTAAATGGATTAAAATATGTTCAAATTGGTTGGTGAATTCTAAAATTTCTTGTTGAGATAAAAACTCTTTGTCCTGGACCTTAAAATTGACCCCTCTTTGTTTAAGAAACATTTCTTGATCGGGAAATAAAGTTTGCAGACCTACAAAGAGAATTTCATGGGGTAAAAATTTTTGATTGCGCATTAAATGGGTGATACCCGTGTCTTTTTTTCCTAACAAAGAGCCCAATACAAAGGCATGTGCATAGGGATAATTCCCATGTATGGTAGCAACATCTGGATGCGCATCGATTCAAACAATGCCTAAATTTTTATATTTTCCATGCAGATAATCAAAGGGTGCTTGGGATACAAGACAATTCCCGCCCAGAGTGATGATCTTATCAGGATTAACCTCTCTTAAGATTTCTTCTACCTTTTGAATGCCCGCAAAAACAATCTCTTTAGCATATATCCCCTCCGTGGTTTTATAGGTTTCTTTAGAGGGTGGGGCAATATCTACCTTGTAAACCTTTTGGCTAGCATTTTCTGGCAAAAGGTGGGCGAGTAAATGGGCTCCTAAATAATAAGTCTCAAGCCCACCGCCTACAAAATCAGGGTATAAGAGACGAATCGTTTTCATGCAAACTCTTTTAAAATTTTTAAAATTTAAGCTAGAGGTTAGTTATGCAACAAATTGCTTAATTGTAATCTTATGAGGTTTTCTAAAAAGCAGGAATGCGGATAATTTTCATGTATTCTCTTTTAGAATTTGAGCTAGAGATTGGATTAACTTTTGCGTATTTTGCCCCGTAACTGCTGAGATTGGCAGAATAAAGCGCGCCTCTTTTAGCTCTAAAAAAACAGGGGATATAGCATCTATTTTATTAAGAACCACGCCAAATTCTTTTTGGGCAAGTTCTTTAGAAAAATGCACCAATTCATGGCGTAGCTTTTTATATTGCTCTTGTACATCAAAGGTACTATCTAGTACAAAGAGCAAAAAGCGCGTCCGCTCTAAATGGCGCAAAAAATCTAAACCTAAACCCTTGCCCTCACTAGCCCCCTCTATAATCCCGGGAATATCTGCTATAACAAACTCTTTAAAATCCCCCACACGCACCACCCCTAAATGGGGAATCAGCGTGGTAAAAGCATAGGGCGCGATTTTGGGTTTAGCATTAGAAATGGCGCTAATTAAGCTAGATTTGCCCGCATTTGGAAAGCCCACCAAACCCACATGGGCAATAAGTTTAAGTTCTAAGCGCAAAGAAAGCGTTTTGCCTGCTAGCCCCTTTTGGGCATAAGTAGGCCGTTGTTTGATCGCATTTTTAAAGCGCACATTACCTAGCCCGCCCTTGCCCCCTTTGAGCAAAACTACATTTCCCGGCTCTATTAAATCACAAAGAAGTTTTTCTCCCTCAAAAATCTGGGTCCCGGGAGGTACAAATAAAATTAAATCCTCCCCCCTTTTGCCACTGCAATTTTTAGGCCCTCCGGGGGCGCCATTTTGTGCCTTGTAGTGTTTTTTGCCCCTAAAGGCGCTAAGAGTGTCGCTATTAAAATCTACACTAAAGATCACATCGCCTCCATCGCCTCCATCGCCTCCATCAGGCCCTCCTTGCATGACAAACTTTTCCCGCCTAAAGCTTACACAGCCCGCGCCCCCCTTGCCTGAGGATATGCTAATTTCAACGCAATCTACAAACATTTAACCTTCTTGGAAGCGTTGGGTTTTTTCTAAATGGGGGATAGCGCTTAAAAGTTTTTGTGTGTAGGGGTGTTTGGGTGTATCAATTATAGCTTGTACCGTCCCCTCCTCTACAATAAGCCCTTTTTCCATCACTAAAATTCGATCGCTAATATGCTCCACCACCCCTAAATCATGGCTAATAAAAAGATAACTCAGGCCAAAATGTACCTGTAAATCTAAAAGCAAATTAAGAATTTGTGCTTGAATGGAAACATCTAAAGCCGAAACAGGTTCATCACAAATTAAAATACGCGGTTTAAGCATGAGAGCCCTAGCAATGCCTATACGCTGTCTTTGCCCCCCTGAAAACTGATGCGGGTAGCGCTTAGCCCACTCAGGTTTAAGCCCGGTTTGATTCATCATCTCTAAAACCTGCTTTTGTCGCTCTGTTTTATTTAGTTTGGTATTTAATAGCAAAGGTTCGGCAATAATATCCTCAACTTTCCAGCGCGGATTAAGGCTTGAATAGGGGTCTTGAAAGATCATCTGCACACTTTGGCGATAGGCTTTCCAATCTTTAGCGCTAAATTTTTGCATGTTATTCTTTTCAAAAAGTACCTCTCCCTTGCTAGGTTTTTCTATGCCCACTAAAATTTTAGCCACCGTGCTTTTGCCACAGCCACTTTCTCCTACTAAACTTAAAATCTCTTGAGGCTGGATCGTAAAGCTCACCCCTTTAAGCACAGCAAGTTGCCCATAAGATTTATAAAGATTTTTAACCTCTAGCAACGGATTTCCTTAGCAAAATCTAAATAATTCGTGTTTTCATCTACACTTTTAAGGCGTATTTTGCGTTTGCCCGGTTTAGGGATAGCCTCTAATAGCGCCTGTGTGTAGGGGTGTTTGGGGTTGTTAAAGAGATCAGAGGCGCGCGCTTTTTCCACCACCTCGCCTTTATAAAGCACCACGACTATATCAGCAAGCTGTGCGACTACGCCTAAATCATGGGTGATAAAAAGCATAGCCATGTGCTGTTGTTTTTGTAAAGTTTGCATTAACTCTAAAATCTGTGCTTGAATGGTTACATCTAGCGCGGTGGTGGGTTCATCTGCAATTAACAAGGAAGGTTTACAAGCCATCGCCATAGCAATTACCACCCGCTGGCGCTGGCCTCCACTGAGTTTAAAAGGATAGGCATCATACTTGCTTGCATCAAGCCCCACACTGCTTAAAAGTTCTAGGCTTTTTTGTTTGATCTGTGCGCTGTTAAGTTTACTTTGATGGATTTTAAACACCTCGCTGATTTGAAAACCAACTGTATAGCTAGGATTAAGGCTTGTCATGGGCTCTTGAAAGACCATGCCTATTTCTCTACCCCGCAGTTTTTGCATTTCTTTATCTGAATAGGCCAGCAGATTTTGCCCTTTAAAAAGAATTTCACCGCCTACAATTTTACCCGGAGGCCTAATTAAGCCCATAATAGACCACGCGCTCATGCTCTTTCCACTCCCACTTTCTCCAACTAGACACACAGTTTGGCCTATTTGAATGCTAAAACTCACCCCATCTACAGCCTTAATCAGACCGGTGCGGCTAGAAAAGTAAGTTTTTAAATCCTTAACTTCTAAAAGCGCATTCATGTAGATTTTTTGGGGTCTAAAGCGTCCATGATCCCATCTCCTAATAAATTAAAGCCCATCACCGTAAAAAAGATCGCACAGCCCGGGAAAAGCAAAGCCCAAGGGGAGGTGGTGATGTATTGTAAAGCGTCCATGAGCATCGCGCCCCATTCAGGGGTGGGTGGTTGTGCCCCTAAACCTAAAAAACTTAAGCCCGCCGCCTCTAAAATTGCCCCCGCAAAGCCCATAGTGGCCTGCACAATAAGCGGGGCGGTGCAATTTGGCAAAATCACAATAAACATGAGGCGCAAGTGGGAAGCGCCATTAAGTATAGAGGCTAGGGTGTATTCTTTTTCTTTTTCAAGGAGTACACTACCTCGCACAATACGAGCAAAACTTGGAATTCCCACAATGCCAATGGCTAGCATGGCATTTGTCAGAGAGGGGCCCAAAATTGCCACCACGATAATGATGAGTAAAATAGAGGGCAAGGAGAGCATTAAATCCATAAAGCGCATGATAATCATGTCTGTTAATCCGCCTAAATAACCCGCTACAAGCCCAAAGATCACCCCAAAGACAAGGGCAATCCCTACAGATACCACCCCGATAATCAGCGAAATACGCGCCCCAAAGATCAAACGAGAAAGAATATCACGGCCTAGATCGTCTGTGCCTAGATAGTGTGCTTTACTCCCACTTGCGCTAAAAAAAGGTTCTAAAAGCCGTGCTTGGGGGTTTTGTAGAGTTGGATCGTAGGGGGCTAAAGCAGGTGCAAAGATCGCACAAAACACAAGCACAACCAACAAAACAAGCCCAAAAAGAGCGGCCTTATTTTGCCTAAAATTTTCCCAAAAGATAAAAAAGCGTTCCATTAAGCCAGCCGGATTTTAGGATTAATAAACCCATAAAGAATATCTACAATCAAATTTGTCCCTATAAAGATCACCGCCACAATAAGGCTTGAAGATTGGATAATAGGAAAATCGCGTTGGTTAAGAGCATTAACCATCCAGCGCCCTACTCCGGGCCATGAAAAAGTTGTCTCTGTTAAGATACTTCCGGCTAAAAGGCCGGCTAACATCAGGCCAATAATGGTAGTAACTGGGATAAGGGCATTTCTTAGAGCATGGACAAACACCACCCGCAGAGCTGAGCAACCTTTAGCTTGCGCGGTGCGGATATAGTCCTCTTGTAAAACCTCTAGCATACTTGATCGTGTCATGCGCGCAATAATAGCAGTGGGGATAGTGGCTAGGGCGATGCTTGGCAAGACTAAGTGGCGCAGGGCATCTAAAAAGGCGGGAAAATTAAGCGCTAGCAAGCTATCAATCAGATAAAACCCAGTGGGGCCCTCTAAATCGTAGGCGTCATTGAGTCTTCCAAAAACAGGAAACCAACCTAATTTCACGCTAAAGACATAAATGAGCATTAAACCTAACCAAAAAACAGGCATGGAAACCCCGGCTAAGGCTGCACCCATGCTTACATGATCAAAGAGGCTATAACGCTTAGTGGCTGCGATCACGCCCACACAAATCCCCATAACAATAGAAAGCAACAAAGCGCTTAAAGAAAGCTCTAAAGTTGCCGGAAAGCGCTCTAAAAAGGCTTCTAGTACACTTTCACCAGAGACTAAAGAAGTACCTAAATCCCCATGTAAAATATGCCCCATGTAGCTAAAATACTGCTCTAAGAGCGGTTTATTAAGCCCCATTTGCTCACGCAAGGCCTCTAGCGCTTCTTTATTAGCATGTTCGCCTAAAATCATTAAAGCTGGATCACCGGGTACCAAGTGCACCATAGAAAAAACCAAGATTGAAACCCCAAATAAAGTGGGGATAGTCCATAAAATCCGTTTGAGTAAAAAAGCTAGCATATTATTTCCCAAAATACACATAAGCAAAGCGGTTGTTTTGCACCCCTTCTACATGGTAGCCTAAAACATTAGAAAGTCTTGCCACCACATTATAAGGGTAGGCAAGGGGTACCCAAGGGGCATCGTTGTGGAAAATCTCTTGGGCTTTTTCATATAAAGCCGCGCGCTTGGCTTGATCAGAAAGGTGTTTAGCTTCAGTAACTAACTTGGAGTAAGTTTCACTCTTATAAAAACAGCTGTTGCGGGTAGGAATTTCAGAGGCTGCCTCTTTGCTCCATAAGATATAAAGAAAATTATCTGGATCGGGAGTGTCTGCCATCCAGCCACTAAAGGCCATTAAATGCTCTCCCATTGCTATCTTTTTTAAATAAGTCCCCCACTCAAAAAATTCAATTTTAACTTGGATACCAATTTTAGCTAGCTGGGATTGTACAAATTCAGCGGCTTTTTTATTGTATTTAGAGGCTGTAAAAAGCGTCGTGCTAAACCCGTTTGGATAACCCGCTTTTGTGAGCAATTCTCTAGCTTTTTTAAGATCGTAGCCATAGGGTTTGATCTTTGTGTTATAGCTCCACATTTCAGGGGGGATAGGATTAATCGCCACTTTAGCGTAATTTTCATACACGATTTTAATGTAATCTTTGGTGTTAATTGCATGGTTGATAGCCAAACGCACCAGACGGTTATCAAAGGGCTTTTTTTGCATGTTTAAGCTCATCCAAGTTACAAAGAGGGCGGGTTTTTTATCTACAGAGACATTGGGCAGACTCTCTAAACGGGGGATTTCATTACGATGGGGCATGTTAATTAAAGACACTTCGCCTCTTTGCAAAGCTAAGGCACGCACAGAAGGATTAGCAATTACGCGCAACACCACGCGATCTAAATGCGCGGGTGTGCCCCAATATTCTTTATTTTTGAGTAAAACAATTTTATCATCTCTAAACCAAGTAGCTAGCTTAAAAGGTCCCGTGCCTATAGGTTTGCGGGTAAGCGCGTCCTCTTTATGCAGGCTTTTTAAATGGGCGGCATAATCAGCGCTAAGTATGCTTAAAAAATCCATGCCCAAATCTGCTAAAAAAGGCGCTTCGGGGTGTTTAAGAGTAAAGCGAATTGTATATTTATCAGGCGCTTCTATTTTATCAATGATAGAAGACATGCCCATACTTGCCCAGTAGCCATAAGACTTACCCCCCTTGTAATAGGGGATAGTACCCATTTGGCGCTCAAAGGAAAAGATCACATCTTTAGCGCTTAATTCTACTTTTTGATTCCAGTATTTAGTGGTGTGGAAATAAACCCCCTTGCGCAGATGAAAAGTATAAACAAGCCCGTCTTTAGAAATCTCCCAGCTACTAGCTAAAGATGGTTCGATCTCCGTACTACCATATTTAAAGCGTACCAGAGTTTCATAGATATTAGCAGTGGCGGCATAACTCTCGCCATCTACTACTAAAGCCGGATCCATTCCTGAGCTATCCGCCCCCCTAGCATAAATTAAAGTCCCGCCTTCTACCCCAAAAAGAAACGATACAGCTAGAAACAAACAGGGAAGAAGGCGCGTTTTCAAGGCGTAAAAACCTCTTTAACTTCAGGAAGTACAGAAACTTTTTTACGGTATTTGTCTTTGTGTTGGAAGTGCACGATGCCATCAACTAAAGCAAAAAGAGTGTGATCTTTACCCATGCCCACATTTTTACCCGGGTGTACCTTAGTGCCTCTTTGGCGTACTAAAATATTGCCGGCGCGTACAAATTCTGAGCCAAATTTTTTAACCCCTAAACGGCGGCCTGCAGAGTCGCGGTTATTCTGGGTACTGCCCTGACCTTTCTTGTGTGCCATTTTGATCCTTTATGCAAAAATTTTAGTGATTTTAAGTCGGGTGAAGTCTCTGCGAAAACCGCGTTTGGTTTTGCTATCCTTGCGGCGGCGTTTTTTAAAGATCACCACCTTTTTACCCCGCCCCTCATTAATCACTTCTGCCTCAATGTGTGCCCCCTCTATAAAAGGTGCGCCATAAACCATACCCCCCTCTTTACACACAGCCAAAACTTCCTCTAGCTTAATCTCTGTTTTAGATTCTAGACTCATTTTATCTAGCAAAACAATATCGCCCTCTTGTACTTTATACTGCTTGCCTCCATTCTTAAAAACTGCATAAACCATAAACCCACCTAAAAATTTGAGATGAAAAAGGGCATTTTAACATAGTAAACCTAAAAGTTAGCCCTAATGTAGTGGTATACATCTTGCATGTAATCTTAGTAGATTTTTTAAGGGGGTTTAATGCGCATTACTGATAGTAACCGCTATAACCAGATTAATTATTACCAAAACGCGCTCCAAAATAAACTCAACACGGCAAATAATAAGATCGCCTCGGGGTTAAAATCGGAGTATGGTTATCAAAATAGCCAAGTGAATAACCAAAATCTTAAATATGGCTTTGAAACCAACACCCTTGATCAAGCCCATGATGTTGCCAAAAGTGCTTACACCTCAACGCTTAACACCGATAAAGCTTTAGGTGAGCTCTCTAGCACAATGGAGCAATTTAAAGTTAAGCTTATCCAAGCAGCTAGTGATGTACACTCCACCACCTCCAGACAAGCCATTGCCCTAGATTTAGAAAAACTTAAAAATCATATGATCAATGTGGCTAATACCTCCATTGGGGGGGAATATCTCTTTGGAGGTAGCAAGGTCGATCGCCCTCCCTTTGATGCAGCGGGCAATTATTATGGCAATAATGAAAACCTTAACGCTTTAGTCGGCTCGCATAATCTTGTTCCTTACAATATCAGTGGGGCTAATCTCTTTTTAGGCAAAGATGCAGATAAACAAAAAAGCATTATCACTAATATTAAAAAATTTAACCAAAGCAAGCTACACCCCGATGTGATGGATTCTTTTAATAAAACCCAAAACCCCCAAGAAGTCTACATTACCGCTCAGGATACTTTGCGCGATCTAATCGGCGATGATGATAACAACCCAAGCAATGACAAACCCGAGTATTTCTATTTGCAAGGGGTACGCCCCGATGGATCGGCTTTCAAGGCCAAATTTTCTTTGGATAAGGCTTATTCTAATAAAGATAGCGCTACCAAAGTCCAAGACTTACTCGATCAAATCGGGCGGGCTTATGGCAACACTTCTATGAATAAAGTAGTTGATGTCTCTTTAAATGCTTGGGGAGAAATACAGATTCGCGATCTCACTCCGGGAAATGCCACCCTAGATTTTCACATGCTCTCTAGTGAGCAAAATGTAGATAACTTAGATGATTTGCGTAAAAGTAATGCCCGCGTTAGTAAATACGTTAAAAGTGCCTTTGTTACAGATAGAGGACTCTCTGAAATTCAAGGCGTACCAAATCTTTATGATCACCGCATGCTTGATTTTAAAAGCGCTTTTATCACGCAAGATAATATCCCCGCTACCCGTAACACCCCCTTAAGTGCGATCCTAGACCCCTCTGCTGTGGTTTTAAAAATAGAGGGGACACGGCCTAATAAAGAAGATGGCAGTGTGGATAATACCCCGCTAGAACCTTTCTTTTTGCCGGTTAAGGGATCAAGTATGCAGGATTTAATGGATGGAATCAAATCTCATTTTGGCGGAAAATTAGATGTAGAACTCTCCAATGATGGGCATTTACGCCTTATTGATCGCAATGTGCATAATAAAACCCATGATAGCCAAACCCCCCCCTTTGATGGGCAAAGAGGCCTAAGCATGAAAATTACAAGTCTAGATGATAAAGGCCTACCCACAAAAGCCCTACCCACAGATTATGCTAGCGCTTATCAAAAAACCTATTTTGCCAAACAAGGCGCGCTTTTATACAGCAATGTTTCTCAAATTGTGCCAAAGAGTATGGATTATGCCACAGGTTCTACCACCCTTGCCTCTGTAATGGGCGCTAACATCTCTGATCAAACTTATATAATGCAGATACAAGATAATAATGGCATTCCTCTTATGGCTAAATTACACCTAAGCCCACAGGGAGCGTTTTTAGAATTGCCTAATAAAGAAGGGGGGCCAGCCTATCAAATTGCGCTTTATGATCGCACCCAAAAAACCCCTACCTTGACTAAGCCCAATGATTTTACCTACCGCCAATTAATGGATGCCATTAGTCTAGCTCTTAATTATAGTAACGCTAATCCACAAGAATACACACAAGCACAAAGCAACACCCCCTCACAGGAGAGCAAACAAGCCTTTCTTTCTCTTTTAAAACAAGCCGATGAAAGGGTAGATGTTAAGTTTAATGATAGAGGACAAATTAATATCCATGATAAAATCCACGCCACTACCCCCATGCAATTTATGTTTTTTGATTCAAAGGCCAATGACTTTAGCCCTGAAAGCCTTAAAAAAGACACCCCAAATATCCGCCTTAATGCTAATAACGCCCTCACCATAGATACCCCCCATATCCACTTTTTCAAACAATTAGATAGCGTGATTGAAGCGGTGAGTCAGGGCATTGATCGCCCCGATGCTTTGCCCGGTTATGGCAAAGAAATACGCAATATTGGCATGCAAAATGGAATTGCATTAGTTGATCATTTAAGCGATCACATTGAAAAGATCATCGCATCTAATGGGGCTCATAGCCGCAGTTTTTCTAATGTAATGCGCCGCAATGAAGTACTTAAAACCCAAGTAGACTCGATTCGTGCAGATACAGTGGGTACAGATGTAGCACAGACTTATAATAAATTTGCCCAGTTACGCAACAACTACAACGCCTCTTTGGCCTCTGCTAGCAAGATTAACCAAATGAGTTTAACTAATTACCTTTAATATCTTGCAAAATAGGGCCTTTGAATAAAAAGTACCAACTTAGGCCATTGGCAATTTTATCTTTTTCCATGAGATTTTTAGCCCGTCTTAGATCCACTGGCAAGGGCGATTTTTTAACGCGCTGGTTGTTTGAAAGATAAAACAAAGGCCTGCCCTCTTGGTAGACAAAATCAAGCCCGGGGCTTATTGAAGGTGCGGCAATGGATTCAAAACCTAGCGCAAAATTAGAATCAGAGTTACAATTTAAAGAAGTGGGATTATTGCTAAAAAGAGGTTTACCAAAGCTCACATAAGAGTAGCCCTTAGGTGCGACAAGTTCCATAATAGTAGGCGCGATGTCTATATGCGAGCCAATGCAAGCGATCTCTTTGGGGGTGAGGTTTGGGGCATAAAGAATGAGGGGTACGCTTTTTGTCCAGTAAATATTATCTTTAGCGTATTCAAAACTGCGATCAAAGTGATCGCCGGTGATAATAAAAAGCGAATTGGGGAATTTAGCGCTAGCTTTTTTAATAAAGAGTCCAAGGATTTTATCATACCAATAGACATGGCCTAAAAAATTGGCATCAGGCATGTTAGTTTGTTTAGGGAATTTTTTAACAAAATGCTCAATTTGAAACACAGGTACCATAAAAGCTTTAAGGTTGACATTACGAGTAGGGTGGTTACTTAAGGTCATCACCATACTAAAGGTTTTTTGATTAACCGGGGTTTTCTCTAAGATGTAATCAAAGAGGATATTATCATGTACACCCCAGTTGCTCTCAATTGGCTCAGGATAGGCTTTAGAATCATAAGGCTTGCCTTTATTAGGATCGTCTCTAACATATTCAAGTAGCGGGGTGTTAAAAATCAGCTTGTCAAAGCCTTGTGTTTTAGTAAAACTATCTAGGCGATTCCAAATCCCACTACCTCCATAGTAAAACACATTATGAAAACCTAGCGCTTTCATTTGATTACCAATAGCAGTAGGCAAAGGGGGGATTTTCACACCCATTCTAACAAAATTTGTATCATTGATGTTAAAAAGCCCGGTGATTTGTACATCTAAACTTTTCACCGTACGCCTGCCATTTTCTAAAAAGAGCGGTAAAATAAAGCCATGTTTGCCATCTTGGAGTTTTTTTAAACTACTAACTAAATCAATGGCATCAAATTGGGGATCAAAATGCCAGCTAGAAAGCGATTCAGAAACAATATAAAAAACATGGGTGATGCTAGGTTTTAAGGGGTTTTGGCTGGTGTGTTTGAGAAGTTGGCGCAAATCTAGGGGAAATTTTGTGTCTTTGGGTAAATGGAAATAATCAATACTTGCCTGTAAAAGGGTTTTAGAGGTGAAATCAGAGAAGTGAATGGATTGGCTTTTTCTATAATCGCGAAAAACTAAATAGAGGTTGCGAAAGGCCCCGGGGGTGATTTTGCGTAAAAAAGGATTTTCTACGGGTTTGATGTGTAAATCAAGGGAGATGGCTGTGAGGGCTAGGCGGGCGTTGATGCCATAAAGAATCCAAAGAGAAAAGCCTAAAAAAACAGAGGTTAAAGTGGGCTTGATAGGCATGTCTTGCAGGATTTTAAAGAAAATACTAGCCCCTCTCATGGTTTTTAAATAAAGATAGTAGCAAAGAGCGCTACATAAAAGCCAGATACAAATTTTGCTGCCTATGCTGTACTCCCCGCTAATAGCCATGCTCCAAAGAACTTGAAAGGTTTGGTTGAAAGCATCTAATAAATTAGCGTCAAAAGTATCTCCATAAATGCCATAAAAGGTAATATTAGCCACTTGTAAAAACAAAGAGAGAGTGATAGCAAAGAGCGCATAGAGGTTTGGGGTGGATTTAGATCGCAAAAGTTGTAAGATCAAAAAGATCAAAGAAAAGGCGGCCACCACGCGGTTATCGTATTTAAAACCATCTAAAAAGACCTGTTTTACTTGATCCCAGGGGATTTTACCCACCAAAGCGTCTTTATAAACCCCCATGTACAGAAAAAACCCTAAACGCATGCCTACAAATAGCAAACTTAAAAAGAGACTAAAAAAAAGAGAGTTTAGCAAGAGGCGTAAAAACCTCTGACCTAAAGAGAGTTTAGAGGAAAAAGGAGAAAACACGAACTAATACTTGTGTTGTGCCTTTAAATCTGCAATGTCTCTAGCATAGGAGCGGATTTTTTCCCGGGTTATTTTAGTGTCAATTTCTTGCATAACCTCTGCAAAAATCTTATTAAGAGATGTTTTTACCGCATCATTAGAGTCGTCTTTGCCCTTATATAAAGAACCTAAAAGCCCTCCTGTATGCTCAGATCTGCTAGAGCGGATAAAGGGCTGTCTGATGTCTAATTCACTCAAATCTATCATAAATGAATCAATAGCCTCCCCGCTACTTGGTTCAATAAACACAACTTTAATATAGCCCATAGAGAGGAGAACACCCTTTGTAACATCCATGCCAGTAGAAAAAATCAACCCCGGACTAGATTTTTTCTGTTCGGTGTTTTTAGGATCGGGTCGCAAAACAATTTCCCCGCTTAACTCCAACCCTAAATAGCTTTCTTTTTTCTGAGCAAAGGAGAGATCATCTTTATCGCTCACATCTAAGATAGAAGTTTTATAACCCCGATTATTAAGTATCGCTTGGATTTTGAGCATGATTTGTTTTTTAAACTGGTTTGCATACTCTTTAGCAATGTTATCGCTATAGCGCAATGTGGGTTTGAGTAAAATGATCTCTTGATTAGTGGCTCTAGCTTGGGGGGATTTAGATTGATAGGCCAAGCGCAAGGGGACATTATTAGTTGTGATAATATTTGGCCCACAGCCTGCAAAAAGAGTGATAATAGCCATTCCTATTAGCCATGTTTTAAGTTGCACGATTCTCCTTTTATTTGAATACACCTGAAAACTCTTAGCATACTTGATCTTAAATTAGAAAGCTTTTAAGATCGCAAATACGATCCGCTCTTGCCTCCCTCTTTGCTTAAAAGCTTGATAGAACCTATTTCCATGCTTTTATCTAGGGCTTTAGCCATGTCATAAATGGTTAAAAGCCCGATAGAAACCCCTACTAAAGCCTCCATTTCTACCCCCGTTTGCCCTTTGTATTTGACCTCTACCTCTAATACAAAAGCACATTCTCTTTCACACTCTATAACCCTCACCTCTACATTGCTAAGATTAAGGGGGTGGCAAAGAGGAATGAGATGGCTGGTTTGCTTAGCTCCCATGATCGCTGCAATGATAGCGGTTTGTAAAACAGGGCCCTTAGCGATGTTTTTTTGCACAATGGCCTCATAAGCCTGTGCTTGCATGCTAATTTTCCCGCTAGCTATGGCTTTGCGCTCTGTAATTTGCTTACCCCCCACATCTACCATAGTGGGGTGGTTGTGTGGATCTAAATGGCTAAGGGGCATCACTTCTTAGGGCGGAAAACTTGGATATTTTGCGTGTTAGCCTCTAAAAAGGGGCCACCGATTAAATCAATGCAGTAAGGAATAGCCGGAAAAACTGCCTCTAAACATTCGCGGATACTCTTTGGTTTTCCGGGTAAATTAAGAATGAGGCTAGAGCCTCTAATCCCTGCGCTTTGTCTGGATAAAATAGCTGTGGGGACATATTTTAAACTAGTAGTGCGCATAAGCTCTCCAAATCCGGGTAACATCTTAGAACAAATAGCCTCTGTAGCCTCAGGGGTTACATCGCGCAGAGCCGGACCCGTGCCCCCCGTTGTTACAATGAGCGCACAATTTGCCACATCGCTTAATTCTATCAAGGTTTGCTCTAATAAATCTTGTTCATCTGGTAGAAGGCGGTAGACAAACTCTAGCGGGTTTAAAAGATATTCGCTTAAAACTTGCTCAATGGCTTTCCCGCTCTCATCTGCATACAACCCAGCAGAAGCCCTATCGCTAGCCACCACCACCCCGATTTTTATAGAAGTCATGCTAAAAGCCCACTGCCTTTAAGCGGGTGGCTTCTTTGCCCGGCATAAATGCGCTCCTTGCCTATGAGATCGTATTTCCAAATGGGGGCGTTGTGTTTGAAATCCTCTATAAAATCTGCATAAAGCTCTAAGGCATTTTTGCGATGCGGACTAATCAAACCGGCCATATAAGAACTTTGCCCTATGAGTACATCTCCGCTAGAGTGTGCCATGCATAGCTGCACGCCTAAAGAGCTAGCCTTTTTCTCCCATGCTTTAAACCAGTTAGCTAACAGGGGCGGATAAATATCAAAGCTTAAACCTTTAAAATTTTCCCCCTCAGCGCGTACCACTCCCGTAAAAACACATAGCGCCCCGCAGTTTTGCTTAGAACACAAAGACTGCCAGCTTTTATAAAGCGCTTCTGTATTTAAAGCCCCTGTTATAATTTCTAACATTTAGCCCCCACAAACAGGTGGGAGAAACACCACTTCATCGCCTGCTTTTAAGGGGGTGTGGATATCCTCTATAAGCTCTCCATTGATAGCAACCGCGCTCACAGAAAGCCAAGAGTGCAGATTTTGTTTTTCGTGTAAAATCTGTCTTAAACCCTCTAAATTACTTGCTTCTACTTCAAACGATTCTTCTTTAATTGGGCCTAAAAATTTCACATAAACCATGTTAACTCCTTTAAAAGATATGGTGCAATAAGAGGGGTACAACCTCGCCTTGCTTGTATAAGCGACCCCCTTCTTCTAAAACCAAAAGCGCGCTTTCACTCTCATGCAAGTGGGAGCGTTTGGGTATGCTAGCGTAATAGACCCCCTCTTTTAAACGCACATGGCAGGTTTTAAATTCCATGCGTAACTCCTTTTTCTCTAAATCCTGCTCTAAAATGGCCTGCACAAAGGGGGGAGTGTAGGGCTTTTCAAAGAAATGTGCCCAGATTGCATGCCCAAAGAGATAGAAAGTTAGGGCTACTGCGGGGGGATTGCCCGGTAGGGCCAAAAGAGGCTTATGTGTGCCGTCTTTGGCATAAATACCATAAGCCACAGGTTTACCCGGTTTGATCCTTGCATATTTAAAGGCTATTTCGCTGATATTAGCGATGGCATGTTGGGTGTGATCTAAATCGCCCTTACTCATTCCTCCGGTGGTTATGACCATGTCACAATCTCTAAAGGCGTTGCAAATAGCCTGCTCTATACTCTCTTGATTATCTGGTAATAGCGCATAAAGTACCCCCTCCCCTCCCATTTTCTCTACCATAGCCTTAACCATGTGGTTATTCACACTGCGTACCCCCTCACCCGATGCCCCCACCTCTATAATTTCCTCCCCCCCGCTTAAAATCCCCACTCTAGGCTTTTTATACGCCTCTATAAAAACTCGGTTGATGTCTGCAAGCAAGCCTAAAGCATAAGGATTAATCACAGAGCCCTTTTTAAGCAGAAGTTCTCCTTTTTGCTGGTGAAAACCTACAGGTCTAATCCAATCATAAAACCCGCTTTGCTCTTTTAGAAAAACCCGATCGCCCTTAACTTCTACTTCCTCCACAATCACTAAAGAATCGCTATTAAAGGGCATTTTAGCCCCTGTGAAAGTTTTGATTGTGTAGTTAGGTTGTAGCGTTAAAGGGGGCTCTAAATTAGCCGGGTTAATGGCTTGTAAGATCAAACCTTGACTTTGTAGGGTGGAGAAATCTGCTTTTCTGAAAGCATAGCCGTCCATGCTAGATGTAGGGTGATTAGGGTTGTTTGTGGGGGCGTAAATATCTGTGGCTAAGACTCGCCCTAAAGCTTCTGAGAAAAAGACTTTTTCAGTGCCCAGTGGGCTTAAAAAAGCCGTTTGGATTGCCTCAAGTGCTTCGGCAAAACTTAGCATACACACCTCATAGCAAATGCCCCATTTTATTTTTCTTGGTTTGTAAATACTGGTGGTTGTAGCAATTGCTTTCTACTAAAATACTACATCTTTGTACTTGTACAAAAGCCCCAATAGCTTCTACTTTTTTAGGGTTATTGGTGAGTAGTTGGATCTTGTGGATGCCATAGTACTGCAAAATGTCTTGCACAATGCCATAATCGCGCTCATCATCTTTAAAGCCAATAGCCTCGTTAGCCTCTATGGTGTCATAGCCTTGATCTTGCAAAGCGTAGGCATTGATTTTATTAAATAGACCAATGCCCCGCCCTTCTTGGCGTAGATAAATGATCATGCCCCCTTGTTTGCCACTTTTGGCAATGCGCTCCATAGCCATTTTAAGCTCGCCCCCGCAATCACATTTTTGTGAAGAGAACACATCACCGGTTAAACATTCTGAATGTACGCGTACAAGAGGCATTTCAGAAAGTGTGGGTGTGAAGAGTACTAAATGATCAACAGCAGATCCATTTTTATTTTCTCTAAAAGACTGGATACAAAACTTCCCAAAAGGTGTTGGAAGCTTAGCTTGACTAGAAACTTGAAGATGCATAGACACCTCGCTTATATAAAAATAGGGACTTATTTTAGCATTCTGCGGTGGTATTATGGTAAACAGCAGGGGCGTTTTTATTATAGATTCCACAGGCCTTTGCCAAGCCAAAATTGCGAATCACAAACCCGATAAAATCCATTGCAAATAGGGCTAGCCCTGTTAAAAATTTTGTGATTAAATATTTTCTTTCTTGATTTTGTAGGCGCTTGCTGGTGTGGTAGAAAATTTCTCCAACTAGTGGACCTAGTGTTGGCGTGCAGATGAGGTCTTGAATACTAGGGATTTCAACAAAAGCCTCTAGGCCAAATTCCCAAAAAAAGGTAGAGACTAAAAAAGTAAAGAAAACTCCAGTTGGGAAGCGATAGCCGGCTGTGCGCGCTTGCATGTAATAAATGCCCCCAAAATAAGGGTGCATAACCCAATTAAAGATAAAGAGATCGTCATCAAAATGGGGCCCCAGACTGACATTTTCAAGCCAACTTAAAAAGCCAAATTTTTCCTTAGTCCAGTGGGTAACACTCTCTGGCATTAAATACATTCCTATAATGCCTAGCACAAAAGCAACCCCCAAAAGCCCCACACTTAAAGCCAGATAACGCAAACGGCTACTAGGCACAAAAAAATGAATGTCTTGATCCATTAGATAACAGGGCGGTAACACAAATAACTTAGCGCTCGCATAAAATCCTCCATTGCAAAAAGGCAATTCTTGCACAAAAAAACTTAAGTCAAGCTATGTTAAAAAGTACAAACTGCCCATGCTAACAAGCCCTGCATACACAAATCCCACCAATAAATACCCGATAATGCTACGGACATCTAAACCAGCCAATCCTAAAAGAGGCAGAGCAAAGAAGGGTTGAATCATATTTGTCCATGCATCTCCCCAAGCAATGGCCATGCTAGTAACAGCCGGATTTACCCCCAAAGCCACCCCACTAGGGATTAAAATAGGGCCTTGTACCGCAAATTGCCCGCCCCCACTGGGGATAAAAATATTAAGTAACCCTGCGCTTAAATAACTTAAGAGGGCAAAGTTTTCTTTAGAAGCAAAGTGGGCTAAAGAGTTAGCTAAAGTGCTAGCAAAACTCACACCTGCGCCATTTTTCACGCCCATAATCCCGATAATGCCTGCATAAAGCGGGAAGAGTAAAACAATACCGGTTGTGGCTTTAAGATCTTGCTCCATGGTTTTAAAATAGCGCTGCGGGCTAGCATGGGCTAATAATCCTAGAAATAAAAAGAGCAAGATTAGGGTATTAAGATTAAGAGAAAAGCCCTTGTTAATAAAGCTGATGATCAGATAAATTACACCTAAAAAGCCTAAAAATAAACCCAAAAGAGGGCTATCATCTAGGCGATCTGCAAAAGAAGTAGGCAGAGACAAAGAGGGGGGTTGCTCTTTAAGAAGGTTTGGATCAATAGTAGTGGGGTTTTTAGGATGCATGGACATATTAATTAAAGGCAAGCCTATAAGTAAGAGAATTACCATTGTTAAATTGAAAGGCGCAAAAAGGGTATGGCTAAGAGGAATGGGAGCATGGAGAATTCCTGCGCTTAATTTTTCTAAGTCTCCGTCATTTGTGGCTAGTTTAAGAGGAATGCTCCCTGATAGCCCTCCATGCCAAATTAAAAAGCCTGAGTAAGCACTAGCCACTAGTAGGGGATAATCTACGCCTCTAACCTGCCGGGCTAAAGCCTTAGACAAAATTGCCCCCACAATTAGCCCAAACCCCCAACTCAAATAACAGCATAAAAGCGAAATAAAAGTAATGCTCCAAATGGCCATTTTAGGGGTTTTAATGCCAGAGATAAGAAAGTTAAGGCCCTTTTTAATCCAAGGAGATTGGGCTAAAGCAATACCGGTTGCTAGTAATAAAAGCATTTGCATAGAAAATTTAAGCAGCAAAAACAAACTCTCTCCCCATTTATCTAGCAATAATGCAAGACTTAGCCCCGTACTCAAAAAGGCCCCTAAAATCGCAATAGCGGTTAAAAGAATGGCAAAAATAAAAGGAGAGGGGAAGTAGTTTTGTAGCGCCATAACCAGCCATTTAACCATTAAAATCCCTTTGAACAATTCATCTACATAACCGGTAGCTTTAAACCCTAAGCGCTCTTTTAAGCTTTTATTTTACTCAAGGCGCTCTAAGTTTAAGTCTAAAACCATCGGCGTGTAAATCCCCTTGCTTTAAAAGTGTGTTAGCGCTAGGGCTATTGTAATGTCTGGCTAAAATAATGAAATAGGCGTTGTTATGAACACCCACTAAATTAGGTTGGAAATAGGGGAAGGTTTGGGGGTTTAGTATCCATGTTGCTATTTTATTGTAAGCAATGGCTAATCTATGGCCCGCCTGACTTTGCCATAAATCTATCCCATTTTCAAAGAGTAATTCAGCCGCAACACTAATAGGGAGCAGAGCAAAATTACTATAGGCAATGCCCTTAATACCCTTTGTGGGTCCGCCATGGTAGTTGTTTGTATCGCTCCTAGTAATTGCATTTTCAATCACTCCATTATTATCTATGGCTGTTAACACCCACTCTTGCCACCTGCGCGCACTTCTTTGTAAGAGTGTATGATCGCCTAATGTAAGTGCAGAACTCACATCAAATAAAATTCCCCATGCGCCATGGTTAGTGTTCAAATTAGATTGTGAATAATTTAACATCTCTCTTACAAACTCTTCATACTGGGGGCTAGGCAATTCTTTTTTGATAAACAAATAGGCCATGTTCATATAGGGCATGTAAAAGTTAATGTTATCTTGGCCTTGTAGTGTATCTGCACTTTTAAGTTCTTGAGCCCAGCTTTGCAAAAACTCCCTAGCTTTTAAACCATATTCTTTATTTTGAGTTACCAAAAAGCCAAGCGCTAAATCATAAGAAAGCGTGGCTGATTTTTTAAATTCTTTAGTACATTTATCCGGCTCTCTAACTCCGGTTGCTGTGTAATGAGACTTGGCTTTTAAATGCGCACAAGGGTGTGGATTTTCTGTAAGTTTTGAGGCTAAGTTGAGTTTTTGGGCTAAATTTGTCGCTTTAAAATCTTTAAAAAATCCCGGTTGTGCGTGGATATAGCCTAGTAATAGAAGTAAAATAAGTTTTCTCACTAACTGCCTTTCGTGCTTTTCAAGTGAAAATCACTGGGGTTATGTTACTTGATTCAAATTTAAAAAGCAAACTTTTAGAAATAACAAAGTAGAATTCTAGCTTTTATGGGCTTATACGGGCTTATAGCTCAGATGGTTAGAGCGCACCCCTGATAAGGGTGAGGTCAGAGGTTCAAGTCCTCTTAAGCCCACCATTGGGGGATTAGCTCAGTTGGGAGAGCGCCTGCTTTGCACGCAGGAGGCCAGCGGTTCGAACCCGCTATCCTCCACCAAATCCAAAGCTTATTGTTGGTATTTTTCTTACCAAAATTAGAGATTTTATTAGAAGTGACTCAAAGTTGTCCAAAGAATAATCAATAAATTTTAAAAAAACGCGCCAACTAGAAAAACTGGCGTAATATAAATCTTAAAAAAATTTAATACACACCACCTCAAAACACACACACAACCCCATATACACGCTAATTTATGCTGTTGTAAGGTTTAATACTTAAACAGCATACTCTTTGAAAAACGCATACAAACGCTTATAGATTTCCTCCGTACGCGCCTTAATATCCTCTAATTTCCAATCGCTTTTGGAGAGTTTGGCTAAATTCTTGGCTTCTAAGAATTTAGACTTTGCGTACTCTTTCTTTTTAGTGTCAAAATACCCATTACTAGCTTTGATATTAAGCTTTTTTTCTAAAAAGATTTTATTACCAATGGATTCGACTAGGGTATTTACTTCTTTCTCAGCTTTTTTATTATCATCAAAATAATTTGATTTCCACTGCTTAGGGAAAATGTGCTCGATTTCTGGCTTAGAACACACGCCTACTGGCTGTGCTGGGTATTTTAAATACATATGAAGAGTTAAGAGGGTTTTTGTGAGTTTTTTGCTTGTTTGTGCGGCTTCAAAATAGGCGCGGAAAGTGCCCTTATTCTTTTTAGTGTATTTTATACCCTCTAAAATTTCTTGGCTTCTCGCTTGGAAATTTATCTCACCGGTTTTATATAAAGAAGTGTAGGCATTATAGATTACATCTCTAATTTTTGCTGTATCTTTGCTGATAGTATAGACTAAAAAATGCGCACATACACGCATTAAAAACGCTTCAAGTCCCTTAAAATAATCCTTGCCCTCTTTTAGGCAATAGGTGTAATAAACAACATCTAAACATTGCTAATAGTTATTTTCTAAAGTCCGTAGGACATCATAAAATTGCCGCGAGCGGAGTGAAGTTTTAGAGGCGCCCTTTTTGTGATCCAAAACTTCTATATATTCCTGTATCGTTTTAATCTCTTTCATAATCAAGCCATTTTCTAAAAGATCGCGGTGTTTTTCATTAAAAAAAGAGCGTAGACTTACTTCACGGCTTTTATCATCTTCGCGAGCACGCACTACATGCATATAAAGTCTAAAAAGATGATCTAAATTACTTTTTTCCTCCTTGCTTTTTTTCTCTAAATCTTTCCATTGCTGGGCAAGAGTATCCATTTCTTGTTCTTGATGAGAAAAAATCACGCCTTTAAAGATATCCGCATCGCTTAAGGGAAGTCCGCGTGCATTGAGTGTATTAAAGACTCGCAAGGCGTAGTCTAGGCGTTTTTCTTCATTTTGTCTTCCACACTCAACCAATAACACGATGCAAGAGTGCAACACACATCTACACCATTCTTTAAAAGTTGTTGTCTCACTTTTAGCATATTCGTCTAATTGTGTACAAAAATAGCTGTAATTTTTCTCATAATTTGAATTACCTTGTATTTTATCTTGCTCTAACACTCCTTCTAAAATGTTCTGCAAAATCTTACATTTGGTATCGACAGCAGCTTCACTTGTTAAGTGGGTTTTTGTATAATCTGGCTGACCTTCAAGGTCGTCGACATTCCATAAACAAGAAGCGATATCGCTTAGTAATTTTTGTATCTTCCCGTTATTTTCGCGTGTGAGTTTGGCATGTATGGCTTTAAGCAAGAGCATTAAAGTTGTAGTGCGCTGTTGCCCATCTACAACATACTTTCTAATGTAGCCTGTATTTTTATCCTCAACAGGATAAACAACAATCGAACCTAAAAAGTAGGGATTTTGATCGGAGTATTTACCTTCGCCAAAAAATTCCGCGATATCCTTCCACAACTGTTCGCATTGCTCTGATTCCCATTCATAAGTTCTTTGATATTCAGGAATTACAAACTTATTTTTAGACAAATAGTCCAAGATATTTATTTGGATGGTTTGCATATCCAGCCTATAACTCATAGCAATCCTTTGTTGACAGAATGGAAAGGCTGATTGTAACAGGTGTTAATAAGATATGTAGTTTATGGATAGCCTGTATCCAACAAAAACAAGATTTTTGTCAATCAATAGTGTTTTTAAATTCTTTTATTACCCACATTCTGTATAAAAATAAGACTCTCTCCTACCACCGCCCTTTACTCTGCGCCCTAGCCTCGTTTTACTTTTGAGTGTGCCTGCTATATAGGTGTTGTTTGTTATTTGCACTCACAGATCAACCGCGCTAGATAAAAGAAGCTTTATCAAGAATACAGGCTTTATTCCTTACAGAGTAAAACTCTTTTAAATTTTCTCTTGCCCTCAATGTAGGGGGTATATTCCTTTGCAACGGCGACTTTAAACCCACACTCCAGCACACCATTTAAAATGGGATTAGTTGACACTGCAAAAGGTAAATCGTAGTCGTTTGGGATATAGCTATTATCCACGAGTAAGATGCCGCTATCATCAAATCTTTTATACACATCGGGGATCTCCTCAAGGGGGACAAACTTTAGTCTAGCAACATTGGATCTATTTT
>NZ_CABIKG010000014.1 GCF_902196125.1 Helicobacter suis
CTTTTAGTGATGTCAAAGTTGCCCATATGCTTTAATACATATTGTCTAACCTTGCGCTCCTCTGCTTGGTCTCTCCACTCCCCAGCGTGTTTGCCTTTATGATGGATAAACGAATTTTTTGTTAAACGGGGAATGTGATCAGATTCTAAATTTGAGAGATCAACTGGCTTAGATCTAATTAGATTTGCTAGCTCCTCTTGTGTCATGTCTTCGGGTTGTTTCAAGTGCTCCCCTTATTAAATACTTCATCTTGGGGGAGGATACAGACGTTCTAAAAAGCTTATCTCCTCCATTATCTCTATCCCTAGCTTTTTAGCCTTTTGCAATTTACTCCCCGGATCCTCCCCACAGATGAGTAAATCTGTTTTAGAACTCACCCCGGTTTGTAATTGCGCCTAAATTTTCAAGTAAGGCACTAATTTCTGCACGCAAACTTTTTAAACTACCTGTAATCACGATCTTTTTATCTTTAAAAAAAGAGGGGGTTACTTTTCTTTCTGAGGCTATGGGGTTTATAAAGAACGCTAAGGATTGGATAAACCCCACACAACCAAATTCAAATCCTCACAATCTGCGCTCCAGAACCCCCTAGTTTTAAGGGGGCATCGCAAAAATCTAGTACTTTGGGGTGGTTTTTAAGCCAGAGTCTAATGGCTTGGCGTAAAATGCCCTTGCCTTTTCCATGGATAATCACAACCTCATTAAACCCTGCTAGAAGCGCGTTAGATAAAAACCCTTGCAGCTCTTCTAAAGCCTCTTGTACATCTAACCCACACACATCTAAATGCATGTTAGCCTGTGCTTTTGGTTTAATCTCTAATTTAACTTGGGGTTGTTTGCTTGTTTGGTTGGTAGCAACTTGTAAATCTGTACCTCTTGCTTTGATTTTAAGCCCATTATCTAAAGCCACCACAAATAAATCCCCACTTTTAGCGATGATACGCCCCTTTTCTTTGCTACTAGCTTTTTTATAGATCACTAGCGTGCCTAATTCTATAGATGTGGGTTTATTGGGCTCTTTAGGTGCTTTAGCTAGATCTTTTTTTAGATCCAGTTGGATAGCTTGGATACTTTGGTGGGCTTGGCTTTTATTCTGGGATTTTTGGAAGTTCTTTAAAGCCTCTTGTAACTCTCTTAATGCCTTGTAATAACTTTTCTCTAAAGTATTTTGCTTTCTTTGTTGTTGTTCCTCTAGGTTTTTTAGTTTTTCTAAACCCTCTTGTTGCAGAATTTCTAGGGCTTGACTGCGCTCTTGTAAACGCATGCGCTCCAAGCTTAATTCTTGTTCAAGAGCGCTTGTTCTTTCAATTAACGCGCTTAGATTTTCTTGATCCTGCCCATAAAGATGTTTAGCCATTTGTACTAATTTTAAAGGTATTCCATATCTTAAAGCACTCTCAAAGGCATAACTTTTACCAATGAGTCCGGGAGTAAAAGTATAAGTAGGCATTTGGCTTTCTAAATCATAATTAGCCGCTAAGAGTTGTACGGCTTTATTTTTGGCTAGCAACATGGCTAGATGTTTATGATGCGTGGTGATGACAACCCTTGCATTATTTTCTACCAAGTGCTCTAAAAGCACCTTATACAAACAACTTGCCTCAGCCGCATCGGTGCCTAATTCAATCTCATCAACCCCTAATAAAAGATCAGATTTATCCAAAACTTGGTGGAAATCAAGCATGCGCCCTGCAAAGGTAGAAATGTCATTTTTACTATTCTGCGGATCGTTGATAATGGCATGGATATTCTCTATATAAGGGACTTGGGAGTGGTGTGGGTTTATTTTAAAGGGTAAAAAGTGTTTGGCTAAAAACACGGCGCTTAAAATGGATTTAAGTAGCATTGTCTTACCCCCAGTGTTAACACCAGTAATGAGTAAGAGTTGTTTATCAAAATACAAAGAAATAGGCTTAGGGTTTTTAAGATTAGGGTGGGCAAAGTCTTTTAAAATAAGCATACCTTCTAAATTAGGCTTAATAAAAGAAAGATTTTCAGCTTTAGCAAAGAATACCCGGGCTTGCAGGTGATCCAGATAGTCAAACTGGCGATCTAGGAAGCGTAAAAATAAAAAATGGGGGTGTAAATTTTGAGTCCAATGGGTACAAATCCGCCTAATGCACAGTTCAATTTCTAATTGCTTTTCTTGGATTTTATGGGCGAGATTTTTAGCCTCCAAAGGTTGGATATAAAACTGCCCGCTATGCGATCGCTGTATTACCACCCCTTTAAGTACATGTGAAAAACCCGGCTTAAGCAAGAGAGTTTCTAAGCCTTGCATGAAATGTACTTGTCTATCCACTAAATAGGGTTCTAAAGCACTTTGGCTTAGAATTTGGCTAAAAACCTGCTGTTGTGCGCGCTTGAGTCGCTCTACGCTCTCTAATAAAGCGTCTAAATCGGCATAAAATCCTGTTTTAAAAGCGGGGGTATCTGCCATTTGTTTTTCTAAGTCTAAAAGGGGGGCGGGAATCTGGATATTCTGGATATAATCAAAAAGATAGGGCTGTATTTTAGAATCGGTGTTTTTCTTAAAAACTAGTAGATAGCGAGTCATCTGGGTAAATGCAAACAAGGTTTCAAGCTGTAATATCCCGCCTTTTTTAAAAGACTTTAAAGCCTCTTGTAAAAAAATAACCGCTGGGGGCGGGTTTATTTGGAGTGTTTCTAATTCTTTTAAGTGTTCCCAAATATAAGGATTTGTGCTAGCAAGGGCAAAGTCTTTAGGGCGTGCTAAAAAACTCTTGAAACGCTCTAAAAACCCTTCTAAATCTAGTTGTAAGGGCAACATCAAAGAATCTTACAGGTTGGTAGTTGCACTAATATCCCCTGCATAGAAGTGTTTTGTTTGCCTAAAAAACTTAGCGTTTTTCTTACTAAACTAAAGGTTTTAGAGTTGACTTTAACACCCTTGCATTCTAGCTCATCGCCGCGCAAAAATGCCCGTTCTAATGCCATGTGGGTTTGGTTAATCCGATCTTGCTTGTAAGTGTAAACACCCAAAGCCCCCCCCAAAGCCATTAAAAAGATCAAAACAACAAGTTTTTGTAAAATCCCTTTGGCAAAAAAATCTTTGAGTAAAAACCATAAAAGTACAAGTACTAATAAAAGAATCACCCATGCTAACAAAACACGCCTCTGAGTTGATCGGTGATGTCTCCTGCGCCAAATCCAATCACTAGCCCCCTTTTAAGGGTGCGGACCTTTTGCTCCCCTACAAAAAAATCTAACCCCTCTTCTGTACGCCAGACTCGATTAATCAGGGTGGGTTGTAGGTGTTTAAAGAGTTCTAATAAGTCTAGCTCACGGGGTTTTTCACCGGCTCTATAAACGGGTAGAATATAAAGATCGCGAATAATAGGGTGCTTGAAACACTCTTGAAACCCCTCTAAATTATCTAATAAACGCGAAAATTTATGGGGTTGCCAAATGACTAGGGCATCTGACATGCCTTTTAAATCCGCATAGGTTTGTAAAGCCTCTAAAGTGGCGCTAATCTCTGTAGGGTGGTGGGCATAATCATCAATGATGATAAGTTCTGTTTTTTGCAAAATATCAAACCGTTTTTTAATCCCTTTAAAATCTAAAAGATTTTGGCGCAAAGTTTCTAAGGGGAGTTCATCTTGGGCGGCTAAAATTGCCAAAGCCGCATTAGTAGCCGTGTGTGCCCCTAGCCCCCACACTTCAAAAAACCCTAAATCTTTGAATTTAAAACGCGTATAAGGCTCTTCATCTCTTAAAAAATAACTAATTTCTGAAATATCTTGATTGGGGTAGAGTCGTTTGGCTTTTAAATCTAAAGTGCTTAAGAAAGGATCATTAGCATTAAAAACACGCTTTTTACCTAGCGCTAAAAATTCCTGATAAGCCGCATAAAAAGCCTCTAAATTATAATCATAGCCATCTAAATGTTCTACCTCTGCATTGGTTACGATGGAGTAATAAGGATTTGAGTGTAAAAAACTTTGATCGGACTCATCGGCCTCAAAAACTAGGCTATGGCTATGGCTTTCTTTCACATTTGATCCAAAAGCCTTACTAGTTGCCCCAATAATAGCCCCAAAGTGGGGCAAAAGAGCGCTTAACATCGCGCTTGTACTGCTTTTTCCATGCGCGCCGCATACGCTAAAAACTTGCTTATCCCCTAAAATATACTCTAAAGCTCTTTTGCGCGATAAAATGATGCAATTTTTTTCCATAGCGGCCACAATTTCTACATTCTCGGCTTTAATAATGGCAGAGTGTACCACCACCTCTTGATCCTCAAGCGCGTCTTTGCTATGGGGGATAGTAATAGGAATATTTAGACTTCTTAAATAGCGCGTAATAGAGCTCTCTACAATATCTGATCCACTCACAACTGCCCCCTGTGCTTTTAAATATTTGGCCAATCCTGAAATGCCAATCCCACCAATGCCAATAAAGTGGATTTTATAAGTGTGGATAGGGCGCTTTAGCATGGATAGAATTTATAAGTCTCTAAAGTACTTTTGAGGCGTTCTAAAGCGGGTTTTAAAATTTCAGGGGTTTGTACTAAAGCAATGCGCACAAAATCTCTAGTGTGTGGGCTTTCTAAATAGCTTAAAAAAGATCCGGGTAAAACTTTTAGCCCGGTTTGTTCGTATAAATAGCGGGTAAATTTTTGCCCATCTGGTACTTCTAGCCACACATAAAAACTAGTAGGGAATATAGGGACTTGTAAAATCTCTTGGGCAAGTTTTAGATTAGTGGCATAGATCTCTTGGATAGATTGCTGGGCATGATTATCTAGCCACCCTATAGCACTGGCATGTTGGAGTGGTAGAGGAATGGCACACCCGCTATAAGAGCGCAAGGTTTGGTAGGCCGCAAGAATGCTTGCATCTCCGGCAATATAACCGCTACGCAGTCCCGGGGCACTCAAAGACTTAGAAATAGAATTCACCGCTAAGACATTTTTAAACTCAAAATTGCCTACAAGTTTACAGGCTTCTAAAATGGAGGGGGGGGGAGTGGCGCTATAAATGTTGCTATAACATTCATCATTGAGCAAAACAAAATCCTCTTCAAGGGCGCGTAACACCCAAGTTTTAAGCTCCTCTAAATCTAAGGTACGCCCGGTAGGGTTGTTTGGAGAATTAAGAATAACTAAATCCGGTTTGCTATCTTTAGGCAAGAGGGGCGTAAAATTATTTTCTTTAGAAAGGTCCATGAAAATCACCTCTGCTCTAGCCATTCTAGCGCTAGCTAAATAGACCTTATAAAAGGGATTAGAAAAGGCCATTTTAGGGGAGTGTTTGTTGTGCAAATAAAAAAGAGGGAAACCAAAAAGCACCTCTTTAGAGCCAAGTGTGGGAATGATTTGCCACTTTTGCAAATCTAACCCAAAACGCCTTTTAATAAAACTAATCTGTGCTTCTTTAAGAAATTGCGTATCTTTGCTTTTAGGATAAAACCGTAAGTCGCTTGTGTGCTCTTTTAAAGCTTTCTGAATGGAATAAGGGGTTTCAAACTGGGGTTCACCGATGGAAAAATCTAAAGGCTTAATTGCAGGAGTAACATCTCCTAGCAAGGCGTTTAACCGCTCAAAGGGATAAGGCTCAAACATAACAACCTCCGCAAAAAAGGCCATTATACCTAAATTCCCTACTCTTGGATCGTTTGGCTCGGGCTTGGTGTTTGTGGTTTTGTGCTCTGGGTCTTGTTTGTAGGCTTGTTTGGCTTATAAAAAGGGGGGGCTTTATAGCCACAACCGGTTAATAAACATGCTAAAATAAGTCCATGAAAGATGTACAAAGTATCCTCTCCTCCATTCTACAAGCGCCTTCTCTCAACCCTCTTAAAATGCGCCTAGAATTGGATAAATTAAAATTATTTCTCCCACCAGCTGTGAGTATGGGGTTAATCTCTATTGTAATAAAAAATTCTAAACTCTTGCTTGTATTTAAACACCCAAGTACGCGTTATTATTTTCAAGCAAATTACCAAGAATTTAGCCAAACTTTATTACAGGCCATTAAAGAATTAGATATTACAGTACCGCCTGACTTAGAAGTACAAACCTATATACCTTGCCGTATCGCTCAAAACTTTGAGAGTAAAGCGCCTAAGGCCACTTATACAGAACGATCTGAAGGGCATTTTATTAACCATGCAATAGACCCAGAAATTTATGCAATCTTTGAATTAATCCGTACATGTGTTAAGCATAATCATGGATATTAATACTCTTGCTAATTTGCCCACTCATAGCGGCATTTATCTGTATTTTGATAGCAAGCATAGATTACTCTATGTGGGGAAAGCTAAGAATTTACAAAAGCGCATATTAAGCTATTTTAAAATCAAAGAGGGGCAGGTTTTAGCTAACCCTAAAAATAGTTTGCGCATGCAACGCATGGTAGCCCAAATTGCCACCATTCAAACACAATTTGCCGCTAATGAAGAAGAGGCGCTACTTTTAGAAAACCAAACAATTAAAGCTAACCAGCCCAAGTATAATATTTTGCTCAAAGATGATAAAACCTACCCTTATATCTGTGTGGATTTAACTAAGCCCTATCCTTTTTTTGAATTAGCCCGTAGAATCAAACCCGGTTATACCGGTTTTGGTCCTTTTAGTAGCGGGGCTAGAGATATTTTAGAAAGCCTGCTTGAATTTGTACCTTTAGTACAAAGCAAGGCGTGTTTACAAGGCAAAAAGGCCTGTATTTTTTATCAAATGCGCCGTTGTAAAGCCCCTTGTGAGGGTAAAATCACCCAGCAAGATTATGCCTTATTAGTTAAAGAAGCTTTAGGCTTATTAACCGATAAAAGCAAGCTCGTAGCTTTAGTAGAACAACGCATGCGTACACTAGCTTTACAAGAGCGTTTTGAAGAGGCAGCGATCTATCGCGATCATTTACAAAAAATCCAAGCCCTTTTAAAGCGATCAGAACAATTCCAAGAAAAACTAATCTACGCCCTGCAAACTCTTTTTAAGCTACAAAAACTCCCCCAAAGAATTGAAATTTTTGATGCCAGCCACCACGCACAAACCCATTGTGTAGGGGGTATGGTGGTGTTTTCTCATGGAAAATGGCTTAAAAGTGCTTACCGGCGTTATTTATTGCAAGGCAAAGATGAATATAGCCAAATGCGTGAAATGCTAGAAAGACGGCTAAAAAATCTAAAAGAAATACCGGATTTATGGCTCTTAGATGGGGGCAGGGCGCAGGTGTGTTTGGCTGAGGATATTTTAAAAGCTGCTGGGTTTGATATTAAAGTTTTAGGGATTGCTAAGGCTAAAGTGCGGGGCAGGGCTAAGCGTGCTGGAGGAGATGTAGAAGATGTGATCTATGAATCTAATCAGACATGGCATCTTAAAGCACAAGACTCATGTTTGCAATTCTTACAAAAACTTAGAGACGAAGCCCACCGCTTTGCTATTTCCTATCACCGGTTAAGAAAAATCAAAGCGCTGGTCTAATGTTTAAAGTTAAGTAGCTACTTTCTGGGGTTAGCCTCAGTAACGCGGATCGTGCGCCCCATAAAATCAGTGTTATCTAAACTAGAGATTGCCTTTTGTGCTCCTTCATCTTCCATTTCCACAAATCCAAAACCCTTAGGTCTTTTAGTCTCTCGATCCTGGATCAACTTCACCGAATTGACAGCGCCAAATTGGCTAAACAATTCCTCAACATCTTGGTTTGTAGCGCTATAAACCAAATTCCCGACATAAATGTTTTTCAAAATCCTTCTCCATGGCTAATCTTGAACTAAAGAATAAACTAAAGGCAGTCTGATCCTAGCGCAAAATAATTTAAAATAGACTGAAAATCTTATTCATTACGCAAAATCGCTAATACATTAACACCTGAAGCCTTGAGTGCAGGATAGTAAGAGGATAGCGCTACGATAATTAATGCCCCAAGTACAGTGCCTAAAAAATCCCCCATAGAGAGGTCTAAGGGTAATTTATCCATGCCATAAACATCAGCAGGTAGAGAAATGATAGGGAAGGTTTTTAAAATCCATAGCACCAAAAAAGCTAAAAGAATGCCTAAAATTATACCCCCCATACCAATTACAGCCCCTAAACTAAAAAAGGCTTTCTTAATCTCTTGTTTTGTCGCGCCTAAACTGAGTAGTAGCGCAATTTCTTTACGGCGATTCATCACCACCATGAGTAAAGAGCTAATGATATTAAGAGAGGCCATTAAAATAATGAGCATTAAAACGATGAAAAGCGCGCGTTTTTCCAAAGCCATAGCCGAGAAAAAATTCCCATTTTGTTGCCACCACCCTTCAATATCCACCCCATTATTAGGGATACTCTTTAAAGCTTGTTTGATTCTCTTTAAATCTTGCATCGCATCTTTAGAATAAATATGCACCCCATCATAAACCCCCTCTGGTAAATCTCTAATAGCGCGCAAAGCTTGGATATTAGTGTAAAGATAACTCCCATCATAGGCTTTTAAACCGGATTCAAAATACCCTTGCAGATTAAAGCGTTTCATGGTGGGGGAGAGTACAAAACCGGTGGGTTCTAATTTAGTGAAAAATAAATCAACTTGCTTGGCTTGCGCTAGCATTAAAGATTCTTTAAAACCCTTGCCAGCTACTAAATTAAAAGGATTTTGCATGAATATTTTTAATTTTCCCTCCAACCCCTTTTTAAGGATATGATTAATCCGCACCTCTTGTTTGATATTGACCCCAAAAAGCATGCCCCCACTTAACATGCCATTAAAACGCGCCATCACTTGGGCTTGTAAAAAAGGGCTAAAGATAAGATGGGGGAAGCGTTGTTCTAAAGCAATCACGGTTTTTTGATTAATTCCATAGTAGCTAGTGGCATAAAGGGTAAGAGGATAATTCATGACAAAAAGTTTATTTTCAAATTCCTTCCCCATGCCATTCATAATAGCCATTGCCACAATTAAAACCATCACCCCCACCCCCACCCCTAAAAAGGCTAAAAGCGCGGTGATACTAATAAAGGGCTGAGTCTTATCAAAACGCAAGTAACGGCGGACTAAAAAGACCGCTAAAGAGGAGGGCTTAAACATCAACGGGGCTTATTTTGTGGGGCAAAGATTCCTTTTTTAGGGCCACTTTTAGCATGGCAATGTTTATACTTCTTGCCACTCCCACAAAAACATGGAGCGTTGCGCGTCATGGTTTTACCCTGCTGTTTAGGCTCTGTCTCCCAGTTATTTAATCCTAGTTCAATATTTTGGTTATTAAAACTTAAATCTGTCTGTGATTCTTCTAAGCTACTTAAAAGTTGTTGACTCTGATCGGGCGCATCGGCTACTAACTCAAGCTTATGAAAGGTTTTAATCGCCTCTAGTTTGATTGAATCAATGAGTTCTAAAAAGAGATTATAACTTTCCTTTTTATACTCCACTAAAGGATCTTTTTGGTTATAACCTCTTAGCCCGATACCGGTTTTAAGATTATCCATTGTGTAGAGATGTTCGCGCCAAGCCTGATCTAAAATCTGTAAATACACGATTCGCTCAATTTTATTTTGATCCTCCATGTGAGCCATTTTAGCGCTATATTGCGCCTCTAAAGCCTCTAAAATAAAATTTTCTACAGAAGTTAAGTCTCTTTGCTCTAATGCATTAAAATCTAGGTGCAAATTAAATTCTTCTTGCAAATTTTGGGCAACATGGACTAAATCCTCATCTTGAAAATCCTGTTCTTTAAAAGCCTGATTTGTTTCTAAAATACGGCCTATGGCGTATTGGCGGTTTTCTGCAATGCGCGCGCCAATATCATAAGAATCGTCTAATAATTCGTTTCTAAATTTATACACCGTCTTTCTTTGCTCATTGGCCACATCATCGTATTCTAAAAGGTGTTTACGGCTCTCAAAATGCAAGGCTTCTACTTTTTTCTGCGCATTTTCCACTGAGCGCGTAACAAGTCTAGATTCAATATACTCCCCATCTTGTAGCCCTAGTTTTTCCATCACCCCCTTAATGCGCTCACTCCCAAAAATGCGCAACAAACTATCCTCTAAACTCAAATAAAACTGACTCACCCCTGGATCTCCCTGTCGCCCGCTTCGGCCTCTTAATTGGTTATCAATGCGTCTACTTTCATGGCGTTCTGTGCCAATGATATAAAGCCCGCCTAAATCCTTAACTTCTTGGCCAAGTTTAATATCCACTCCGCGCCCGGCCATGTTAGTTGCAATAGTAACTGCCCCCTTTAACCCGGCATCTTTAATGATTTCAGCCTCTCTAGTGTGCTGTTTAGCATTAAGTACAGTGTGAGCAATGCGCTCTTTTTGTAATAAAGCATGCAAAGCCTCGCTTTTTTGGATACTAGCCGTCCCTACAAGTACGGGTTGGCCTATGGCGTGTAATTCTTTAATCTTAGCCACCACTGCTTCAAATTTTTCTCTTTCACTCTTATAAATCAAATCATTAAGGTCTTTGCGCTGGATGGGTAAATTAGTCGGGATTGACACAACTTCTAAATGATAGATTTCTAAAAACTCTGTGGCCTCTGTTTGGGCAGTACCGGTCATGCCAGAGAGTTTTTCATAAAGTCTAAAGTAATTTTGAAAAGTAATATCTGCTAGGGTTTGACTTTCCTCTTTAATCCCAACTTTTTCTTTTGCCTCTAGGGCTTGGTGTAGTCCCTCACTAAAGCGCCGCCCCTCGCTTAAACGGCCGGTAAATTCATCAACAATTACCACCTCCCCATTAGCCACTACATAATCTTTATCCCGCGCAAAGAGATAATGCGCCTTGAGCGCTTGATCTAAATGGTGGGAGAGAATGGCATTTTCTAGGCTATAAAGATTATCCACCCCAAAGAGTTCTTCAGCCTTTTTAATCCCTTTTTCGGTGATTAAAATCACGCGGTTTTTCTCATCAATATTAAAATCTTCCTCCACTTTCATGCGCTGGGCTACTTGATCAGCCCGTCCGTAATTTTCCATGCGTTTATTAACCGGACCGGAGATAATTAAAGGTGTACGCGCTTCATCAATTAGAATTGAATCGACCTCATCTACAATAGCAAAGGCGTGTTCTTTTTGTACCTTTTGATCTAAAGAATATTTCATGTTATCGCGTAGATAATCAAAGCCAAATTCATTATTTGTACCATAAACCACATCGCAGGCATATATCCCCAAACGCGCCTCATCATCTACTTCCCCAGTTACTACGCCTACACTATAACCTAGAAAATTATAAAGAGGTTGCATTTCCTTAGCATCGCGTTGGGCTAGATAATCATTAACCGTAACTACATGCACGCTATGCCCATTTAAAGCATTAAGGGCTACGGCTAAAGTGGCTACTAAAGTTTTGCCCTCCCCAGTTTTCATCTCAGCAATTTTGCCTTCATGTAAAACCATGCCCCCGATGAGTTGGACATCAAAATGGCGCAGGCCAAGCGTGCGTTTGGAGGCCTCTCTAGTGATGGCAAAACTCTCAGCCAACACCTCGTCTAAGCCTTTTTCTTGACTTTGAACCTGTACTTTTAAATTATCAAAACGCGCCTGTAACTGCGCATCGCTTAGGGCTATCATTTCTGGCTCTAAGGCATTGATTGTCTCTACGCGTTTTTTATAATTCTTAATCGCCCGTTGGTTTCTAGTGCCAATGATTTTACTGAGCATGGCTTTAATCATATTTATCCTTTAGCTCAAGGATACTTGAATTGTGTTGGTATTGCATAAGATCGGATTTTAACAAAATCTTGTAGAATCCCCAATAAAACAAAGGGAGTAAGCATGCGTTGGTGTATTTTTCTACTTTTTTTACATTTTTTGGTGGCTGCGCCCTTGCAATTTACAAGTCTAAGCGCGCATTTTAAACAAGAGGTTTTAGGCACAAAACCCTCCCCTATTAATCCGGTTTATGAGGGTGAGGTTTTAGCCAAAGCCCCTTTTTATGCCAAATGGATTTATAACAAACCTAGCCCTAAAGAGGTGTATATGCAAAATAAACAGGTGATTATTTATGAACCTAAGCTATTGCAAGCCACTTTTACTAAACTTAGCAAAGACCTCAATTTTTTTACTATCTTACAAAAAGCTAAGTTACAAAAAGATGGCCGCTATAAAGCCAAGATCAACCAAACCACTTATTACCTCACTTTAAAAAAAGGGTTACCCATTCAGTTAGATTTTATTGATAAACTCCAACACAAGGTGCGCATTACTTTTAGCGATGTCAAAACAAATATCTCTTTGGAGTCTGCTTTATTTGAATTTACCCCTCCAAAGGGTGTTGATATTATCAGGCAATAAGGGTATTTTAAGGCATTTTATGCTAGGTAACGCATGCCTTTAGGAAAATATGGCGGTTAAAGCCGTGAAAGTGAGGTTTTGGTTCATGAATTTGCAAGGAGAAGATAGGCTTGTCCTAATTAAAACACTTCGCCAGAGATTGCACACTCTACGAACCGAATATGAGGTTGCTAGGAATAAGTTAGACGCGCTCAAATGCAGATGTGCGCAGTTAGAAGAACAATGCGGATGTACAGATAGTGCATCAGATGATTTAGAGGTAGATGAAGAGCAGAGGTGCTGTTAGAGTAGCCTTAAGCGCTGTTTTGGGCTAGCCCGGTCTTTTTTGTTATAATGCTAATTAAAAGACCGGTAAGCAATGTATCTTGATACTTTAAACCAACTATGCGCTAAACAAGATTTAGATTCTTCACAGATAGAGGCGCTTTTTAAGG
The DNA here is from genome assembly GCF_902196125.1 of Helicobacter suis. GTDB lineage: Bacteria > Campylobacterota > Campylobacteria > Campylobacterales > Helicobacteraceae > Helicobacter > Helicobacter suis_B. The sequence continues at coordinate 12,679 of NZ_CABIKG010000014.1, forward strand.
CAATTGTAGAGGATCGTTTAAGCCAAATTGAGCTAAGCGCCCTTTTAATCGCCCTCAAATGCAAAGGAGAGAGCCCTTTAGAAATTGCTAGCGCGGCTAAGGCTTTGTTAGTGGAGTGCCCTTTGCGTGGTGATTGGGTGGATAATTGTGGCACGGGTGGAGATGGGATTAAAAGCATTAATATTAGTACCATGAGTGCTTTGGTGTGTGCCTCTTTAGGTGTTAAAATGGCTAAGGCGGGCAATTATAGCGCTAGTGGAAGCGGGAGTGCAGATTTACTCCAATGCTTAGGGCTAAATCTATCCATGCCACAAGAGCGCCTTAGCATTAGTCTTGATCAAACTAATTTTGCCTTTCTCTTTGCACCCCTTTATTACCCCAGCTTTGCTAAAGTGGCTAAACTTAGACGCGCTTTACAAACCCGTACTATTTTTAATTTACTTGGGCCTTTGCTTAACCCTTTAAGGCCAACTATCCAGCTATTAGGCGTTTATGATGCAAAACTTTGTTATCCTTTAGCTTTGGCTTTACAAGAATTAGGGGTACAAAGAGCTATGGTGGTGCATGGATCGTCTACAGATGAAGTTGCCTTACATGGAAAAACCTTTGTTTGCGAGTTAAAAGAGGGAGAAATAACGCAATATGATTTATACCCCTCAGATTTTGGGCTTAAAAGTTATCCATTAGATATAATTAAAAGCACGGGTTTAAAGCAAAATGTACAAATTTGTTTAGATATTTTACAAGGCAAGGGTACAGAGGCACATAAAGCTAGTATTGCGGCCAATAGTGCTTGCGTGCTTTATCTAACCGGTAGGGTAGATGATCTTAAAGAAGGGGTAAAGATGGCCCAAGATTGCATGCAAAGCCAAAAAGCTTATGAAAATTTAGAGAGGATTATTAAAATTAGCCATGCATGATTTTTTAACCACTATGTTAGAACATAAAAAATTAGAGGTGCAGTCTTTAAAGAATCGTTATGTCATTTCTGAGGCGCTTAAACCTAGTACGCGAGATTTTTCTCAAGCACTACAAGAGAGGCGTACTAGTTTTATTTTAGAGTGCAAACAAGCCTCCCCTTCTAAGGGTTTGATTAGAAGCGATTTTGATTTGCTTAGAATTGCTGGAGTATATGAAAAATACGCCACTTGTATTTCTGTACTCACCGATGAAAAGTATTTTCAAGGTTCTCATAACGATTTACAGATCATAGCCTCTAATACAAGTAAACCTATTTTATGTAAAGATTTCATCATTGATTCTTTTCAGGTACGCCTAGCCCGTTTTATGGGTGCTGATGCGATTTTATTAATGCTTAGTATCTTAGATGATAATACTTATACTAAGTTAGCCACTTTAGCTAAATCCTTACAAATGGCGGTTTTAACAGAGGTACATAACCAAGAAGAAGTACAAAGAGCTTTACACTTAGGCGCGTCTATTTTAGGCATTAATAATCGCAATTTAAAAACACTCAAAGTTGATTTACACACCACCCTAGAGTTACGCCCCCTAATTCCAGATGATAAGATCATCATTAGCGAATCAGGCATAATTAGCCATGCTGATGTTAAAAAACTCTGTGGGCATATACATGGCTTTCTAGTGGGTAGCTCTTTAATGTCTCAGAAAAATCTCAACAAAGCCTGTAAAAAACTCATCTTAGGGGAAAATAAAATCTGTGGCCTTAAGCGGGTTAAAGATGCTAAAGCCGTCTTTAAACACGGGTTTATTTATGGCGGGTTGATCTTTGATTCTGAATCGCCGCGCTGTATTTCTCTTAAAAAAGCGGCTAAATTGATTAAAAAAGTGCCTAAACTAGACTTTGTAGGGGTATTTGTCAAAGCAGATATTAAAACCATTATCCAATATACATGCCAGTTGCGCTTAAAAGCCATACAGCTACATGGAAACTACACCTCTAAACAAATTGCGCTTTTAAAACATGCCCTCTCTTGTGCGATTTGGCAGGTAGAGCGCGTTGATGTTAATGCGCATAAATTAAGCGCCCACACTTTGCATGCGGATTTAATTTTATATGATAGCAAGGGTAGTAGAGCTGGAGGCAATGGCATAGCCTTTTCTTGGGAAATTTTAAGCGGATTATCCCATTCATTTATGCTAGCTGGGGGGTTAAATGCTAGTAATTTACAAAGAGCTATTAGTACAGGCGCGCTGGGTTTAGATATTAATTCAGGTGTGGAAAATACACCGGGTAAAAAGAATAAACAAAAGATCGCACAAATTGCAAAAATGTTACGGGAGTATTGATGGATCGCTATTTTGGAGAATTTGGAGGGTGCTTTGTCCCTGAGGTTTTAATGCCGGCTTTAGAGCAACTCCAAGAGGCCTTTAGAGCATGCTTGCATGATTTAGATTTTCAAGCTGAGTTTAGCCGGTTATTAAAGGATTTTGTGGGGCGTCCTAGCCCTTTAACTTTGGTGCAAAATGTGGTGCAAAATCCCAAAGTCAAACTTTATCTAAAACGCGAAGATTTAATCCATGGCGGGGCGCATAAAACTAACCAAGCCATTGGCCAAGCACTTTTGGCTAAAAAAATGGGTAAAAAACGCATCATTGCTGAAACAGGTGCAGGCCAACATGGGGTAGCAAGTGCTATTGCCTGTGCCCTTTTGGGATTAGAATGTGTAATTTATATGGGAGAAAAAGATATTCAAAGACAAGAACCTAATGTCTTTCGTATGCGTTTAATGGGGGCTGAGGTGATTAGCGTAAAAAGCGGATCGGCTAGTTTAAAAGATGCGATCAATCAAGCCCTTAGAGATTGGGCTAGTTCTTATACCACTAGCCACTATTTATTAGGTACAGTTGCTGGTCCCCACCCTTACCCGCAAATGGTTAAACACTTCCAAAAAATTATAGGCACAGAGAGCAAAGCCCAGATTTTAGAAAAAGAAGGGCGGCTACCAGATTATGTGATCGCTTGTGTGGGAGGGGGATCTAATGCTATTGGTATTTTTTCTGGCTTTTTAGAAGATAAGAAAGTGGAGTTAATTGGCGTAGAGCCAGCCGGGTTAGGTTTAGAAACGAATAAACACGGGGCGGTGTTGTGTAAGGGAAGTGTAGGGATTTTACATGGCAGTAAAACCTATATTTTACAAGATGATCAAGGGCAAATTTGTGAGAGTCATAGCCTTTCTGCTGGATTAGATTATCCGGGAGTGGGTCCTGAACATAGCTATTTAAAAACAACAGGGCGCGCGCGCTATGTAGCCATTAGCGATCAAGAGGCCTTAAAAGCCTTTGTAAAGCTTTGCAAGACTGAGGGGATTATCCCTGCTCTTGAAAGCGCCCATGCTTTAGCCTATGCTTTAAAGATAGCCCAAAGTTGTACACAAGAGACGCTTATGGTGGTTAATTTAAGTGGGAGGGGCGATAAGGATTTGATAAGTGTACAAAAAGCGTTAAAAACGCTTGGGGATCAAAATGACGACTAAGGGTGCATAGAACAGCTTAGGTGTGCCATTAAAGCATTTATATAAGTAAGATAAACTATAATCGCCAGATTATCTAAGGAGGATAGATGACCCAGGAAGAATTAGATGCCTTGATTAGTGGAGGCGGTTTAGAGATAGTAGAACCTCTAGATCGAGAAATAAATTCCTCTGATGAGGCAAAAAAAGAGGAAGAGCACACTCTTACTGGGGCGGAGGATAAAAAAGAAGCCGCTACAGAAACTAGCTATATGAAAGTGGATAAGAAGTACGCAGAGAGATATGGCAAGATCGATTCTGAAGAGTGGCCCCCTCCCCCCCCTACTGAAGAACACAAAGTGGTACACCAACTTGATGATGTAACAAAAGATTCTGAGGTCAAAGCCACCCAAATTTTTGATCAACTAGATTACATCAACATGAACTCTGAGGGCATTTTAAAAACCCTTAAAAAGATCAAAACACCCTTGCAAAAACACCTAGAAATCTTTGAAACCCTAGCCGAAGCTTTCCCCCTTATCCAGACTTTCCAAACCTCTTTGAATGAAACCCATGAAATTTTACAAAGCATCGATTCTATCCAAGAAAAAGCCGAAGGGTGTTTGGATTCTTCTATGCAGGCTATGGATATTATGCAATATCAAGATATTCACCGCCAAAAGATCGAGCGGGTTATTAATGTCATGCGCGCGCTTACCCAGTATATGAATTCCTTATTTGAGGGCAATATTGAGGATTCTAAACGGGTTAGCTCTGCTTCTTATATCGTTGGCGATGATAATGAAAGTGTAGCGAGTGAAAGCGATATTGAAGCCCTCATCGCTGCTTTTGGGAAAAAATAACTATCTTTTATGCCTGCTTCACCTGTAGAGTTGCTCGCTCCTGCTGGCAATCTTGCCAAGCTTAAAATTGCTCTTGATTATGGCGCAGATGCGGTTTATGCCGGTTTGGGGCAATTTTCGCTGCGTAACCGCGCGGCTAAAGAATTTGATTTAGAAAGTTTTAAAGAGGGGGTGGATTATACCCATGCAAGGGGTAAAAAATTCTACGCTACTTTAAATGCCTTTCCTTTTAACTCCCAAATTAAGCTTTTAGAAGAACACCTTAAAAAATTAGCCGCTTGTCAAGTTGATGCGCTCATCATTGCTACCATTGGGGTTTTAAAACTTGCCCAAAAGATCACCCCCCATATTCCTATCCACCTTTCTACCCAAGCTAATGTCATGAATGTCTTAGATGCGCGTGCCTTTTATGAAATGGGGGTTAAGCGCATTGTAGTGGCTAGAGAAATGAGTTTAAGCGATGCGGTGCAAATTAAAGAAGCATTGCCGGATTTAGAATTAGAGGTTTTTGTACATGGGAGTATGTGTTTTGCTTTTTCAGGGCGCTGTTTGATTTCAGCACTCCAACATGGGCGCGTGCCTAATCGGGGGAGTTGTGCGAATGATTGTCGGTTTGATTATGAGGTTTATATTAAAAATCCGGATACAAGCGTGATGATGCGCCTAGAGGAAGAGAAAGAAATAGGGACGCATATTTTAAATGCTAAGGATTTAAATTTAGCTAATCATATCGCAACTATCTTAGACTCTAAGGCCATTAGCGCGCTTAAAATTGAGGGGCGTACTAAATCTAGCTACTATACAGCCATCACAACTAAAACCTACCGCACCGCTATTGAGGATTATTATAATAACCAATACCGCCCAGCCCTTTACCAAGCCGAACTAGCCACGCTTAAAAATAGAGGGTTTAGTGAGGGCTATCTTATCAAACGGCCCTATGAAAAATTAGACACCCAAAACTTTAAAAGCGCTATTAGTGAGGGTGATTTTCAGGTCAATGGTGAGGTGTTAGATAACGGTCTATATTTCTTATGTAAGTTCACCACTAAACCTAACCAACCCTACGAATTGGTTTTACCCTTTGGTGTGTCTATAAAACCTGTGGCTAATGAAATTGGTAAAGTTTATTATCATGAAAATAAATACTATCTCCAGCTTTACACAATCCTTTTGCAAAATGGCACAAAATTAGAGGCAATTCATAGCGGGAATACAAACCCTGTAAAACTACCTATCAAACTCCCCTCGCACACATTTTTACGCACAAAATTAGCCTAAATTGTAAGGCTACTTTCAAGTCTTGCATATTAGAGTACTACAAAAGGATACCCTAATGTACAAACACACGCTTTTAGCTTTAATCTTAGGGGTTTTTCTGCAAGCACAAAACTTACTTTACAGCCCTGAAGTGCTTTCTTTGTATCTGCACCCAGAGGATAGCAAGGTAGCAGGGCGGCTACTCCCCACCAATGCCTTTAGTGTTCTTAAAATACAAGGGTCGCGCGTGTTGTTGCACATAACAGGGTATAGCAACCCTAAAGCCCCCTTTGTGATTTATGCAAGCGATCATCTCCGCGTGCTTGTAGCTGCCTTTGCTAAAAACACGCCTTTAAAATTTACTAGCCACACCCCCTCTACTACGGGCAAATGGGATCAAGTAAGTATAGAAGTGTGGGCGGATAAAGCTAACTTTAGCCCTGATTTGCAGGCCATGTTAACCCACGCACAGGAACTCTTTTCTCATAATTGTGGTACTTGCCATGCTTTGCATAAACCCCAAGAGTTTCGCGCCAATGCGTGGCCAGCCATTTTTCGCTCCATGCAAACAAGAACCGCCATTGCTAAAAAAGATCGCTGGCTTGTGATTGAGTATCTACAAAAAAACGCCAAAGATTTTAATGGCTCTTAGCAGAAATCCACCCGTCTTTAGCAGGTGGAATAAAGCCAGCTATTCTAACTTTTGTGGTACAATACCCGCATACATTTGTATCTACGGCAGGGAGTGCCGGAAGTTACGCCTTTAGAGATATGATATGTGAGACCTGTAGGGAATGCGTTGGAGCTTTCAACTCTGTAAAATCCCTACTATAGGGATATAAAGTGAGGACCAAACTTTCCCTACGGGCAATATCAGCTTAGGAAGCCAAAATGTCTTTAGCATTTTGGCACTTCACAACCCCTTGAAAGGCTTGCTATGTTAGATCGCCGCAAATTCCTACAACTCAGCGCCTCTTTAAGCGCTTTGCCTTTGATTCCCTCTAGCACTTTTGCTAAGGCTACAAGCATTAAGCCCGGGTTAGTGTATAACGGCTCTGTGATTAGTGCGGCTCACTGGGGGGCACTCAAACTTAGCATTAAAGAGGGTAAAGTGATTAAAAGCCAGCCTTGGGAAAAGGTAACAGCTATGGATAATGCTTTGCAACATTATACGGCTGATTTGATCTATGCCTCCCGGGTCAAATACCCTTATGTGCGCCAATCTTATTTAAAAGATCCGGATAATCCTAAACCGCATTTGCGCGGTAAAGAACCCTTTGTACGCGTGCCCTATGAAGAAGCGATTAAATTAGTGGCTAGAGAGTTGAAAAAAACTAGAGAGAATAAGGGGAATAATGCCATTTTTGGGGGGAGTTATGGCTGGAAATCAAGCGGGAATATGCACAACGCACGCACTTTACTCCATCGCTTTTTAAATCTTACTGGGGGATTTGTGGGGAGTTTAGGGGATTATTCTACGGGGGCCTCTCAGGTGATCATGCCCTATGTGGTGGGTTCTATTGAAGTGTATGAACAACAAAGCTCATGGGAAAATATTCTAGCGTATTCTAAATGCGTGGTGATCTGGGGAGCTGATCCTCTAAATACTTTGCGCATTGCATGGACGGCTAGCGATCAAAGAGGCCTAGCCTATTTTGAAAAACTTAAAAAAAGTAAAATTAAAGTAATTTGCATCGATCCAGTGCATACAGATACGGCTCTCTTTTTAGGCGCAGAATGGATCGCCCCGCGCCCTAATAGCGATGTAGCACTCATGCTTGGCATGGCTTATCACTTAGTGGCTACTAATAAGCATGATAAAAAATTCCTAGAGACCTACACTACGGGTTTTGAAATTTTCTTAAAATATTTGCAAGGGCAAAAAGATGGCATTGCTAAAACCCCTGAGTGGGCGAGCTCTATTTGTGGGGTAGAGGCCTCCACCATTAAAAGATTGGCTACTCTTTTTGCTAGCCAACCAACTATGCTAATGAGTGGCTGGGGAATGCAGCGCGCTGAGCATGGCGAACAACCCCATTGGATGCTTGTAACTCTAGCTTGCATCTTAGGCCAAATTGGAAGCAAGGGCGGGGGTTTTGGCTTGAGTTATCATTATAGCAATGGGGGCGTGCCTACTTGCAAGGGAGGGGTGATTTCTGGAATGGACGCGCTAAGGCCCGGGGTGTGGAAAGAGGGAAAATTTATGGGGCTAGTTTTAGAAAAACAAGATCAAGCAGGGCCGGAGTGGTTAAAGGATAGCAGTAGTAGTGCAATTCCTGTAGCGCGCATCGCCGATGCTTTGCTTAATCCGGGCAAGTCCTTTAATCATAATGGGCAAAAGTTAATTTATCCGGATATTGATTTTATCTACTGGGTGGGGGGTAATCCCATTGTACACCACCAAGATACCAATAAAAATTTATTAGGCTGGCGCAAACCCCGCACGGTGGTAATCCATGAAATCTATTGGACACCTACGGCTAAAATGGCAGATATTCTTTTGCCCATCACTTCCCCCTATGAGCGCGATGATATTACCATGAGTGGGGATTATTCTAACATGCACATTATCCCTATGAAACAAGCGGTTGCACCCATAGCAGAGAGCAAAGATGATTACCAAGTTTTTTCTGATTTGTGCCGCCACTATGGAGAAGAAGTTTTTGATCTCTACACACAAAAGGGGCAAAAACCTAAGGATTTTATCCGTGAGTATTACGAAACAGCGCGCAAACAAACTAAAAGTTTTGGGGAGTTATTCACCCCTATGCCTAGCTTTGAAGAGTTTTGGGCTAAAAACACGCCTATTACATTTAAGCCCACCTCTGAGAGCCAAGAATGGGTGCGTTTTGCAGATTTTATAGAAGATCCCATTCTTAACGCGCTAGGCACAGATTCCGGGCTCATTGAGATTTATTCTCCACGGGTGGCTAGTTATAAATATCAGAATTGTCAAGGACACCCCATGTGGTTTGAGCCTTCTGAGTGGCTGGGCAATGCTACCAAGCAAGCTCCCTTTCATTTAATCTCTAGCCACCCAAAAGATCGCCTGCACTCCCAGCTTTGCCAAAGTCGTTTGCGTGATAGCTACGCAATACATGGCCGTGAGCCCATTCTTATTAATGATAAAGATGCTAACAAATTAGGGATTAAAAGTGGAGATGTGGTACGGGTGTTTAACAAACGCGGGGAGGTACTAGCCGGTGCTTTTGTGAGTAATCGCATCGCTAGGGGGGTGGTGCGCTTGTGTGAGGGTTCTTGGTATGATCCAGATAGCAAGGGTTTATGTAAATCAGGGAATGCTAATGTACTGACTATGGATAAGCCCACTTCTGCGCTAGCCAATGGTAACTGCGCGCATACAGCTTTAGTTAATTTAGAAAAGTATAAAAAGCCCCTACCTGCTTTAAGTGCGTTTTATCCGCCTCATATTAAAAAGAAATAATTACCATTAATGGACAAGAGCTAACATTAACTTTAAAATTGTAACCCCCGCCACGCATAAAAACACGATACGGATAAATTTAACCTTTTTGGTGAGGACTAGATTAGACCCTATCCACGCACCAAGTATTTGCCCTGCACTCATTAAAAGCCCAATAGACCACAACACATGCCCGCCTCCTATGAAGATCACAAGGCTAACAATATTGCTTGTAAAACCCATAAGTTTAGCGCGTACCACCGCCTTTTTCATGTTAAGACCTAGGAAAGTTACAAAGGCAAAAATGATAAAAGAGCTCGCTCCTGGTCCAAAAAAGCCATCGTAAAACCCTAAAATAAAAATCACAACGGTATAAAAAAGCGCGGGTTTGATTTTAGGTTTTGTATCCTCCTCGCCAACTTTGGGAGCTAATAGAGTGTAGATAAAAACGCCACACATTAAAATAGGGACGATAATACGCAGGATTTCTGGTGAAAGATATAAGGTAAGTAGTGTGCCTAGAGCAGTGCTAAGTGCTATAAAAACCACCCCTAAAGCCACCCCTTTAAAATGCAACGCCCCTTTTACAAAGAAATTCAACACGGAAGTCAAATGACCCAACAGCATCTGCAGCTTATAGGTGGCTAAAATATAGTATTGAGGGATTCCTAAATATACAAGAAAGGGCACTGTAATAAGTCCTCCGCCTCCAGCAATGGCATCTACCCAACCGGCACAAAAGGCGATGATAAAAGAGAGGGCTAAAACATACCATGGAAAATCCATTGCTTGCTCCTTAAAATAGACTAGTGTAACAAATCCCAGATTAGTTTTAAAATCGTTGCCCCCACAACACATAAAAACACTTTGCGGATAAATTTAATTTCTTTAGACACCACTAAATTAGAACCCACCCACGCCCCTAACATTTGCCCTAGCCCCATTAAAAGCCCAATAGACCAGATTACATGCCCTCCTAAGAGAAAAACAAATAAGCTTACAAGATTAGCCGTGAAATTAAGAACTTTTGTGTGTACCACTGCCTTTTTCATGTTAAGCCCTAAGAGAGCAACCATAGAAAAGGTCAGAAACGAACCTGTACCGGGGCCAAAAAAGCCATCGTAAAACCCTATCCCAAAACCAAAGACACTATAAAAAAGAGGGGGTTTAAGTCTAGCATGCCTATCCTCCTGACCTACTTTTGGGGCTAGCAAAGTATAGATAAAGATAGCGCTTAGAAAAATAGGAATGAGTACGCGTAAAATATCTGCTTTAAGATGCAAAATAGAAATACTCCCAGCGCCTGCCCCAAGACCTATACAAAGTACCCCTAAAGCTAACTCTTTAAAAGAGACTAATCCTTTCAAAAAGAAATTAAAGGCGGCCATGAAACTACCAAAACTGCTTTGTAATTTATTGGTGGCTAGAGCCATGTGTGGGGGGATTGCTAAAGCTAGAAGAGAGGGCACTGTAATAAGCCCTCCGCCTCCAGCAATAGAATCAACAAGGCCTGCACAAAAGGCGATGATAGAAGAGAGGATTAAAACATACCATGGAAAATCCATTGATTCACTCCTTGAAGTGAATTAGTGTAACAAATCCCAGATTAGTTTTAAAATCGTCGCCCCTACAGTATATAAAAATATTTTACGGATAAATTCTATCTCTAATTTGCGCACCACTAAATTAGAGCCCACCCATGCCCCTAACATTTGCCCTAGACCCATTAAAAGCCCAATAGACCAGATTACATGCCCAGCGATTAAAAAAACAGACAAACTCATCAAATTAGCTGCAGAATTAAGTACCTTGGTGTGCACAATTGCCTTTTTCATGTTAAGCCCTAAAAGCGTAACTATAGAAAAAATAAGAAAAGAGCCCGTGCCTGGACCAAAAAAGCCATCATAAAACCCTAGCCCAAAACCAAAGACACTATAAAAAAGAGGGGGTTTAATTCTAGCATGCCTATCCTCCTCGCCTATCTTAGGAACTAGTAAGCTGTAGAAAAAAATAAAGACAAGGAGAATAAGGATGAGTACGCGTAAAACATCTGCCTTAAGATGTAAAATAAGAATAGTCCCACAGCCTGCCCCTATACCTATGCAAAGCATCCCTAAAGCCAGCTCTTTAAAAGAGACTAACCCCTTCAAAAAGAAATTAAAAGTGGCCGCAAAAATGCCAAAACTACTTTGTATTTTATCGGTGGCTAGAACCGCATGCGGGGGAATTCCTAGAGCCAGAAGAGAGGGCACCGCAATAAGCCCTCCGCCTCCAGCGATAACATCAATGAAGCCTGCACAAAGACCTATCACAAAGAAAAGGGGGAAAATATACCACTCCATTACACACTCCAGACATTTAGGCTCAGTCTTAATAGACAATCATACACTTTAAAATGACTAGTGTTAGGAAATATACCAAAGATTTAAGTTAATTGATAATTTCTATTAAAAGCTTTTTTATACGGGGGGAGGTTTAAATCCTACACTAACTTATAGATTATTTTTTATGATATTTTTTGATCTCAAGGTATTTACATTGCGCTTTATACCTTAAGAAGTAAGCCCTCTTAGAGGGGCAAACAGGTTAAAAGTTTAAAAGGAAACAATCAGGTTATTATAAAAGGCACTTCTATCTTGATAACCCCCGCCACAATAGGTTACAGTAGGGTTACAAAACTTGCTAAGCCCGGCCTGATAGCCCTTGTTAGTGTGGACACCATAATAGGTTAGATCAATAGCCGCGCGAATGTACTGGTTAAAAACATATTCTAAAGTGAGCATGTAGCGCCCTTCATAAGAAACTGGTGCGCTTGTCCACTGCCATTGCATTTTCCATGTAAATTTTTTCTTAAAATGCGTGCCACCATAGGCAAGATAACCCGTTACTGAGTCGCCTTTAATAGCACTACCCCAGCCACCAGCATACATGCTATTGCCTCCCATTAACACCCCAGCCGGGTTACCCATGTTGCCCACATAAGCATTAGCATTCCCAAAGTTTTTATAAAAAGTACCAACTAGATAAAAGTTATTGTACTCAAAGCGCTGGCTAAGAATTAAGCTTTGGCCATGCGCGCTAACGGGTCTATCGTATTTATAAATGGGTGCGCCGCTGCTATTAACCACCATCCAAGGCTCATAGAGTGGAAAAAAGGCAATGAGTTTACTTTGGGAACGAAAACCTTTACCTGAAAAGTTTGGATCGCTATCCCATATTACACTAAAGCCCGGTGCGTTAAACATTTTGGGCGAAAAATAGTAGAAAAACTCGGTTAAAAGCTTATGTTTGTTATAGATTAAGCGGAGTGCATGCGTACCATAAGAAAGTTGATAACCATGGTGAGTCCAGCCACCTTGTGCGTTTTTGCTCCAGTTGCCACTATAAGAAGTGCGGGGTGCATACCAGTTAATCAAAAACCCACCACCTGCAATAGCCCGTCCAAAGGAGCTAAACCAGATAAGGCGGGTGTGTTTGTATTCTCCAAAAACTTCAAAACCCTGAGTTTTTCCGCTCCTATAGGGCATAGTAGAGGTGTAGCGCCCTCCTTTAATCCCAAAGAAATCTTTATATTTATACTCAATGAAAGCATCGCTAAAGATATAGGTTTTGGCTAGGCTGCGCTCCTTGCCATTTGCCGTTACAATATCATCATCTGAAAGAATGTTAGAAGCCCCGCCTAAATACCCGTCATAAAACCCGTAGTAATCATAAATCTTACTCCCTCCATGCAACTTACGGGTACTATCAAAAAAGACCCCACCTGCCATGCCCCCAATCCCAACTTTTAAGCTGTGGCTGTTTAATTTTTTAGGCAATAGATTAAAATCTACATTTAAAAAGCCTGAAACTGTGCCATATTGTTGCATGGGATAAATCCCTTTGTTGCGATTCATAGGCGCTTGATTAAAGCCAACTTGAGAAGTTTGTACGGCCTTAGCCCCGATCTTATAATCAAACGCTTTAAGAGAGGGGGCAAAAAAGTAGAAACTTCCTAGAAAGATGAAAGCTAGAAGAACAAATCTAGTCGCTACACTTGAGAAAGGAGAATTTTGCATCAAATTCCTTTAGGCTTAAGGTCCTGCACCGGAGTTAGTGGTGTTTTCTAAAAATCCGGTTGTATAAAGGATAAAATAAGTTAAGTGGGTTTTTGGATTAAAGTTTTTGTGTGTAGCGTATCGCGTATGTTTATCATCAAAATACAACATGCCGTAATACTAACTAACAAAACTTAAGGGAAACTAAAATATAATTAAAACCTCAACTAATATAAAAAATACAAATACTCTTTTAGTGGTGTGCTTTGTAAGATATAAAATAATAATATTTTTAAAATTTAAACAAGTTTTTTAATACTATGTTTTTTTAAAATAAGAAACCGTTATCCCACTTATAATTCAATTACATGGGGAGTGATCTCTAAATCATGTGTAGCAAGAGACTCAATACATTGAGGCGACATAGACTCTTCTCTAATCCATTCTAGGGATTTGCGTTGTTGGGCTTTATTTAGAGCAATGCCACTTGTAATCATTTCTTTCCAAGACTTAGTAGCATACCCTCCATCGGCAAAAAGAAGCACAAAATTACCTTGATCGTTTTTGATTTTCACAGCACATAAACCATCACAGTGCCCCGGGATATTAATCATAGTAACAGAGCCATCGTTAAATAGATCAAATGATTTTTGAACGGGTCCTTCTGTCCCATTCCATGAAAAAGTTTTAAGATTGACACCTTCCCACCACTTCTTTTGATACCTTACAAAACCGTTTTTCTTAGCACACACAATTTCCTCAGGCGCACATAATATATTTTTGGCTTGTGCAACAGCGCGTAATCCATTGGCATGATCACAATCAAGATGGGTTAAAAGTACATAATCTAAATCAGCAAGGTTAATCCCCATGGATTCTAATTGTTCATTAATAGCCTTTCCTTCCGGAACATACCCTTGATTTGCATAATAAAGAATCCACGATCCCAAACTTTTAATCTGGGCTTTTTTATCGTATTTGCCCTCTGGGGACATATCTCTATGCCAACCGGTATCTACTAACACCTTTCCTTTAGGGTGTTCTATTAAATAGCAGCTAACAGGTAGCCATATCCAATCTTTTTTTGGAGTTGTTAACCCGGAGGCTTTAAGCAAGCTACAATTATCCCCACCAAAGGGTAAATAAGGGGATACACGGACTTGACCGGTATGTAGTACATGGATTTTCATTACTTTGCTCCATATTTTTATTTCCCTTGTTTATCTTATCCATTCTTAGCGTACTCTTAAGCGTGTTGGTTATTCCCCGAGTAAAAAATAGTTTTAAGTTACCTCTTGTTCTATTCTCTTAAGTTCCTCAGAAGTGAATAAACGGCTCTTGATCTCAAAACTCTTGCCCATGCCATATTCTAAGGAATATTCACTTGAATCAATGGGTTTAACACTTAAAATAAGCTGGGTGTGTTTTTGGTATGCATATTGGTTCTTGTGCATGTAAAACTCCACCCCTCCCACAGAGCCTAAACAAATATCATTATCGCCTAGCTTAAAATCGGCCCGATTGTAGACATAAACAACGCTCCCATCACAACAACCACAAGACTGGTAAAAAATAAAGTCTGGATACAAGGCCTTGAGTTCTTGAATCAAGGCTTTAGCCTCCTGTGTTAAAATAACCTTTGGTACACCCATTAAAAGAATCCTAATTTGTTGATACTGTAACTTACTAAAAGGTTTTTAACTTGTTGGTAGTGCTCTAAAATAATTTTGTGTGTCTCACGCCCAATCCCGCTTTGTTTGTATCCTCCAAAGGCTGCATGGGCAGGATAGGCATGGTAGCAATTAGTCCACACCCGCCCGGCTTTAATACAGCGACCAAAGTGATAAGCACGGTTAATATCTCTTGTCCACACCCCAGCCCCTAGACCAAATAGCGTATCATTGGCAATCTCTAGGGCTTGATCATCATCTTTAAAAGTAGTCAGTGCCAAAACAGGCCCGAAGATCTCCTCTTGGAAAATGCGCATTTTATTATGCCCTTTAAAAATGGTAGGCTCTATATAACACCCCTTTTCAAGCCCTGTAATGTGGTTTCTTTGCCCGCCAATTAGACACTGCGCGCCCTCTTCATGGGCGATCTTAATGTAGTTTAAAATGGTGTTAACTTGGTTTTCATCTACCTGCGCGCCCATCATGGTGTCTAAATCTAAAGGATTGCCCACTTTAATAGCCTTGATTCGCTCCAAAACTTTTTGCATAAAATCATCATAGATTTTTTCATGTACAAGCGCTCTTGAGGGGCAAGTACACACCTCACCTTGGTTAAAAGCAAAAAGCACCAAACCCTCAATGGCTTTATCCAAAAACGCGTCTTCATGTTCGCAAATATCAGCAAAGAAAATATTAGGGCTCTTGCCCCCTAACTCTAGGGTGCAGGGGATAATATTTTCTGTGGCAAATTGCATGATTTGCCTTCCTACTGCTGTGGATCCGGTAAAGGCCACTTTAGCAATCTTAGGGCTTGTAGCTAGATGTTTGCCAATTTGTCCGCCATTGCCATTGACAATATTAACCACGCCTGCAGGCAATAAATCCCCGATAATTTCAAAGAGCACCAAAATACTAGCTGGTGTGGGCGAGGCGGGTTTAAGAACAACAGCATTCCCTGCAGCCAAAGCGGGAGCTAGTTTCCAAGCAGCCATTAAAATAGGAAAATTCCAAGGAATAATCTGTCCTACCACCCCTAAAGGTTCGTGGAAATGATAGGCCACCATGTCCTTACTAATATCGCTAATATGCCCCTCTTGGGCACGGATACAGCCGGCAAAATAGCGGAAATGATCTGCGGCTAAAGGGATATCCGCATTCAGGGTTTCGCGGATAGGTTTACCATTATCCCAAGTTTCAGCATAGGCGATCTTTTCAAGATTAGCCTCAATGCGATCGGCAATTTTAAGCAAGAGATTAGATCTTGCCTCCACAGAAGTAGCTGCCCATACATCTTTAGCCTTATTAGCAGCATCTAGGGCTTTATCTACATCTTCTGGGCTAGATAGAGGCACTTCACACAAAACACTCCCATCAATTGGGCTTTTATTGGCCTTATAACCTCCCTTAAGAGGTTTAACCCACTCCCCGCCAATGTAATTTTCATAGCGGGATTTAAAAATTTTTTGGCTGTCTTTATAAGCACTCATAGACTCTCCTTAATTTCTAAAATCAAGCACCATACGCCCATCAATGCCGCCTTTTTTCATGCGTGCAAAGATATTGTTAATATCCTCTAGTTTAGCCGGTGCGACATGGGCTTTGACTTTTTGTTCCTCAGCAAAATTAATCGCTTCTTGCAAATCTAGTCGCGTACCCACAATAGAGCCTCGCAAAGTAACACCGTTTAAAATCATGTTAAAAATATTGACCGGAAACTCCCCTGGAGGAAGTCCATTCATCGCCACAGTCCCGCCGCGGCGCACAAACCCTAATGCCTGCTTAAAGGCCACTGGGTGCACGGCAGTAACTAGTACGCCATGCGTGCCCCCGTTTGTTTCTTGGATAATTTTATCAATCGTGCCCTGCTCACCTAATTCTTTGGCATTGGCCACCACACTTGCGCCGTATTTTTTGGCTAATTCTAATTTATCCTCTGCAACATCTACAGCGGCTACATTCAAACCCATCGCCTTAGCATATTGTACGGCCAAGTGCCCTAAACCGCCAATACCAGAAATGGTTACCCATTGTCCGGGTTTGGCCTCTGTCATCTTAAGGCCCTTATAAACCGTAACCCCCGCGCAGAGAATGGGTGCGATGTTTAAAAAGTTAGTATCTTTCTTGAGAACGCCAACATAATTAGCATTAGCTAAAGCATACTCCGCATACCCACCATTAACCGAATATCCGCCGTTTTCTTGGTGTTCACACAGCGTTTCCCAGCCAGCCATGCAGTGATCACAATGCCCACATGCGCTATAAAGCCAAGGAATGCCTACAGCATCGCCTTCTTTAACATGTTTAACCCCCTTGCCCACTTCTACCACATACCCAACACCTTCATGTCCGGGGATTAAAGGGAGCTTAGGTTTAACAGGCCAATCTCCATCTACAGCGTGCAAATCAGTATGGCACACCCCACAGGCCTCTATTTTTACTAAAACCTCGCCCTCACCTACAACAGGTACATCTACTTCCTCTATAAAAAGAGGGCCTCCAAATTCTTTTACTACAGCGGCTTTCATTTTTTTAGCCATGTGTTCTCCTTTCTACTCATAAGATAAAATATTACAAATATGAGTACAGAGAAATTTTACACACTAAAAATTAACCAATTTGTCTTTCCCCTCTTTTTTTGTTACTATCTAATGGGATTTTGGCTAGATTTTCTTATTTTTGGTATAAATAGAGGCTAATTAAGCACAATTTTTCAAATTATTTAATGATTTTAGAGATGGATTTAAAACATGGGTGGGTGTAGGTTTGTAGCCACTCAAAAGCCACGATCTCAACAGAAACCACCCGCGCACCTAAATGCCTCAAATCCTCTAAGGCTAAGGCTTTGTTTTGTAAATCCCTAGAGCTGGTACAATCTGCTAACAGGCTAACCTCAACCCCTTGTTTTAAAAAATCTTTTGCTGTTTGGTAGACACATACATGGGTTTCAATGCCTAGAATAAATAAAGGGTCTTTAGGGATAGATAAAACTGGATAGGCGCTAAAACTTTCTTTAGTGGTGGTGTTTTTAATAAAAGGCTTGAGTGGTTCTAAAGTGCTGCCTAACTTAGTTGGGTTTTGCTCGGTTGCTTGAATCATAACGCCAAGTTCTTGGGCGATTTTTAAAAACCGCAGACAACTTTCTAATAGCCTAGTAGAATCAGCCATAGCAGGGAATAATCTTTCCTGCATATCAATGAGTAAAACCATGCTAACCTCCTAGAGCTATCTACTTCTTTTTTCCACAATTTCCTTAGCGATATTAGCAGGCACTTCGCCGTAATGATCAAACTCCATAGAGTAAGTCCCCCGTCCTTGCGTAGCTGAGCGCAAGTCTGTAGAATAACCAAACATCTCTACTAAGGGTACAAACGCATCTACAATTTTAAGCCCCAATCTATCGTCCATTGCATTAATCTGGCCTCTGCGGCGGTTTAAATCCCCAATCACATCGCCCATATACTCCTCAGGCACTTCTACCTCTACCTTCATCATGGGTTCTAAAAGCACGGGGTTAGCCGCTTTACAAGCCTCTTTAAATGCCATAGATCCGGCGATTTTAAACGCCATTTCAGAAGAATCCACCTCGTGATAACTGCCATCATAAAGCGTTACTTTAAAATCTACCACCGGATAACCCGCTAAAACCCCGCTTTGCATCGCTTCTTGTATGCCCTTATCCACCGCAGGGATATATTCCTTAGGAATCACCCCCCCGCTAATTTCATTGACAAATTCATAGCCTGTGCCGGGTTCTTTAGGCTCTAACTTGATAAAAACATGCCCATACTGCCCGCGTCCGCCGGATTGTTTAGCGTATTTATGTTCTTTTTGTACCGCGCTTCTAATGGTCTCTCTAAAGGCCACTTGAGGCGCTCCTACTTCTGCCTCCACTTTAAATTCGCGTTTAAGGCGATCTACGATGATCTCTAAATGCAACTCCCCCATACCCCCAATTAAAGTTTGCCCGGTCTCCTCCTGTGTCATCACTCTAAAACTTGGATCTTCCTCAGCTAATTTACCCAAAGCCACACCCATTTTTTCTTGATCGGCTTTGGTTTTAGGCTCTACGGCGATGTGAATTACGGGTTCTGGAAATTCCATGCGCTCTAAAATCACCGGGTCTTTTTCGCTACAAAGCGTATCGCCGGTCAAAGTCTCTTTAAGCCCTACAAAGGCACAGATTTCACCCGCATGCACTTCTTTAATATCCTCGCGCTTGTTAGAGTGCATTTTTAAAAGCCGCCCTACGCGTTCTTTTTTATCCTTTGTAGAATTGTAAATATAACTGCCTGATTCTAAATTACCCCTATACACCCGTACAAAGGTTAATTGGCCTACAAAAGGATCGGTCATGATTTTAAAAGCTAGCCCGGCAAATTCGCCTGTATCGCTACTTTGCACATGTATTTCCTCCTCGCTTTTAGGATCCACTCCTTTAATGTCGGCTACTTCGGTGGGTGCGGGCAAATAATCAATAACAGCATCTAGCAGGGTTTGTACGCCTTTATTTTTAAAAGAAGAACCACAAAGCATAGGAATAAGGCTCATATGCAAACACCCCTTTTTAATGCCCTGCTTGATCTCCTCTTGACTAAGTGTTTCACCGGCTAAATATTTTTCCATTAAAGCCTCATCTTGTTCGGCTACTGCCTCTAAGAGTTTTTCGCGATACTCTTCTGCCTTAGCCTGCAAATCAGAGGGGATTTCTTGGATTTCATACTTAGCGCCCATAGTTTCATCATTCCAGATAATAGCCTTCATCGCCACTAAATCAATCACACCCTCAAAAGTATCTTCTGCCCCAATAGGGAGATTAATAGGCACGGGGTTAGCCTTGAGTCGTTCTTTAATCTGGCTTTCTACATTGTAAAAATTAGCCCCGATGCGATCCATCTTATTTACAAATACGATGCGGGGTACACCGTATTTATTTGCCTGACGCCACACGGTTTCACTTTGGGGTTGTACGCCTCCTACTGAGCAAAACACACCCACAGCGCCATCTAAAACGCGCATAGATCGCTCTACTTCAATAGTAAAATCCACATGTCCGGGGGTGTCTATTAAATTGATTTGGTGATCTTTCCAAAAACAAGTTGTAGCCGCTGAGGTGATTGTAATCCCGCGCTCTTTTTCTTGTTCCATCCAGTCCATAGTGGCCGCGCCGTCATGTACTTCACCAATTTTATGACTCACGCCGGTATAAAATAAAATCCGCTCGGAGGTGGTGGTTTTGCCCGCATCAATGTGGGCGGCAATCCCGATATTTCTGATTTTTTCTAAGGGGGTTCTGCGTGGCATGCTTATCCTTACCAGCGGTAGTGGGCAAAGGCTTTATTAGCCTCAGCCATTTTATGCACTTCCTCTTTTTTCCTAAAAGCCGCGCCTTTATCGCTGGCTGCATCCATTAATTCATTAGCCAGTTTGTCTATCATCGCGCGCTCATTTCGTTTGCGGGTGGCTTCTAAAATCCAGCGGATAGAAAGGGATTGTTGGCGTACAGGGCGCACTTCTACGGGTACTTGATAAGTCGCCCCTCCCACGCGCCTAGATCGCACCTCTACTAAAGGTTTGACATTTTCTAAAGCCTTTTCAAAAACTTCAATGCCCTTTTCCCCGCTCTTTTCCTCAATTTTATTTAAAGCAGCATAAATGATTTTCTCAGCAATGCTTCTTTTACCCGCGTACATCATTTTGTTAATAAATTTTGTAACAACCTTGTTGTTATAAACAGGATCTCCTAAAACCTCTCGAACCGGTGCTCTTTTGCGTCTCATTTTTTTCCTTTACTTGTTCCTGCTTTCTCAGCCCCTGCTTTGGCCTTTTTAGCCCCGTATTTACTACGAGAAACCGATCGTTTATTCACCCCAGCCGTATCCAGTGCTCCGCGCACAATGTGGTATTTCACCCCGGGTAAGTCTTTAACCCTTCCTCCGCGTACTAACACGATAGAGTGTTCTTGTAAATTATGCCCCTCACCCGGAATATAGCTAATCACCTCAAACTTACTGGTTAAACGCACCTTTGCAACTTTACGCAAGGCTGAATTAGGTTTTTTAGGTGTGGTGGTGTAAACACGGGTACAAACCCCGCGCCTTTGTGGGCATTCTACCAAAGCCGGAGACTTGGTTTTTTTAAGGATCTTTTTTCGCTCTTTGCGGATCAACTGGTTAATAGTTGGCACTTTTTCCCTTTATAAAAATTTAGGCTAAAAAAGAACTATTATAACCTAAAAATCTTTAAGTGATCTTAGGGAAAGTTAGCGCCCTTGTTTGTGGGCTTATTTAAAGAATTATCTTTGATTATATCTAAAAACCAAGATTATCTATTCTTGATCTGCATCACAAAGATCGTCTATTCCTGAATCGCAAAAAACACCTTGTGCATGTTCTCTTAAACTACTAGTCTTTTTTAAATTTTTGGGTAAACCTAAGCCTTTTTTATACATGCCGGCAAGATCATAATAGCAATGAGTAACGCCCATATTGACACATTTTTGGAAGTACTGCGCGGCTTTTTTGTAGTTCTTAGGGATATAAGGATCATCTGCCCCCATATTTGGATCGCCATAACAATAGATATTCCCTAATCTTTCATAGCTATACCCATCCCCTAAAGCCCCCGCTTTTTCTAAGTACTCCTGCCTTTTCTGAGTAACCCCACACCTCCTCCTTGATACATTTCTCCTTGATACATTGATGCCAATTTTGCATACCCCTGCGCATTTCCAAGCTCCCCTGCCTTTTGATAATACCATTTGGCCTTATCATCATCTCTACACACCGTTGGACTCCCATATTCATAATACTCTCCCATGTGTAGGCTTCACTATTTCCTAAAACAATTGCCTTTTGGAAATAAGCAACCGATTTATGCCCATCATTTAGAGTACCTCGCGGATCTTCATCACCATAGTCTTTATAAATCAAACCTAATTCGTTATAGGCTTGAGAATCCCCTTTTTCTCCTGTCTTTTTTAACACTTCTGCGGCCTTTAGATAATATTGTTTAGCTTTTTTATAACTCCACACAAATCCAGGATCGCCACGACGATATGCATCTCCTAAAAGCATGTAGCTTTTAAAGTTAGCCATTTCCCCAGCCTTTTCAAGATAAAACATGCCTTTTTGGTAGTACCGTTTATCTTTATTAGGATATGCGTTATAGTCTGCGGGGCAATCTGCCCTTGATGTTGCAAATAAGTAAAAATGCCCTAAACTCATATAGACATCTGCTATTTTTTGATTTAAGTCTAGAGCTTTTTGATAATAGATAAAAGCCTCTTTGCAAGAAACTCCCTTATTATCTAAGGCCATGTGTGCTAATTTAAGATAAGCATCTACCACACCCATTTTTCCTGCTTTTTTAAAGTTTTCAATGGCTTTGTCGTGATCCAAATCTACATATTGCCCAATACTATACATCAACCCTAAATGATAAAAAGCCTGTGCATATCCTGCTTTAGCCCCTTGTTGATAAAGTTTAAAGGCCTTTGGATAATCCTTAGACTTGTAGGCTATCTCTGCCTCTTTTAAAATGAGAGATTGATCTTGAGAGTACAATTAAGTTTATCACAAGAAGCAAGGTAGCTAAAAATTGTAACGCGCCCATTTTTTATCCTTGTTAAATTAACTTCTTTAGCCCCGTTATTGGTTATAAAAACTAACTAGTTACACCCCACAACCTTAAGCAAGGCTAAATTAGATTTTTAGGGGTGGTGGGTACAAATCCCGCGTCTTTTATTCCACTCAATATAACAAACCCTTAAGGGTTTTAGTTTTTCCTAGTCGGTAAAAGTCTACTAATGAGTTCTTTATTTTTGTAGATACTCTGCCTAATCCCTTCAACTTGTTCTTGGATTTGTGAAATATCTTGCAAACTTTTTTGGGCGATTTGCTCCATCTGCTCTGATTGGGTTTGTAAGGATAGCACCGCTTGGCTAAGCTCATTTAAACTTACATTATTCTGGTTAGCTGAATCTAGCACCGCCTTAGACGCACTCTCAATATTTTTAACCGCCTCATTCATAGAAGAAAAAGTAACCCCGATTTCCTCTAATCGTTGTTGTACACTATTGGCTAAATTACCCACCTCATCAGCCACCACCACAAAGCCCCTGCCGTGTTCACCCGCTCTAGCTGCCTCAATTGCCGCATTCAGGGCTAATAAATTAGTTTGATAAGACACGCGATCAATTTTTTGCAAAGCATTAGAAACCTCTGTAATATTGCCATTAATTGTCCCCACAGTTGAGGATAGTGTATTAGATAAATTTTCTAAGCTAGACATGGAATTTTGTAATTTAATCATCTCTTCTTTAACCGCGTTAACATAAGTCTGGTTAGCCGTAGCCTTTGTTGCAATTTCTTTTAAATAGGAGTGGTTAATCCCTGCAACTTGGTTATACCCCTCATATTGTTCTAATAAGGTATTTTTATGCTAATCACCCTTTCTAAATAGTTATGCTTAATTTGCTCATAATAAGCTAGCGTGTTTCTATAGTGGATTAAAAACTCTTTATTGCCCTCTTTGCTTGGCTCGCCTTTAAAAATGCAAAGAGCAACTAGAGTTTGGTTTTGGTGCAAGTTATTAGATATTTCCCCAAAGGAGGAAAATCCGCTAATCGGGCAGTTATCAAAGACAGAAAAACCGGGCAAATCCTTTTGGTTATTTATCCGGCGCAAAGCACAGTCATTAGCTAAAATAGCTACAGCCTCCCTGCCCCTAATAAATTCTTGATACGCCTTTAAAGTGCTTTGTATAAAATTAGTCGCCTTGACTAAAATGAGACTTTCACCAAAGTATAGATCACAAAAGAAAGTGATGCTTTTATCAGCATTAAAAGTCCCAATGGATCGGATAAAAATTTGCCCTAAAATCTCTACCGCAAAGGTATAACCCACTAAAGCATTGGCTAAATTTTCTGGGTTGCATTTAAAATGCGCACAAAGGGCATCTACAGCGCTTACTAACTCATTACCCATTAAAAAAGACTTGACCTGCCTAAGTTCTGGTACATATTCCCCAATTAAAAAAGAGGTGGGCGTTTTTTCAAAATTATGGGTGGTGAAGACCTCATAATGATAGCCTTGATTTAGCTTGCAGTAGATTAAAACCGCCTCTTGTGCGCTAACACGCCCATTTAATGCTAGATAAGATTCTTTAAAATCTAACTTTCCTCCCGCACTCCCACCCACTAAATTACTCAAAGGTATATTAGATTTTACAAGCGCTTCTAAAAAGAAATTCTCAGAGGCAGTGAGCCCGGGGAAGTAGGTTAAAATAAAAGTATCTAGCAAACTAACAGCCATAAGCGGGCGGACTTTTTGCTCAATAGTGGCTTTAATCTTATTCTTGCGCGTTTCTAAATCCATGCGCACTTGTGCTTTTTGAATATCCTCACAAAGGGTATCTACCATGAACGCCTCTACTTGTTTAAACAACCTTTCATTAAAAATAGTGATGAGAATGGGTTCAGAATTAAGGTGGTAAAAATCTCCCTTAGAACCTCCAATTTGCCCGGCTGTTTGCATAACAAGACGGGTGGGGATATGGCTAAATTGACTCTCAATTATGTTAACCACCTCTTTAAAAAGAAGAGTTGCTGGAATAAAAGCGATGAGTAAAGAACCTTCTTCTTTTGGAGCGTTTTTAAGATCGTTGTAGGCAATGGCTAATTGCGTGCTAAGCGGTGCAGAATCAGGACGATTTCTAGGATTAGATTTTTTAAAGAACATAGAAAATCTCCCCAAATTTAATAAAAGTCTATTGTTATTATATCTATCAACTTAGATAATTTTTAAACACAAGTTCTTTGCATTTTTACTTTTTTAGTTAAGATTAAGTAAACACCATAGCAATAAAATGTCGGTACATTACAGCTATAAAATACAGGTTTTAAAAATAAACATTAAATACTTGAGTTTCACTTTATCACCCCCATTTTGCAGGTCTACTTTAGTTTATAAAAAGAAATTAAGTTAAACATATTTCAGGCATTTTATGGCGTTTTTAGCCCTTTATTTAGGTAAAAATGGCTATTGAACTTTGGCTAAAAATTTGTTAAAATGGGGCAAAGGATTTTTAATGCAAATTCAAGTCCAAGCCTTTGGGGATACGCAGACTAATTGTTATATTTTGCACCTTGAGCAAGGGGATTTAATTATTGATCCGGGGCTGGGGGCTACTTCTTGGGTGCTTGAAACAAGTAAAAACCCTTTGGCAATTCTTATCACACACGGGCATTACGATCATATCTGGGATGTTCATGCACTTAAAAAAGCTTGGCCTTCTGTGCCTCTTTATGCCCCTCAGGCTGATATTTTCATGCTCACCTCAGATTGTTTTAATTTAGGCCTTACCCCGTGTAACCAAGAGGATATAATAGGCATAGAATGCGCTAAAAGTTCTTACACCTTTGAAGTAGCAACTATCCTTATTACCTACTGGCATTTTCCGGGGCATACCCCGGGCTGTTCTATGATAGAAGTGGGCGGGGCGTTTTTTAGTGGGGATTTTATTTTTTATAGAAGCATTGGCCGTTATGATTTTCCCTTTTCTGATCCTAAAGAAATGCGCGCTTCTCTTTTGCGCTTTCAGGATTTACAAGGCGAGGATAAACCCCTTTATCCCGGACATGGACAACCCACGAGTTTAAAAGCCGAACAACCACACATGCAAGCTTGGATTGCACACATTAACCCTTAAGGACTGTGATGACTGAGGAACAAAAAGAACGCTATAAACGGCATTTAATGCTTGAAGATGTGGGCGAAGAGGGGCAGGAAAAATTATTAAAGGCTAGTGTGCTAGTCATTGGAGCTGGAGGGCTTGGCTCGCCTAATACAATGTATTTAACTGCGGCTGGGATTGGGCGCATTGGGGTATTAGATTTTGACATCATTGAATTAAGCAATTTACAACGCCAAATTATCCACACCACAGCTGAGATCAATAGCTCAAAAGTACAATCAGCCGAGCGCAAAATGCTTGCTCTTAATCCAGAGACTCAGGTAGAAACCTACTTTGACAGACTTAACGCCTCTAACGCTCTTAAAATTATCCAAAATTACGATTTTGTCATTGATGCAACAGATAACTTTGCGGGTAAATTTCTAATTAATGATGCTTGCGTACTAGCTAACAAACCCTTTAGCCATGCCGGGATTTTTAAACACCGCGGGCAAACAATCACGGTTCTACCTAAAAAAACGGCCTGTTTTGCCTGTGTTTTTGAAGAGCCTCCTGAATTAAAAGAGCAAGGCATGTTTAAAGCCGGACTCTTTGGGGTGGTACCCGGTATTGTGGGCTGTATCCAAGCCTCAGAAGCGATTAAATATTTCTTAGGTTTTCCGCTTTTAACTAACCAAGTTTTGCATGTGGATACTAAAAACATGGATTTTAGAAAAATTAGCGTGCAAAGAAATGTAAAATGCCGTGTGTGCGGGGAAAATGGCATTAAAACACTAAGCGATTATCCGCAATAATTAAGAAAGGGCAGTAATTTTATGGATTTATCATCACTCTTAGGTGTGATTTTAGCCCTTACGGCTATTTCTGTGGGGGATTTGTTAGAGGGAGGTAATCCTATCCATGTGGTGCATTTAAGCTCCATTATTATCATTGTACCCACTACGCTATGCGCGGCTATGGTGAGTACCCACGCTCGCTATGTTAAGGCCGCTTTTAAAGAGATTAAGATTGTATTTTTAAACCCAAAGGTTGATTTACAAGAGACGATTAGAAATATCGTAGAATTTTCAACAATGGCTAGAAAAGATGGGGTACTCTCGCTTGAATCTAAAGTTAGCCAAATTGAAGATGATTTTACCCGCAATGGGTTTTCTATGATCGTTGATGGTAAGGACATTAAATCTGTACAAGAAAGCCTAGATGTGGCTATTGAAGAGTTAGAAGAGTATTATCACGGCGCAGCGCATTATTGGATCACTGCTGGCGAATCAGCGCCTACCTTTGGGTTAGTGGGGGCGGTGTTAGGTTTGATGCTTGCCTTGCAAAAACTAGATAACCCCCAAGCAATGGCATTAGGTATTGCCGGGGCTTTTACAGCAACTGTAACCGGAATTACTTGTTCTTATGCACTCTTTGGTCCTTTTGGCAATAAACTTAAAAGCAAGGCTAAGGACATTCTTAAGGAAAAAGTGGTGATTTTAGAGGGCATTGTAGGGATTGCCAATGGGGATAACCCGCGGGATTTAGAGATGAAACTTTTAAATTATATCGCTCCTGGTGAGCCTAAAAAGTCGCAGTTTGAATAATGGCTGCTAAAAAAGCTAAACCGGTTGAATGCCCTGCTGGAGAGCGCTGGGCTGTTCCTTACGCGGATTTTCTTTCTTTATTGCTAGCGCTTTTTATCGCGCTTTATGCGATCTCTGTGGTGAATAAATCTAAAGTCAAGGCATTAAAAAAAGAATTTCTTAAAATCTTTGATTATGCACCTAGACCTGATTTTATGCAACCTGTTATCACTATTCCACCCGCTCCGGGGGATACACAAACTAGCTTAGAAACAGAGGAAAGTAAGGCTAATGAAACTTCTAATCGTTCTAGGGTTACCACCACTAAAGAAAATGAAGGCGCAATTTTAGAGCAAACAGCCCATGGCGTGGTTCTTAAACTCCCCTCCTCGCTTCTCTTTGAAAATTCCTATGATGATACCATTAATGCAACTATGCGCGAGTATATCCACCGCATCGCTAAGATTATCCACACACTCCCCGATCAAGTAGACATCAGTGTACGCGGTTATACAGATAATACGCCCCTTCCCTCTAATTCAAGGTTTAAAGATCACTACGCCCTTGCTGCTAGCCGTGCTTATAAAGTCATGAAAGTCTTGCTTAGCGATGGCATTGATCCGCAAAAACTCTCTTTTGCTTCCTATGGCAAAAATAATCCCATTGTCCCTAATAATAGCCTAGAGGAACGCATGCACAATAATCGTGTGGATATTTTCTTCTATGCCGATCAACAAAGTGTTGTCAAAATCCGCTCAATTTTAGATCGTAGTTTTAGTAGCGAGAGTCGTTGATCCGTTTTCTTTGTTTTCTCTTTGTCCCTCTTTTGGCTCTGCCAACCGGTGAGCAGTTGCTTAGAGAAGAACAAATGCAGCTAGCCAAAAGCCCTATTCAAGCCCTCTTTTTTAGCCAAAAACAACCCTACACCTCTTGGAGTAAAGAGTATGGGATTTATCGCACTAAACACATTTTAGAAATTGAAGCGCTTGTCAAACAAGTACATATCAATAAAATTAGTTTAAACCGCGGCCATTGCGCCCTCTTGCCTATTTTGCCTAGTTATGTTCTAAGTTTGCATGAAAAAATGCGCTATGAAGTTTTTTGTGAGGGAACATTACGCGTAGAAATTGATACAGATTTTGGCACGCAGGTATTACACCTGCAAGAGGATTTACCCTAATGGCTCTTTTTAAATTTTTGCACTAAGTAGTTATAGCGCATGAGATCATCGCTTCTAAGTTTGCGGCTAATTTTCTCAACCCCTTGTGCATAAATCTGTGATAAAATCTGATAGACATTGCTATCAAATCCGCTACCATGTATAGGTGTAACCACGCTAACAGGCATATAACCCCCTGAAGAAGTTCTTTCTTGGCGCACGGTAACCCGTGTTCTTACCTGATAACCGGGCAATTCTAAGCTAGCTTGATCTAAAGCCTTTTGACTCTTAGGTTCTAAAATTTTAAGCTCTAAAAAGCCCATAGACAAATTGCTATTTTTACCCTCAAGCCCCCCATTGCGTAGTCTATCCTCTCTTAAACTAATGTCCTCTAAAACCTTAACATCTCCACTCACCTCTACAAGAATATACCCTTGATCTTGCTCAGTAGTACTAAGAGGTGTATGGGCTATCCCAACAGAAAAACCTCTTTTTTCTAAAATCATCTGGATTTGATCGAGCATGGAATCTTTAAAGCCTTGTTGCATATTAGCGGGTACATTTTTACTAAAATTAATGTGCATAGGGGCTAGTAAAACTAGTAAATGGTTTTTAGGCTGAGGCTTTTCATTAGACTCGTAGTAAGAAAAGGGAATAGGCCCTTCTGCGTGTTTATCTGGCTTATGCACACAGCCCACACCTAATAAAAGTATAAAAAAAGCTAAGACTATCTCTTTCATGGCCATCCTTAATAGCGTTTTTTAAAGAAACGGGCAATGATTTTAACAGCCCGCATAAAAAGCTTAAGTTTGTTATAGCTATCTTTAAAAGAACCACCTCTTTTACGCATTAGCAAGAATAAGTGGTTTTAAATTCAAAGGGGTGGGGGCGGCTCTCCCAAGGAAAGACCTCAGATCTAAATTTAAAACTCTGATAGGCCTGAATGAATTCCTCGCTAAAAACCTCGCCCTTTTTAAGATAATCTTTATTAGCCAACATTTCCTCAAGCGCACTTCTAAGGGTATGGGGTAATTGTTTGATCCCCTTTTCTCGAATCTCATCTAAAGTAAGTTTAAATAAATTCATATCCATAGGTTTTCCCGGATCGCTTTTTTGCGCAATCCCTTCTAAGCCAGCCATTAAAATAGCTGCAAAAGCCAAATAAGGGTTAGAGGAATTATCCGGAAAGCGCAACTCAAAGCGCGCGGCTTTGCCCTGTTGTGCCCCATAGGGAATACGCACGCTAGCACTGCGGTTTTGTGCCGAATAAGTCAAAATAGAGGGGGCTTCAAAACCCGGGATAAGCCGTTTATAAGAGTTGCTAGAGGCATTAGTAAAGGCGGCTAGTCCTCTAGCATGCTTAAGCACCCCGCCTAAAAAGTACAAAGCCATTTGGCTTAAATTTTTATACACATCTCCACTAAAAAGATTTTGCCCCCCTTTCCATAAACTCACATGGGTGTGCATGCCGCTTCCATTATCCCCATGCAAAGGTTTAGGCATAAAAGTAGCGGTTTTACCATTCAGATGAGCCACCATTTTAACCACATATTTAAGTTTTTGTACATTGTCAGCAGCCTCTACTAGATTACCAAAACGCACCCCGATCTCGCCCTGTGCCTGTGCCACTTCGTGGTGTACCACATAAGTTTCAAGCCCCACTTGGTTTAAAACCTTAACAATTTCAGCGCGAATATCTACAAGCGTATCTGTTGGAGGGGTGGGCAAATACCCGCCCTTAAGCCCTGTTCTATGCCCAAAATTTACCCCCCCCTCAAAACTGCGATCGCGATTCCACTCGCCCTCTTCTGTATCAATCTCATAATACTGGCAGTTAGCGCTATTTTTAATCTTAATAGAGTCAAAAATGAAAAACTCATTTTCTGCACCAAAATAAGCCATATCCGCAACGCCTAAGTCTTGCAGGTGTTTTAAAGCCCGTTTAGCAATGCTTCTTGGGCATTTTTCATAATCTTGTTCTTTATACACATCCCACACATCACAAAATACTATCACCGTAATATCCGCACTAAAAGGGTCTAAAAAGTAACGGATTAGATCGGGTTTTAAGATCATATCTGAGCGATCGATGCTTTGCCATGCCGGAATAGAGCTTGCATCAAAGGGAATTCCCTTTTGCAGCAAATCCTTATCCACCCCGCTCATAGAATAACCCAGATGATTCCAAGTACCCTTCACATCGGTAAACCTAAAATCTACAAATTCCACTTCCTTTTCTTTGCAAAACTGCAAAAACTGCACCACATCGGCATCGCTATTGTGTCTGTCCATTGAAATCCTTAAGTATTTTTCCCCATTTTAACATGGCATAGCTAATTTTTAGAGGGTACAAAAACAGACTCTGCAAGCGGGGGCGTTATTTTGCCAAAATAGGCGTTATAACAAATACGCAAACCCACACAGAGTACACAAAACGCCACACACATGAAAAAAAGGCAAAGAATGGCATCAATGCTATGGTTAAAAATGGCCTGCTTAAGCTGGCTTATTTGCTTTAAATCTGTGGTGTGGGTGAGTTTTTCTTTTAAAGCTTGGATTGTAGCCACATGGGAGACTTTATTAAGCACGGCATTTTCTCCTTTTGGCCAAATCTTTAACACCCCGCTATAAAAGGTGATAGAGAGGATAAAAAAGGCGGGTAATGCTGTAGTTAGGGCGTATTTAAAGCGTTGCATTTTAAATAAAATGGTGGTGCATAAAATTAAGGCCATGCCTGCTAACATCTGGTTACTCACCCCAAAAAGAGGCCAAAGGGTGTAAATCCCGCCCTTAGGGTCTAAAATGCCTTGATATAAAAAATACCCCCAAAATGCAACGGCTAGAAAAGTGGCTAAAATCCCCGCGCTATAGGATTTATGATTGCCAAGAGGTTTATAAAGATGGCCTAGCATGTCTTGGATCATAAAGCGCGCGCTACGAGTACCAGCATCTACAGCGGTTAGAATAAAAAGGGCTTCAAAGAGAATTGCAAAATGATAGCCAAAGGCCATAATAGAAGGGTGGCCTAAAAGCTGGTAGAGTAATAAACTTAATCCAATAGCAAAGGTGGGCGCGCCTCCTGTACGGCTTAAAATACTCTGTTCGCCGATGTTTTGCGTGAGGGTTTTAATTTCCTCAGCTGTGATAGAAAAGCCCCAAGAGCTAATCACCTTAGCCGCTTGGCTTAGGCTATTGCCTATGCTTTTTTCGGGGGCATTGATTGCAAAATAAAGCCCGGGGTGTAAAATAGCAGCCATTAAAAGAGCCATTAAAGCCACTACAGACTCCATAAGCATAGAACCATAGCCTACTAAACGGGCGTGGCTTTCTTTATCAATGATTTTAGGGGTGGTGCCAGAGGCAATAAGGGCGTGAAACCCGCTAATTGTCCCACAAGCAATGGTGATAAAAAGAAAGGGAAAGAGTGCACCAGCAAAGACGGGACCACTGCCATCAATAAAAGAGGTGAGTTTAGGGATATGCAGGGGCGGGGCAACACAAATTAAACCAAGAGCTAAAGCAAGTACCACCCCGATTTTTAAAAAGGTGCTTAGATAATCTCTTGGAGCGAGCAAAAACCATACGGGTAAGATAGAGGCGATAAAACCATAGCCCATAATGCCCCATGCAAGCGTACTTGCCTTAAGGGTGAAATAAGAGGCTAATATTGTATTGTTAGCTACAACCTTGCCATAGTAAATGGCTAAAAATAAAAGAATCAAACCTAAGAGCGAGCTTTCTAGTACTTTGGGTCTAAAAAAGCGGGTATAAAGACCCATAAGAATAGCAATAGGGATCGTACAAGAAATGGTAAAAAACCCCCATGGTGAGTGGGCTAGGGCTTTAACAACGACCATCGCTAAAATGGCAATGATAATAACCATGATGGCTAAGGTGGCTAACATCGCTAAAGAACCCACAAAAGGACCCATTTCCTCTTTAATCATTTCGCCTAGAGAGTGGCCACTGCGCCGCATAGAGACAAAGAGCACTACAAAATCATGGACACAGCCTCCTAGCACGCTACCAATTAAAATCCAAAGTACAGAG
Organism: Helicobacter suis; assembly: GCF_902196125.1. GTDB lineage: Bacteria > Campylobacterota > Campylobacteria > Campylobacterales > Helicobacteraceae > Helicobacter > Helicobacter suis_B. The sequence goes on from NZ_CABIKG010000014.1 coordinate 44,833, forward strand.
GGCAAATAACCCATCTGTGCGGCTAAAATAGGCCCAACTAAAGGCCCAGCTCCAGCAATGGCTGCAAAGTGATGCCCAAAAGTGATAGCCTTATGTGTGGGGATAAAATTTTGCCCGTCATGAAGCACATGGGCGGGGGTGGCGCGTTGATCATTAAGTACTAAAACTTTGCTTGCTATAAAATGGCTGTAGAAGCGATAGCCCAAAGTATAAATACACACCGCCGCACACACTAGCCAAAGCGCATTAATGCTCTCGCCCTTATGCAAAGCCAAAACCCCCAAACACACAGCCCCAATTAACGCCAAAAGCCCCCAGAGTAAAGAGATCACCGCTTGCATTGTTTGCCTTAAAATAAAGTCCTATTATGCTCTTTGTTAGTAAATACTTTAGGGAGAGTGGCTTTTGTGTTTAAGAAGAAAGAGAAAAAGATAAAAACCACAAATTTGACTTCTTTTAATTTTTAGCAATTCAAATATCTTGCCATTCTAACACAGCCGGTTAAATCAAACATAACCAAGCAATAGGGGCAAACCCACTACAAATTAAAACTAGATAAAGCTAGAGATACAAATATAAAAGAGTGTACTCTTAAATATTTTATGGTTTATTTGTGTTATGCAAGATTAAAGACCTTGAAGGGAAAAAATATTTTACTAGTGTAGCGCGCAATGATAGCGGGGAGTGGATCATAGCTAGTAACGCGCCCAAAACGCTTAATAATATCCAAAACAAGATTAAAGGGGGAGGGGAGGTATTGTATAGCACCCTACCCGAACTTCCAATAATCGCTAAGTCCGAATTATCCGCTAAAGCGTTGAATAGCGAAGTAGGGAAAGCAGAGACTACTAAACCGGCGCTTAAAAGTCAAGTTATCCCCCATAATAAAGCCTTTGGTACAAACTTTAAAGAGTTTTACCACAACCCTAAAGGCGCAGTTGCTAAACTACTAGAAACTAAAGAGGGACAAGTTGCAGGGGCATTTTATAGAGAGGATTTAGGCGATATAGATTTAGTGTGGGGAGAAATTAGAGATCAAAAGGGTAAATTACAAGGTTATGGGCTAAGTAAGATTGTAGAAAAACACCTTGATGACTTTAAAGGATTTGAGGGGAATAGTGCTTATGAGAAATTAAGCAATTGGTTAGAGGAAATAGTAAGTGGGGGGGAGGTGGTTAAAACCCACAATGGGTATAACATTTTATACAATGGCTACAAAGTAGGCTTAAATGAGGGTTGGAATGAAGGAGGTATTAAGCATGGTAACAACCGGTGGATAGTAACGGCTTATGATAATTCCAGAAGTTTAGCGAGTAAGAGACAAGGTAGCAACTCTGACTCTTTTACAAAGGGCGAGACTCTGCCCTCAAACTCTACAGCCACTTCTACTAAACCACCCCTTAAAAGTCAAGAGACTAATAATTACATTGATGTAGAAGTGATTGAGCACCCTAGAGCACTCCCCTATAAAGGCGATTGGCAGATTTATAAAGAGGCTAAAGCTAAGGGTTTGAGTTATATAGAGTTTAAGGCATTAAGAGAGCAAGAGAAAGCTACTAGAGCCCAAAATAACACAAGATACATTGAGTTTAAAAAAACAGAGAGTCAAAACATTAAGGATTTATTAGACCCTAGTAAACCCTTAAGAATGCTTAAACCTACTGAAATTACAGAGAGATTATTAGATCAAGTCAAAAAGCATAATGCTAAGGTGTGGGTAGGAGAACTCAAAGATTTAGAATTAGCCAATCAACTTAAGCTAGATACAAACCACCCTATTAAAATTACCTTTAATGGCAGTGCACTTGCCCATGTAGAAAAACAACATGACATACATTCCATTCACTATCTTAAAAACAAACAACCACCTATAGAAATACAAGATATTAGGGATTATCCGGCAGTTGTGAATAATGCCGACGCAATTAAATTAGAAACCACTAGAGATAATCAAATGGCTTTAGTTGCGGGCAAACAGATTAACGGATATTTCATAGTGGTAGAGACTATCAGCAAAAAGCAAAATGAGCTGAAGCTAAAAACTATGTATAAAGAAAATGGGAAGTTAGAAAATAGCCCAATATTTAAGGATAGTGGCTTGAGCTCGCGACTACCAACAGGTAGCGAAGACTCCCTAAGCCCTAAACCTAGTGTCAACTTAGACGCGCCACCACAAGCCGGCAAAGAGTCTAACACTCCAGCCCTTAAAAATCAACCCCTATCCGGCCTTAAAGAAAATGAAAGACCCATACAAATGGGGAAAGCTATTGCTATGCAAAAATTAAATGGCTATTCAAGCAGTATTAGCCTAGATGATGCCCATATCTACCCCTTAGATTTTGTGGTGATCAAGACTTCAGATATTAAGCCTAATATGCAGGCTAAAAGCGGGGTGCAA
>NZ_CABIKG010000015.1 GCF_902196125.1 Helicobacter suis
TGGGTTTTTCTTAAGTTGCTTAATTAGTTCTGGTGTGAATTCTTCAGGCTTAATAATTCTTTGATCCAACTGATCAAGGGGTATTTCTTGACTTTTAAGGGGGTTTTTAATAGCCTCAGTACTACTTGATAAAGGTTTTTCAATGGCTGATTCAATCTTTCTCTTACCCCCTGAAAAATTGGATTTTTCACTTAATACAGAATCTGGGCGGTTATATGCGATCTCAGATTCTGAAGATATGGGTTTTGAGTTTGATTTTTCTAAGGGTTCTTGGATAGCTTTTAAGTCTTCTAGGGATTTCCTGACTAATACAGATTTTTCAGAATTGGAGGCACTATCTGATTTAACCGCAAATGAAGTTAGATCGCTAATATCTAAGTCTAAACCTTGAGCAAGTCGCCAACTTTCTGCCTTTAGTTTTGATATTTCTTTATAGGGTAGCGTTCTTTTTACCTCCTGCTCTCTTAGCACATGGTAGTTACTATCCATTTGCTTTTTAATGTCCCAATTCTTAGCCGTATTTAGCTGTATCTCACTGGGTACGCCGTTAAACTCAAATTGTACATGCACACCCTTATACCCGCTAGCGTTTCTGTGCTGTAATTCTATTGTAGGTTTTATCCCTCTTGATTTTAAACTATCCTCTAGCCTTACTAACTCTGTATCCAAATGGGTTCTATCTTTACTAATTACTGCCCCTCTTAGATAATCGCTTATGGCGCTTATATCCCCGGCTTTGCGCGCAATTTTACTTTCAATACTAGCTTCACTCTTAAGGATTTGGCCTAATTCTAAAGAATTATTAGCACTCTTAAGATTTTCTAAAAACCCTTTAAACTCTACTTCTTGAGCTTTAGCTATGTTATAAAGTTCTGTGGCTTTTGCTTTAAACTCTTGATTTTTAAACGCCGGTTTAGTAGCTTCCTCTTTGAGTTGGCTAGGGAAGGTCTTAGCCTTAAAAGTCTCAGCGAGTATATTTGGGGCTTTCTCACTTAAGTACAACACTTCCCCACTTTCAGCCCTGTTTTTAAGTGTGTTGAGTGTTTTATAAGAATTAGTGCTAATAGTCCATTGACCTTCAGCATTTTTAGCCACACTGGTGAAGTAATAGGATTTATCAATATTTTTTACAAAGATCAAGGCTTTTTGATCCTGAATAATTAGATCGCTATTTTCAAGCGCCGGTCTAATATAATCTATCAACCCGCTTTTATCCCGTTTAACTAGCTTATACAAACTCCCTTGAGTAAGCTTAATTTGTTCTCCATTTAATACACTCTCTAAAGCCTCCTTAACTTCTGGGGCAAATTTAGGGATAAAAGGTTCATTGGTGTTTTTAAGGTTAAAGGCCTGCATCCATTTAGCATAAGTTACATTGACTATTTCTTGTTTTTCTAATTGCTTAATTTCTGCTTCACTTAAATTTGTATCTACACTAGCTAGCGCGCTTTTTTCTGCTGCACTTCTAGCCTGTGCTTGTTCTAGGGCTTGAATCTCTACACTATCTTTTAGCGCATCCTTAACAGAAATCCAGACAAACGCGTCGCCTTATTTTTTAGCGCTCATGTGTGCTAGAATAAAAAAGTCATTTCAACTCTAAAGGGAAGCTAAAAAATGCTAAAGAGTGCTTGGTGCGTTGTGTTGCGTGTGGTGTTAGTAGGCGCGCTTTGTTTAGGTAGTGTGCAGACTAAAAGGGGATCAGTTCTTTCAAAATGCTCTAAAAGCTTATCAAAATAAAGATTATAAGAAAACCCTAGAATATTTCCAAAAAGCGGCGGACATGGGGAATACTGGAGCTTATTATAACTTGGGGATCATGTATGAGGTTGTAGAAAAGAATTACCAGAAAGCTCTAGAGTACTACAAAAAAGCAGCAAGTATGGGGAATGCTGAGGCTTATAACAACTTGGGGTTCATGTATCTTAATGGAGAGGGTGTAGAGAAAGATTACCAAAAAGCCTTAGAGTACTTTCAAAGGGCTGCAAATGGAGGAGTTACTGAGGCTTATAATGCCTTGGGGAGCATGTATGAGAATGGAAAGGTTGTAGAAAAGAATTACCAGAAAGCCCTAGAGTACTATAAAAAGGCTGCAAATGGGGGGAATGCTTTTGCTTATTATAACTTAGGAATCATGTATAGAGATGGAAAGGGTGTTGTAAAAGATTACCAGAAAGCCTTTAAATATTACAAAAAAGCGGCGGACATGGGGGTTGCTTTGGCTTATTATAATCTGGGGGTCATGTATTTTGAGGGAACGGGTGTAGAACCGGATCGCCAGAAAGCCCTAGAATACTACCAAAGGGCTGCAAATGGGGGATTTGCTGGAGCTTATATCAACTTGGGGATCATGTATGAGTACGGACTAGGTGTAGGAAAAGATCTACAGATGGCTAAAGTGTATTACCAAAAAGGCTGTAGGTTAGGATACAAGAAAGCGTGTGAAAACTCCACTCGTTTTTAATGGATGGAGAGTTACCCACTGCGCGCTAAAGCCCGCAAGCTTGCTAAGCGGATTAAGGCATTTTTGTGTTATCCGCTATAGAGTGAGGGCTCACTCTAATAAAGTAGAGACTGGTAGAGCGTGCCTAGCTACCAAGTCTTGATGATCCTATCAATCCAGTAAGCTAGAGCGCGGGGGGTATGTCAAAAGCCTAAGTCCACCCGTTTTTAGCGGGGGTAAGTTTACTAGCTTTTTGTATAAAACGCCTCTAAACTGCTAAGTTTAGCCCCCATATTTAAGAGTAAAAAATCTGCTACCACTAAGGCTAACAAACTTTCACATACAACACTCCCCCTAATCGCAATACAAGGATCATGCCTACCTTTAAGTTCTAACTCTATGCTTTGATAATTGGTATTAATAGTTTTCTGTTTAAGGGCTATGCTAGAGGTGGGTTTAAAATGCACCCAAACGATCAGCTCTGAACCATTGCCAAGCCCTCCTAAAACCCCCCCGCTATAATTACTCAAAAAACCGCTAGGGCTAAGAGGGTCATTATAATCACTACCCCGCATGTTAGAAGCATTAAAATCGCCTATAAAAACCCCCTTCACCCCATTAAGCCCCATCATCACGCTAGCAATTCTGGCATCTAATTTATCATAAATAGGTTCGCCAAGACCTAGTAGATTTTTATGCGCTTTAGCTTTAATTAAAACAACCCCTCCCAAACTATCCCCCCTTTGTTTAGCCTCTAAAATGGCTTGTTTTTGATCCGCCTCTCTTTTAGCATCTAAACTACAAATAACACTTTCTCTAGCAAAATTAAAATCTAAGTTAGTGGCCTCTATCCCTCCCACACTAAAAACCCCTCCCATAACTTCCATACCAAGCTGCTTTAATAAAAGCTTAGCAATCGCCCCAGCCCCTACTCTAACCACGCTTTCTCTAGCCGATGTACGCCCCCCGCCTCTATAATCTCTAATGCCATACTTAGCGAAAGTAGTAAAATCTGCATGCCCGGGTCTAAAACTCTCTTTAAGATTAGAATAATCCTTACTTTTAACATTTTGATTATGCACTAAAAGCGCGATGGGCGCACCGGTACTTTTACCATCAAACACCCCGCTTACAAGCTCAATTTTATCTTCCTCTTGGCGGGGGGTGGTAAAAGTACTAGTACTCTTGCGCCGATTGGTTTCTGCTTGGATAAAATCCATATCCAGATTTAAACCAGCTGGCAGCCCTTCTAAAACCCCTCCAACCATGCTTGCATGCGATTCTCCAAAGGTGGTGAGCCTTAGCATTCTACCCAGTGTATTCAAGGCAATTGCTCGCTTAGTTGTTTGTAAGCCACCTGCGCACAAAGCTGTTGGGCTTGCTTTTTACTCCCCGCCTTGCAGGTCCCATAAAGTTTATTTAAAATAAAAATTTGCATTTCAAATTCTTTAGCATGATCGGGACCACTTTCGCTTTTAAGCGTATAAATTGGAATGGCTTTAAAACGCGCTTGGGTTAATTCTTGTAAAGCGCTTTTATAGTCCATAAACAAGGTTTGGGGGGATAAATTAGGATAGGCCATGTCTAATAACTCTTGGATTAAGCTCTTAATGATCTCTAATCCGCTTTCTAAATAAATAGCCCCCATTAAGGCTTCAAAGGCACTTGAAAGAATGGAGGGTTTGGTATGGCCATTATTATTAGCTTCTGCTTGTGAGATCAAAATATGATCTTGTAAATTTAAAGATAGGGCTAACTTAAAAAAGGCTTTTTCATTGACTAAAGAGGCGCGCATTTTAGAGAGATCGCCCTCTTGCAAATCAGTAAAACGGGCAAATAAAATCTCAGCCACCACTAAATCTAACACCGCATCGCCTAAAAATTCTAATCTCTCGTTGTTTTTATGCGCCTTTGTACTTCTATGTGTCAGGGCTTGTTGTAGCAATAAAGGGTCTTTAAACACATAACCCAAGCGTTTTTGGAGGGTTTCTAACATTTTAATCCTTTCTTTAAGACGGGCAAAGTGTGGCTTGTTGTTTGTAGCTTAGGGCTTGTTCTCTAGCAAGTCTATCACAGCGTTCGTTTTCTGTATGCCCGTCATGGCCTTTGATCCAATAGGCTGTGATTAAATGATTAGCCCTAAGCGTTAAAAACTCTTTCCATAAATCTACATTTTTAACCTTAGAAAAATTTTTATTAACCCAGACTTGCAACCATTCACTAATGCCATAGCAGACATAGGTCGAATCGCTGTATAAATCAATTTTACACGATTCTTTAAGAACTTTAAGGGCTTCATTGACGGCTTTTAATTCCATGCGGTTATTGGTGGTGTGTACTTCTCCGCCTTGAATGATTTTTTCAACACCGCGGTAACGCAAAATAGAACAATACCCACCAAACCCCGGATTACCCAAAGCCGAACCATCACAAAAAAGCTCGATATGTTTCATGCATGCTCCTAATTTAAATTGCTATTTTTACTATAATCGCTAGGGTGTTTGTCTAAACTCAAGATAACTTCCTTTGGTCCGATTTTAGCACAAACCAAACAGCGATAACTCTCAAATGGAGAAAGGCTTTTACAGGCTGTGCATTTATAGCTAAAGTTTAAACTCAAAGCATATTGTTTTTGGAATGTCTTAAAGACTTCTAACTCTAAAGTATGGCATTTTCCTTGTATATACCCCTTAGCCACAAAGACTTCTAAAAGGTGGGGGTGCAAATCTGACAAATAGGGTTTGATTTCTAAGTAGTCTATATCCCAAAGTAAATCAATAAAAGGTACAGCCTCTTTTAAATGCGCGATTTCCTCAAAAAATAGGGTTTTATGATAGGTTTTAAGGTGTTTAAGGGCTAGTTTATAGAGCTTACTTTGTTGGCGTCCTAATTCTAAAATAGCCATGCTTTTATCCTCTAGCCCTAAATCCTGCTTCATTAAAACTTGCATCTGTAAGTAATAATAATCATCTAATAACCCACTCTCCCCTAGGGCATCTAAACATTCTAAAATCTCTAAAGCTGTTTGTGGATCACACATTGTTTCATAAACCTGTATCATGGCCTGTAACGCATGGGCGTTTCTAGGATCAATACGCAAAACCTCCACCAAAATATCACGCGCTTTTTGCACATAACCCATATCAATATAGGCTTTGGCTAGGTTTTGTAAAATCACAATGCGTTCGTTTTGGTATTTTGGCAGCAGCACTAAATAAATTTTAATAGCCTGCTCACTGCTACCATATGTAGCGTAGTGTTTGGCTAGAAACATCCATGTTTTAAACCCCAAAACCTCTAGCGGGTTTTCTTGTTCCTTTTGTAAAAGTTGTTGTACTTCAAAGGCTAGTTCTACTTGTGTGTAAGAAAGTGAGAGAGCGTTAAGAATCTTGAGATTGCGGCGATGGGCTAGAGTGGAGCGGCAATAATCTAGCAAAATCACACCCCCGATAATAAAAGCCAAAACCGCCACGCTAAACAGCGAGTCTTTATAGATAAAGGCTAATTGCTCCACCAAGAAGCCCTAGCGTAAAAATTTGATCTTAGCTTTAACCCGTAGTTTTTCATAATATTCGGCTAGGATTTTATCTTGTTGCTCCTCTATTAATTTGTTGGCAATAAAACCCCTTGCTTGGACAAAAGACACTTCTTGTTTGCCTAGTTTTTCCTCAATATAAAACGCCACATAATTACCCCCACCCGCATTTAAAATAGGTGTAAAGGTGTGTTCTTTAGTAGAGAGAAACATCTGGGCAATTTGGGGGTTTAAAGCTTTAATGCTAATTTTTTCCTCTCCCTTAGTAACCCCGGGTATGTCTATATTTTTGTTTTCTAAGGCTTTGGTAAGCGTTTGGGTATCTCTAGCCGTATAACGGGTGGCAAGCACATCGCTAGGTACAGTAAATTCATCTTTATGGGCATTGTAATACTCGCGCATTTTGGTTTCGCTATTGGTGTTTACATTAAAAAGTAAAATATTGCGCAATAACTCCCGTGTTTCTAATTGCTTTTTTAACTGCGCTTTGTAAGCAACTGGATTAATCCCCTCACCTGCTAGGGTACGCATAAAATCGCTAACATTCATTCCATTATGTTTAGCGATATTTTCAATCTCAGCATCAACTTTATCGTCCTCTATATCAATTTTAAGCCTTTTGATCTCTTGGGCTTGGATACGCTGGAGAATTAATGAGTTAATCGCTTGTTGGCGGTTAACATGGTTGACTTTCTCTTGCATTTCAATTTGATAAAGAGTGATGGGATCGTTATTTACCGTAAGAGCAATTCCGCCTACAATCCCATCTTTGCGGTTTTCTATCATATCCTCTGGGGAGGGTTTTTGCTGTTTTTGTGGCGCCTTAGCTGCTTGTTTGGTTTGCTTATTTACCGGCTTAGCTTGTTTGGTTTGCTCCATGTGTCTCTTGTGTGATAAGCTTCGCCGTAAAGATTGTTTAATTCTTCTATCTAAACTTCTTGCATGGCTTCTACTACCAGAAGCGCCACTACCCGTAACAGACTCCACCTTAGAACCTGCCCCCTGCAAAAGCACACAACCCATACACAAAACAAGCCCCACACGCAACACCCAAGAACTAGAATTGGAGGTTTTTCTAACAAACTGGATAAGTTTTAACAATTTTTTTCTCGTGTTGGTTTAACCCTTTAAGTATAGTATAGCCAGACTAAGGCGCAGATTAAAAACTATGATACAAAAATAACCAATAATCGTTATAATCTCTACATTTTTTAAAAAGGAACTTTTATGGCTTTTATTTTTGAAAAACTCACGCATAATCTTAAAGAAGCCCTTGATCAAGCGCTTTCTTTAGCCTTACACGCTAAAAATCCTGAGATCGAGCCTTTGCATTTATTCTGGGCTTTACTCTCTAATCATAGCTCTTTACTCAACCAAGCCTTAATCAAAATGGGGGTAGATAAAACCCCGCTAGAGCTAGAAGCCCGTTCTTTAGCCGACAAACTACCCAAAAGTTCGCAAGTAAGCGCGCAGGATTTGCGTTTGAGTAAAAATTTAGCCGATGGTTTGCAAACAGCTTTAGGTTTAGCGCTTAAAAAGGGGGATTTATACGCAGCTATTGATACATTTATTGAGGCTAATATAGAAAGTTTTAAAGCATGTTTTGGCCAGTTTTTAGACACAACAGAGCTTTTAAAAACTTTAGAGAGTTTAAGGCAGGGGGTTAAAATCCAAGAACCCAATGATGATGCCAATTTAGAGGCTTTAGAAAAATATGGGATCAATCTTACGGCTAAAGCTTTAGATAATGGGCTTGATCCGGTTATTGGACGCGATGAGGAAATTTTGCGCATGATGCAAATTCTTATTAGAAAAACTAAAAATAATCCTATTTTACTTGGCGAGCCGGGGGTGGGTAAAACCGCTGTTGTAGAAGGGCTCGCCCAACGAATTGCTAAAAAAGAAGTCCCGCTTTCCTTGCAGCATAAACGGGTGGTGATGTTAGATTTAAGCATGCTAGTTGCGGGGGCTAAATATAGGGGCGAATTTGAGGAGCGTTTAAAAAAGGTAATAGAGGAGGTGAAAAAAGCGGGGAATGTGATTTTATTTATTGATGAAATCCATACCTTAGTGGGGGCGGGTGCTTCAGAGGGGAGCATGGACGCGGCTAATATTTTAAAACCGGCTTTGGCTAGAGGAGAACTACACACTATTGGGGCTACCACTCTAAAGGAATACCGTAAATATTTTGAGAAAGATAGCGCACTAACTCGGCGTTTCCAACCCATTCCTGTAAATGAGCCTAGCGTCAATGAGACTTTACAGATTTTAAGAGGGCTTAAAGAAACTTTAGAAGCACACCACAATGTTAGCATTAATGATAGCGCTTTAGTGGCTAGCGCCAAACTCTCAAGCCGCTATATCCCCGATCGCTTTTTGCCTGATAAAGCGATTGATTTAATTGATGAAGCAGCCGCAGCGCTAAAAATGCAAATTGAATCTGAGCCCTTTGCACTTTCTCAAACCAAGCGCAGTATCCAACAACTAGAGGTAGAAAAACAGGCGCTTTTAATGGAGGAGAGCGAGGGCAATAAAGAACGATTAGTAGTGGTAGAAAAAGAATTAGAACATGCGCTAGAGGAAAAACAACGGCTAGAGGCGCAGTTTAGCAACGAACAAAAGGTTTTTAAAGATATTGCGGAGGCTAAAAACACCATTGAAAATTTAAGGCGCGAGTCAGAAATAGCCAAACAACAGGCAGACTTTAGAAAAGCCGCAGAAATTGATCATGACAAAATCCCTAGCCAAGAAAAAGAGGTGCAGGCTTTAGAAAAACAACTCTCTATCATGCAAGAACAGGGCTCTCTTTTAGAACATGCAGTGAGTAAAGAGGGGATTGCGCGCATTGTGAGCCAGTGGACACAAATCCCGGTACAAAAGATGTTACAAGAGGAGAAAGATAAGATTTTACACATGGAAGAAGAGCTAGAAAAACATGTTATTGGGCAAAGAGCAGCTATTAGTGCCATTTCTAAGGCTATTAAGCGCAATAAGGCCGGTTTGAGCGATCCAAATAAACCTATTGGGAGCTTTTTATTCTTAGGGCCTACAGGGGTGGGTAAAACTCAAAGTGCTAAGAGTTTAGCCCGCTTTCTTTTTGATAGCCAAAAGAATTTGATTCGCCTAGATATGAGCGAGTATATGGAAAAACATGCGGCAAGTAGACTAGTGGGCGCGCCTCCGGGGTATGTGGGCTATGAGGAAGGGGGGCAATTAACAGAAGCCGTTAGGCGCATGCCCTATAGTGTGGTACTCTTTGATGAAATTGAAAAGGCCCACCCAGATGTGTTTAACATGCTTTTACAAATTTTAGATGAGGGGCGTTTGACGGATAATAAAGGGGTGGTGGTGGATTTTAAAAACACCATTATTATTTTAACAAGCAATATCGCTAGCGAAGCTATTATCCAATTAAGCGATGCAGAGGCTAAGAGAAAAGCGGTACAAGATACCCTTAAAAATTATTTCAAACCCGAGTTTTTAAACCGCCTAGATGATATTGTGATCTTTAATCCTTTAGAAATGGAGAGCATTGTACAGATTGTAGATTTACTCTTCATGCAAATCCAAGAAAAGCTTAAGGAAAGAGATATTGTCATTGAAATTAGCCAAGCGGCTAAAGAATACATCGCCAAAAGTGGGTTTGATCCTATCTATGGCGCGCGCCCGCTTAAACGGGCTTTGTATGAGGAAGTAGAGGATAGACTAGCTACTTTGCTTTTAGAAACGCATACAGATACCTCCCATTTAATGTTTGATATAGAGAATGGGGGTATTGTGATTAAGAAATTATAGGGGGTGGTTGTGGCAGAAAAAATAGCCGCGCAAAAAAAGGCTGAACTTTTATTAACCAAAAGAGAGCTTGGTGGTGGCGGCTTAAGCGCATTTTTAAAAAGGGAATAGATGAAAATACGCGCATGGATATACAAAGCAGGGAAATGTGCTTAAAAAATTAAACGCCTTTTAGTCTTTTGAAAGTTTTTAGGGTGAGTGAGCAAATTAGCAGGAGCAGTTTATGCATTTATTTTCTTTAGGTAAACAAATCGTGGCTTTGTGGTTTTTTACGATTTTGGTGGTGGTGGCAACTTTGCTTTTATTTGCTAAGAGCAGTTATGAGTCTGTGGATCGCGTTAATACTTTTGTCAGTAAGGATTTTAGACAGCTTTTGGGCGAAAAACTCCAACTTTCCGTTGATACTTTAGCCTATAGCCTTTCTAATGCCATTAGAAACGCCAATACAGATACCCTTAAACAAGAGATCATCACTGATAGGCTTAAAGGCTTTCGGTTTGAAAGGGATAAATCGGGTTATTATTTTGTTTTTAAGAAAACTACTTTGATGTATACGGGTAATCCGGAGTATCGCATTGGAGTAGATGAGAAAAACCTTAAAGATACTAATGGGGTGCACTATTTTAAAGACCTCTATGATAAGGCGATGCAAGGCGGGGGCTTTGTAGATTACATCGCACCTAAGCCTTTGCCAGAAGGTGGGTCTCAAGATACGCCTAAAATCTCCTACGCCCAAAAGATTGAGGGTACACAAGATTGGTGGGTGGGAGCGGGGGTTTATATGGATAATGTAGCTAAGCGCACCTATATGATCACCTCTGAGATTGAAAGAGATGTTAAACACTCTTTTTATCTTTATGCCTGCATTGTGGCCTTGATTTTGCTGGTTGTAGTTGTACCTTTGTATTACTTTTTTTACCGCAAGATCACAGGTAATATTAAAACCCTCAATGGGGGACTCAACCAGTTTTTTAGTTTTATCAATTATGAAAGTAAGCAAGCCCCACAGATGATGATCTTGCGCTCTAAAGATGAGTTTGGGCAAATGGCACAGGCTTTAAACACCAATGTACAAAAGGCGTGTAGCCATTTAGCAGACGATCAAAACTTTTCAGAGGAAGCGCTAAATATTTTAGGGAGTGTGCGGGCTGGGGATTTGAGTAAAAACATTAAAACAAGCGCCTCTAACCCACAACTCCAGCATTTAGGCAGTAATCTTAATGATTTTTTTACCTTTTTAGATCACATCTTCCGCCAAATTTGTAGCACGATTCAGATTTATTCTAAAAACGATTTTACAAAGGGTATGGATACGGCTACTTTGCAGGGTAGCTTTTTACAGCTTGTTAACGATCTTAACACCTTGCAGCAAAGTATTGTAGACTCGCTAAAGCATTCGCTAGATTTTGCCCATACCCTTAATGAAGAGACAAAAACCCTCAATCAAACCGCCTCTAGTCTGCAAGATGCCTCCAAACAACAAGCCCAATCTTTAGAGCAGACTACTAGCATGCTTGAGCAAATTAGCGCTTCTATGCAGGGGGTGAATGCTAAAAGCCATGAAGTGATCGAACAATCTGATGGCATTAAAAACATGGTGCTTATTATTAATGAAATTGCCGATCAAATTGGTTTGTTGGCTTTAAATGCGGCTATTGAAGCGGCTAGAGCGGGCGAACATGGGCGCGGGTTTGCAGTGGTAGCTGATGAGGTGAGAAAACTTGCCGAGCGTACACAAAAATCTTTAAGAGAAATTGAGGTGAGTACGCAATCTCTTACACAAAGTATCAACGATTCAGCTAGCGCTGTAGAAGAACAAACTGCAAATATTGCTAAGATCAACGAGGCGATGGAAACTCTTAAAGAAACCACGATGCACAATGCTAAAATTGCTAGTACTTCGCTAGATATTAGCCAAAATGTGGCCTCCATTGCACAAAAAATCCTAGATGAAGCCAATAGTAAGAAATTTTAGACACTGGTAAAATCATGGCTAAAGCAAGGCGCGCTAAGCAGAGATAGGGGTTGTTTTTTGCTAAAATGAACAAATAAAATCTTAAAAATAACAACTTTTTAGCAAGGAGTCTTATGCAAAAAATAACAAGTAGAATTTTAATAACATTGGCAATATCTCTTGCACTCTCAGGTTGTGCTATTAGCGGAGTAAAATCTACAAATAACCAAGCTAAAAAGCATACAAGGCTTAAGAAAAATGCCACCTCTTTAGATTTTAACTACCCCGTTGATATTAGGCAAGAGGATTTTAATAACCACACCATTGCTATTTTAGACCCGCATATCCAAGCAGATGAAAATGTGGAGCCCTATATCAAGCAGTTTCAAAGCGCCCTAGTCAAGCAGGTTCAAGAGATTCTTGAAAAAAAAGGTTATAAAATCATACACCTCACATCTGCACAAAATCTAACACCCGAGCAAAAAATTAAAATCTATTCTATTTTAAAAATCAAAGGGTGGGTGGGGATATTAGAAGATGCAGATATTAACATAGATAACCCGGAGGATACTAACATGAAAACGACGGTCGATCAAAGTGCTGGGGCTGTTTTGTTTCAATTCTTTGAACCAAAAACAGGGCGCACCACCCATAACTTTGCTATTAATGTAGGCGCAGAGCATGCAATCACTTATTCTTATTTGCAACAAATAACAAGTTCAGATAGTTTTGCTGGTGCAAACTCAATTAGTCTTGGGGCAGTTAGTTTAGTTGATCGCAACCAAGCAGACAACAACCGTAATGATGCAATCCATACAATCCTGAATAAGGTGTATGGAGTTGTGATCAAAAAACTAGTCTCTTGGGTAATTAACACTAACTTAAAGCAATATAGAAAAGTCATCGATCAAATTAGAAATAAACTTGTTCTTTAATCTCAAATTAAACGGATAGTACGCGTGCTATAAATGCAAATCTAACTGCTAAGCCTAGAGATCAAACTTTTATTCCCCGACATTACTAATTTGGCATTTTTTAGTCTCAAATTTTAAGGTGTAATAAGATTATTATGCTAGACTCAGGCGGTATCTTTTTGGATATGGGGCTGAACAGGATTTCGACAGGAATTGCGTCGCGTGGGTGGCATGCCAAGTGTCTCTTGTAAAACGACACAAACAATAACCGTAAACAATCCTAATTACGCTCCCAACTACGCTAAAGCAGCGTAGCGAGCCGGAAACCTAGCTAATCAACTGGTGTTGGCTAGGTATCTCCGTCATTTTTGCCAGTTGCCTTTAAAAAGTGCTCGCTTTTAAAGTAAGAAAAGAGCTATGGTCTTGCTAAGATTTTTAGAGAAGTTGGATCGCAGGCACCAGAATCTTAGCAATTTCTCTAAGCATGTAGAAGCCCGCGAAAGGATGTGATTTTTGGACTGGGGTTCGATTCCCCACGGCTCCACCATTAATCTAGATTAGTGTATAAAGGATTAATTAGATACATGGATTTTAAATTATACCCCTATGTTTTAGCCCCCATTCTCTTGCTTTTTTCGCTTTGTTTGTCGCCACTGATGGCTATTGATATCCAAGCCCTCGTAGATGAACAAATTAGGAGTGCAGGATTAGCAGCTGATTTAGTTGCCAAGAGTAATAAAATGCTTGAAGATGCTATTAATGCTGGGAAAAGTTACCAACAAGTCAAGCAATTAGATAAGTTACACCAAGAATCACAGAATCTAAAATCTGTACTCTCCCCTAATCAAGATACAACAAACAAACCAAAAAATTTAGGGACAATCTTTAAACACGCCATTGACCCCCCCATTGATTTAGATAAAGCGCTAAGTCTGACAAATGCTTTACGCAAGGAAATTAAAAACGCAACCCAAGCTGGGATTGATTTTTCTCCTCTGCTAAGCATACTCAACCAACTAGGAGACTCGCTACAAAACGCTTTAGATCTTAAATCCCAGTGGCTAGATACAAGAAAGGCTAACTAGCGCATCCAGTGGCGTACATCTCCGCTATAGCGCACGCTTTTAGTGTCTGAATCTTGGATTTTCTGAATGATTTCTTGTAAGCCTAAAGCTTGTGGATCGTCTTCAGCATAGCTATAATGCATATGCGCACTTAAAACCCCTACAGCTTGTTCAATGGCTTTATTAGCCTCTAATTCTTCTTGGACATTATCCGCTTCAATTAGGGCAATTAAAATACCCTTATCCCGATCAAAGGTGGGTACTTCTACATGAGAAATAGCCTCAATAGCCTCTAAAGAAGCCTCAAAAGTTTCTACATTAACCCTGACAATTACACTTGAAATATTCACTTTAACCTCCTTATGCCATGAGTTGGATTGCTTGAGTAGGGCACACCCCCACACACATGCCACAACCCGTGCAAGATGTTTGGATACTAGGATAAAAAAGCCCTGTAAAATGAATAGCATCTACTATGCAAGCATCTTTACAAGAAAAACAGATCACCTTTTGATAACTTAAACATGTACTTAGATCAATCTGGGCAATTGCTTGGATTAAATCACCCCGCGCCTCTTCTAGCACTTTAAACCCCGTACTCTCACAGGCCAAAACACATTTTTTACAAAAGGTACAACCTCTTTGTTCTACCTGCAAGTAGGGTTTATTCTGTTCTACTTTAAAAATAATTTTCTCTGGACAGCTAGATACGCATTCTGCGCTACACTCTAGGCAAGCATCTGCTTTATCTGGATTAAAATAAGGCAAAGGAATAGGGGATTTAGAGGGTTTTAAAAGATCTTTAAAGGGTTTTCTTGTCATGTAAATCCAATCCGACCGGGCAGTGATCGCTACCTAAAATGTGGTTGTAAATAGAAGCACTTTGTAAACAAGAGTTAAGGGTTTGAGAGGTTAAAAAATAATCAATGCGCCAACCGATATTTTTAGCCCGCGCTTGGTTGATATAACTCCACCAAGTATAACTTTCTGTTTTAGTGGGATAAAAATGGCGGAAAGTATCAATTAAGCCTAAATTGAGCAATTGTTCAAATGCATCGCGTTCAGGATCGCTAAAACCGGCATTATAGCGGTTACCCTGTGGATTGGTTAAATCAATCTCATTATGCGCTACATTTAAATCCCCACACACCACAACAGCCTTTTTTTGCATAAGATTTTGTAAAAACCCCCTAAAAGAGCGCTCCCATTCTAAACGGTAGGGTAAACGCAATAAACCTCTTTGTGCATTAGGGGTATAGACATTAACCAAGTAAAAATTAGGGTATTCACAGGTAATCACCCGTCCTTCTGTGTCATGCTCTGCTATGCCAATGCCATAGCTAACCTGCAAAGGCGCAATTTTACTTAAAGTGAGTACACCACTATAGCCTTTTTTTTGGGCGCTATTCCAAAAGATCTCATACCCTTCAAAACAAAAAGACGCTTGCTCTTGTTGCATCTTAGTCTCTTGTACACAAAAAATATCTGCTTGGCTTTGCTCTAAAAAATCGCAAAATCCCTTTTGCATACAGGCGCGCAAGCCATTAACATTCCAAGAGACTAAGCGCATCACCTTCCTTTTTGCTAAAATTTTGGGTAATTATAACATCTTAAGTAAAATTTAGTGTGTGATGTAGTAAAATCGGAGTTTTTTAAGGCTTGATAGCTCAGTCGGTAGAGCAGAAGATTGAAAATCTTCGTGTCGGTGGTTCGATTCCGCCTCAAGCCACCATTCCTCTTAGCATTATGCTACAATACGCCCATGCAATTACACCTTTCTATTATTCAAACACTAGTAACATTTTTACAAACAGAGAGTTTTAAACGCGATTTTTTACGCGTGGTTTATGGTTTAAGTGGGGGAGTAGATAGCGCGGTTGTGGGGGTGTTATGCCAAAAAGCCTTTGAAGATAACGCCCACGCCTTACTCATGCCTACTTTAAACACACCAAAAAGTGCCATGCAAGATGCGTTATTGCTCTGTGAGCGTTTTGGCATTTGCTATACAGAATGTCCCATTACTCCCTACCATAGCGCCTTTAAACAAGCACATAAAGAGGCTGATCTAATTAGGCAGGGTAATTTTTGTGCGCGTATGCGTATGGCTATGCTTTATGATTATGCCTTAGCTAATAACGCTTTAGTGGTGGGCACGAGTAATAAAAGCGAAATATTATTAGGATATGGCACGATTTTTGGGGATTTAGCTTGCGCCATTAATCCTATTGGCAATTTATTTAAAACCCAAATTTATGAGCTTGCGCGCATGTTAGAAATTCCAACTAGTATTTTAAATAAAGCGCCCAGTGCAGATTTTTATAGTAACCAAAGCGATCAAGACGAATTAGGCTATAGCTATGCACAAATTGATCCGCTACTCTTACACATGGAACAAAACCCGCATTTAAATGATCAAGATTTAATTAATCTAGGTTTTTTACCTGATTTGGTACACAACATAAAAGAAAGAGTGGCTAAAAATGCCTTTAAACGCGTGATGCCAACTTTGTGCCCTCTATGACTTGGTTAGAACGCTACTTTTACCACCCCTCTTTCTTCCAAAGAGCTTTAGCCTACGGGCTCTATCCGCTCTCTTTTTTCTATGAAAAGATCGCAACTCTTAAACGGCAATTAGCTTCTTTTGAGGATTTAGAGATTCCTATTGTAAGTGTAGGTAATTTGGTAGCTGGAGGGAGTGGGAAAACACCCTTTATTTTAGCACTTGCCCAAATATTAGCCCCACTTTACCATGTAGGCATTGTGAGTCGGGGTTATAAGCGCGCTTCTAGCGGGTTAGTGGTGGTGAGTGCATATGGGGATATTTTAGTGTCCCAACAAGAGGCGGGTGATGAGGCGTTTTTACTAGCTAAGGCGCTAAATAAATGTAGCGTGATTGTGAGTGAAGCGCGTAAAGAGGGGGTGTTAGAGGCCAAAAAATTAGGGGCACAGGTGGTGTTATTAGATGATGGGTTTCGTTTTAATTTTAAAAAGCTCAATATTTTACTCAAGCCACAATCCACGCCCTATTTTGATTTTTGTTTGCCTAGTGGGATTTATCGCGAATGCCCTAAGTGTTACACTCTAGCAGATATTATCGCACAAGAGGGAGTGGATTATACAAGAGAAGTACAGGTTTTAAACCCCACCCCTAGAATGCTTTTAGTAACAGCTATTGCTAATCCTAGCCGTTTAGATGCTTATTTGCCTAAAGTGGTGGGCAAGCTCTACTTTTTTGATCATGCAAACTTTCCTCTAAAGCGTTTACAACGCGAATTTATCAATCATAAAGCCACTTCTTTACTAGTAACCTCTAAAGATGCTACAAAACTTAGCCACTGTCCTCTCCCCTTAAGTCTTTTAGATTTGCACCTACATATCCAACCAGCTATCCAAGCTAAAATTCTAAATTATGTCCAAATCTAGCACCAGATTATAAGGGTCAAAGACAAAATAATGGTTGGCATGAAAACGCGGGGGGCTTTATTTTGTAAGTGTTGGGTTTTACTAGCTTTATTTTCTATTTGCTTAGCTAAGAATTTAAGTTATATGTCCTCAGCTTACCAAGTGGGTATGGTCTATTTAAAACCCTTAAATGCTAACAAACCTCTTCAAGGGGCTTCTATTACTTGGGGATATGAATACAACCCCAAACACGATTGGTCTTATGGCCGTTATTATGCTTTTTTAGATTATGGCAATGTACTTTTAGACCCCGGAACTTCTAAGCAGGCTAATTTATTCACTTATGGGGTGGGAGCAGATTTAATGGTGGCCTATAATAAAAACCCTATTAATTGCTGGGCCTTTTTCTTTGGGTTACAGCTAGCGGCTAATACTTGGGTGATTAATAGGCGATCTAAAGATTTAATCTTAAATACATGGAGGTCTTTTGGAGATTTTACTTTCAAACCCGCTTACTTTAGGGCTATTGGGACATTTGGGGTACAATTTCGCACGATTGTAACATGGCATATTGTAGATGTAGAAATTGGAATGAAGATTTTTCTAAACCCAGAGAAACAAAGCCCCTTTGAGCGCAATCTCTTATTTTTTATCTCACACGCATGGCATTTTTAAACCATGCGCACTAGCAAATCCAAAAGCATTAACAAAGGATTAACCTCTTTAGGGCACAATAGCCCTTTATAGATTTCTTAGGTTTTCAAATCCAATTAGGAGATAAAGAGCAGCATAACAACAGCAAAAAACTTTCCCCAACAGCTAGGAAAGTGATTTACAAACAGCTTATTATGGATTTGCGGCACGGCTAGGTGTATCAAACACGGCGCGTATTCTACTACAAAGAGCCGCCCTTGTCAAGGTAAAAACGCTAAAAATTTGGCTCATTGATCAAAGAATGATCAGACTTTAGCGTCTAATATAAATTGAATCACAAATAAGCCCCCAAAGAGATAGAGTAGGGGGTGTACCTCTTTAAATTTACCCCGACAGATTTTAATTAGAGGATAAAGAATAAGGCCTATACCCACGCCATTGGTGATACTATAAGAAATAGGAATCCAAAAGAGTACAAAAAAAGCAGGCAAGGCCTCTTCTAAATCTTGCCAATCAATTTGGCTTAAATGACTCATCATCATAAAACCTACAATAATAAGCGCGGGGGAGGTGATGGCTGGTACGCTAGCTAAAGCTTTAGCCAAAGGCGCTAAGAAAAAGAGTAAAGCAAAGAGAAAAGCCACCACAACGCATGTAAAACCCGTGCGTCCCCCCATACTCACTCCCGCACCTGATTCAATGTAGGTAGAGGTGGGCGAAGTGCCTGCAAGAGCCCCTATGGCGCTAGCAATGGCATCTGCTGATAAAGCACCTCTAGCGTTTAAAAAATAATCACCCTCTAAAAGATTAGCCTGTTTAGCTACTCCAATCATGGTAGCTGTAGTATCAAAGAGCATGACTAAAAAGAAGGTAAAGATCACAGCGCCTAAATCTGGTTTAAAGGCATGCAAAATATCTAGCTTTAAAAAAGTGCTATCTATATTTTTAGGGAGTTCAAAGAGATGTTCAGGGAGTTTAAGATGGCCCAAGAGAAGTGCTAAAAAAGCGGTAATAAGAATGCCTAAAAAAATAGCTGCGCGTACGCGATTAACAAGTAAAACAATGGTAACAAATAGCCCAATAAGCGACATGTAAGCAATGGGCTGAGAAAAATTGCCTAAAGTGATGATAGTGGCTGGGGAAGATTCAACCAAATGGGCATTTTGCATGCCAATAAAGGTAATAAAAAGCCCAATTCCGGCTGCAATACCGGCCTTTAAAGAGGTAGGAATTGCCTTAATAAGCGCCTCTCTAAAACCGGTAAGAGAAAGCAATAAGAAAATGACTGAGGCAATAAAAACACTCCCTAAAGCACTTTGCCAAGAAATGCCCATTCCAAGTACCACCACAAAGGCAAAATAGGCATGCATGCCTACACCGGGGGCAATAGCAATAGGGTAATTAGCCACAAGACCCATGATTAAAGTACCAACGATAGTAGCTAGTAAAGTAGCCATAAACACGCCATCAAAATCCATGCCTGCTTTTTGTAAAATGGCTGGGTTGACAATGGCGATATAGGCCATGGTTACAAAAGTGGTAAGACCGGCTAAAGTCTCAATACCAAGCGAAGTACGGCGCTCTTTGAAACGGAAGAAACGGGCTAAAAATGCTACCATGTAGGGGTTGCTCCTTTTGTTAAAATTCATCTAAAGGTAAATGGAGCAACGATTTTGAAATTGTAATTTATCAAACTAAAATAGGGCTTAAATGCAAATTGTTTTAGAACATTTAGAGGTTTTATTAAAGGGGCGGTGTTTGCTAGGGTTTTCAGGGGGGGGTGATTCAGTGGCGTTGTTTTTTTTGCTTAAAGAAGAGGGTGTAAACTTTGATATTGCCATTTTAGATCATGGGTTGCGCATACAAAGTCAAGAAGAAATTGCTTATGCTAGGCATTTAGGGCAAGTATATAACAAACGCGTACATGTGAGACAAGTACATTTAAGCGGGAGTAATTTAGAGGCGCGTTATAGAAAAGAGCGCTATAGCTTTTTTGAAAAAATCATTCAGGAGTTTAACTACACCCATTTGATCTTAGCCCATCATCTTAATGATAAATTAGAGTGGTTTTTCATGCAACTAGCTAAGGGGAGTAGTTTACAGACCTTATTAGGCTTTAGTGCTTTAGAAAAACGCGCAGGCTATGATTTGATTCGCCCGCTTATTTACACACAAAAGCATGCATTGAAAGAATATTTACACGCAAATAAACACCGCTATTTTGAAGATGAGACAAATTTTAGCCCGCGTTTTAAACGCAATGTTTTTAGGCAGTGTGTGAGCAATCCATTTTTAGAAGGGGTTTTTCCGGGTTTTAATGTGCCAAGGGGTTTGGTGCGCAGTTTCAAGGCCTTAGAAAAAGAAAAACAAACACTCTACCCGGCTATTAATTCTATTAAAGTGTGTGGGGTGTGGGTATTTGCTACACATTTGCAAAATCTTTACTACATCGCTTCTTTATTAAAAAAACTAGGCTATGTACTTAGCGCTAAACAACGCCTAGAGTTAGAAAAAAACCACTTTAAGGGAGTTTTTGTAACCGCAAAACAAACCTATCTTGTAGGCTTAGGTGGGGGGCTTGTTTATGTGGGCGTGGCGATTAAAAATGATCCTAGAGCTCTTCCTAAATCTTATAAGCAGGCTTGCCGTCTTTTAAAAATACCCCCCCACATGCGCCCTCTTTTTTTTAACCCTCATTGGGAGCAAAATTTTAAAATCCTTAAAAATCTTGTGTGCGCACAATCAAGCTAGAAGGCAGATTAAAAGCTCTAATCACTTCTTCTTCTTTCTCTCTTTGCTCCCCTGTATCTTTTTCATGATCATAACCTAAGAGATGTAAACAGCCATGGATAAATAAAAGCGTGATTTCTGCAAGTAGATCATGCCCTCTTTGCTTGGCTTCTACTGTGGCTAATTCTACATTGATCACCACACTCCCTAACAGTTTTTGCCCGGGCATTTCTAAAGGGAAACTTAGCACATCGGTACTTTTATTAAGCCCTCTAAACTCTAAATTTAACTCTCGCATCTTTTCTGAATCTACAAGCAATAATTCTACTAAACCTTGTATGTTTAAATACTCCATAAGCAGAAGAAGTTTGTAGGATAAATCTGCCTCTAAATCTGGATCTAAAGTGCTGTGGTTAAGAATTTCTAAGGGCATGGCTTCTCTCCTAAAGCATGGGGATAATACTTTGTAAAAGTTTTAAAAGTGATAAGGTGTTCTTTTTTAGAATCGTTAAAACTTTGGCGGTAAAAAATTTGTGTATGCAAAATAGTACCATCGCGATCATAGTCTTGTTGGCTATACTGGTGCAAATAAAAAGGTGATCATAATCTTACGCGTAATATTTGTAGAAAGAGGGGTGAAAAATTCTAGGGTTACATAATTTCTCTTAACAACAAAATCAGCTTGTCCGGGATATTTTAAACAAAGCGGCATGTTTGTAGATTCTTCACCCCTTTGAGCGATGTTAAGGCATGGATAGCCAAAATTTCTCTCTTTTGAAATACACTTAAAGAATACCGTTTGGAGAAAAGTAATGCTACTTGGGGCTAGAGTAATTTGTAAAGCCTTTTTGTGTAAGCGGAGTTTGTTCAAAAGGTTAGCCGGGCTTTTTGACCCGGTGTAGTGGGTGTGGGGCTTTTGGTAATCTCAGAAAGTTAGATTTCTACAAAATCAGGGCTTTTAGTATTTTTAAGGCGTAATAAATCCTCCATGTTCTCTAAACAAAATTTGCCCTGCATTTTGGAGGCATTGCTCCTCACAAGTTCTGGTACAAATAGAGGTGATCTTTATGCTCTTTAATTATGATAAATTGTTTACTTTCCATGTCTTTAGAAAATGTATGGGAAAGTTCTAAGGTGAGATAACCTCCGTTGTAGATAAAACGGCTTGTGGTGGTGGCAAAGTTCAAGATACCTGCTACTTTTGGTGTTAATAATGTAATCACAACTTAAAAGCAAAGAAGTACCAAAGGAAGAGGTGAGGTTTAAGAGGTAATAAGTTTGACTCCCCATTTTGATTTTTGAGACAAGGACTGCTCAAGATTTTTTATAAAACAGGGGCGTTCATGGGATACTTTACTAAGCTTGAGTAAAAGCTCATTGGTAATAGCGCTCATAGGAATGAGGGCTTGAGAGCCGTTTGAGTTGAAGAGAGACAGTAATGATTAATTCTTTGGTAGGCCGTTTGCCACCCGTAGTACTCCAAATGAAAGGTGTTATAAAAATCATGATCAAGAGGCTTAAAGACTAAAAGAGGCATAGATAGTTTTGGTTTGCAAACTTAAAAAACCTTGTTTTCTTTGCCCCATTCTGCTTCAGGATAGAGAACATAGTAGTTTGTATCATTTGTCTGGGTGTTCTTAGGTAAAAACTCTCGTAGCCACTGCCTAACCTAATGCATCGCTTGAAAATCATCTATTGCTTGCAAAGACAAAGAAAGAGCCAGTAAAAATACAAAATGCGCATGCCATCCCCATTTTTAATAAGATTTTAGCAGAGAAGGGGAAATTAGAAAAGCGCAAATAGAACCAAGTAGATAAGAGGGCGGAGATATAAAAAGATTGAGGGTAAACAAAGGGTTTGGTATGCGTGTATCTATCTAGGATTTAATGTGAATTTAGCCCATTAGTGAACTCTAGCATTTTTAGTGGATTTTAATAGTGGTTTTTAAAATTAAGGAGAGCGATGATCGGCAAGAACTTGGACTATCAGGAATACAAAATAATGGCAGCGGCATGTTGCTAATAAAGCTAGAACAGGAGGATCACAGGAAGCCAGAGGGACAGCGATGAGACCGTATTAGGAGGGGCACACACGCCAGCAAATACAGAGATAGTTCTAAGCTATCATCGGAGCTGAAGATTGCCTCAGAGCTCTACCAGAGACACCAACACCACCGCCACTGTACCAGTTTTGGAACAAGTACAGCTACCAAATGATAGCAGAAGAACGATGCCGATGTTAGCAGAAAAAACACCGTGGCTAAACGATTGAATAGGATCGCTACAACAGGATCAGTTGGATTATAGAACGCAACCTAGATCAGTACAAAATGATGGTAAAGGAATATCCGATGCACATTCTGAAACGTTGGGTGTACAACTTCTTGTACACGACGAGTTATCTAGCGCTAGAAATACTAATGAGAGCGGTTTGGATCAGGCATGGCTAGAGATACCAATTCTCAGATCAAGACCAGCAGCAACGCAGAGAACACAGATGGGGCTGTGCAATGGAAATATTGTAGATGGCAGAAATTCCACTGCACAGGGTGCTAACTCAGTGCTTTCAGATTCTCAAAGCGAGCGGAGCGATGTTCACACCGGGAATATTCAGCAAGGAGGACGCGATGGCACTAGAATACATGATCAAGAATCAGGAGGAATTGATCAAGGAAGCAGGCTTACTCTGGAGACGATAAATTATCCAGAGAAGAGCATATTCAGATAGATCAGACAGAGGAGGATCAAGAGGATCAAGTTTCAATCGTATAGATTGCACCACTCTCAAAAAGTTGGCGGGCATTCTCTAAACTTTATTCATCTGTATTCATTTTCAATCTTTAGACTAATACTTTTTTGCACATCACCTACTCCTGCCTTTGGAGGGTGTGAGAGATTCTCTATATTGCTGTGTTTGTGTTTTAGAAAAGGTTTGAGAGTGTGGATGTGTTTATTAGGTTTTGGTTTGTTTGGCAAATTGATCAGTTTTTAGATATGCCGGGTTGTATCAATTAGAGTTTGTGTAATTGGTGCTACAATCACACCCAAATACCAAACTAGCAACTCGGAAAATCTCTACATATGTCCAATAGCCTGTTGATCTTGCAAACGCGCCCTCTCTTGTTGTCTTGTTGCATGCGGCTACGTTCTTTCTCAAGCTCCTGTTTGAGGGCCTGCTGCTGTTGTTCTATTGCCTTCTTTTGGGTATCAAGGTTTTTAAGAGCCTGTGCCCACTCCTGTTCTTTTTTATTGCGTTCTTGATCAAAACGCGTCTTGTGCCATCTCTTTTTCAAACACATCCTTGACTTGTTTGGAGATAAACTCTTCTATTGAGAAGGCGTGCCCACAATTAGGGCATGTGATGGTGTGATTCATGCAATTCCCCTCTATTTTTATATGTAACCAGCTCGCAGCATAGCACATTTTGTACCCATTTCTAGCCCCCTAAATTATACCGATCAATCACTTCAATACTTTTTTTCATGACCCCTAAGTTTTTATACAAATCTAAATCCCCGATGATATAAAACTCCTCTTTGGCTCTTGTAGCAGCAACATTGACAATATTAGGCTCACTCACTGCCCAAGAAGCCGCCCCTTTAGAATTGACATCAGCACCTAAAACAAAATACACAATCTTGGCTTCTTTACCTTGAAAAGTATGCACGGTACCCACATCTCTTTTATGCTTAAAACCCAAATCTTTTAAAGATTCTGCAAGCTTAAAAGCGACATTTCTAAAAGGTGAAATCACATAGATTGCGTCTTTGTTTTCTTGATCTTTGATACCATTTGGTGTGGCTTGGAGTTTTAGATTTGCTTCTAATTGCTTTTTAATGAGTTCTTTTAAAAAATCTGCTTGTTCTGGTACAAACTTGTCATGGGCGTGCCCTTTGATATCATAAAATTGTGCTTTGCCTTTAGCTTTATCTTTATCCTTACCCTGCACCATTAAATCATCATAAGAAATGGCATTGGATATATCAAACATAGGGCTATTACAGCGCCTATGCACCCATAAGGGAATGCCTATGTACTCCCCTTTCTTATTTTTATAACCATAGGGGTTAATATAATCCATAATGCTTTGTACGGAGGTTTCATCACTTAAAAAATGCTCTGTTACATCGTATTTTCTAGCAATGATATTGATCATGCTTGGGTGCAAACTTAACACAGGTTTAATTTGTGAAGGATCGCCCACTGCCATAACTTTTTGGCTTCTAAAGAGTGCGCCCACACAACTTTGAGGCACGGCCTGCCCCGCTTCATCAATAAATAGATTGCCAATAAAATTTGTCTCTCTACCCAAAGCATTAAACATGCGTTGCAAACTTGCAAAAGTGGTGCCAATAACCGGGATAGCTAGATTAATCCAATGAAAAGCCCCCTTTAATAACTCTTTGCCATTTTCCTTATCTTTGAGTTTATAAGCATTGCCCCATATTTGCTTAGCATTTCTTAGATTGTCTAAATTATCCAGTAAAAACTGCTTTTTAACCCCTAAGGCTAGCAAAAATAGCTGTCCTTGCAATTTTCTAAAATCTGCATCAAACCAAGGGTTGGATTTTTGCAAGTCTTCATAGGATAGAGAAAAATCTAAAGGTTTAATCGTGCTATCCTGAGTGTTTAATAAATGGGTTATTCTTTGTTCTAAGTTTTGCAAGTACTGCTTGCCTTGTGTGATAAATTGTTTAAAATCCTCTTGTAGGGTTTGTTTAGCTTGCTCTATATTTGTTAAATCTTGCAAACGCTGTAATTCTGCAAAGAGGCGCTTATAGTATGCGTGGCTTCTATCCTTTTGTTGGGTAAAACCCCTAATGTGTTGTAAAATTTGCCATTCTTGTTCTATGTGTGATCTAAAACTAGAGGTTTTAAAAAGCCGGGCAAAAAGGCCGGGGCTACTAGATTTTAAAACCCGTCGTTGCTCTTGTAAAGCCTGTAAATTTGTATCCAAGCTAGTTAATTCTTCTTGAATCTGTACTATCTCTTGCTTTAAAGCTTGCTTTTTTGTTTCCAGATTGGTTTTATTATGCTCTAGTTCATAGAGTTTTGCATCCAATTCATTCTGTTTTCTAGTTTTAGCACTTTCAAAGTCTTTTTTCTTAACAATATACTCTTGTTGCAAATGGGTAAACTCAGCTAAGTTCTGGCTATATCTTTGCATTTTCTGACGCTTGCTATCTACAGAGTCATAGAGAGCTAAAAAAGCCTTGTAGATATCAAAACAATCGCCCTTAGTATCATCACTATCATCTTGAAAATCCAAAATATCTGAAAAATCTATACCAATGGGGAAATGCGCTTTAATGTAGGCTTTAAGCAACATCTGGCATGCATGCTTTAAATCCTGTTTGTTGGATAAATCCTGTAGGGTCTCTACCACTGCCCCTATTTTTTCTAATAACTTTTTAATATTAGCAGATGCCCCGCCCTCTAGCGCAAACAAACCCCAATTTTGTTCCCCCTCACTATTAGCCACTTTTATAAAATAGTCTATCTTTTCTGCTAATTCTTTAAACTCTCCAGCAATTTCCTTACTTTTAGGTAAGTCCTTGACAATATTTTGCACCGCCCCATTGTTAGAGCTAGCCACTAATATATTTTTATTCGTTATACTCTCAGGCAAAAGACCTAGTTCAGCCATTTCTATTTTAGACATTCTGCATTTTGTATCACTCTTAATCACTTTATCTTTTAATTGTGTAATCTCATAGGCCTGTTTTACAATGAGCTCTGCAAAAATATCTTTTAAAAGCGTGGTTTTACCCGTACCCGGAGGGCCATTAACACTTCTTAAAGCCCCGTTGTTTTCATCTATGGCAATGTTTAAAGCCACTTGTTGCATGAAAGAAAGAGCGTATTTACTATCAGCCACAAAACGCCCTAGAGGATATTTTTTAGGCGCTAAGAGCTCGTTAAACAAACTAGGGTTAAAGTCAGGTGAATTACTTTTGCTATCACAATTCTTTTTATCTTTACTAAATTCACTAAAGTAAGTGGTGAGATTTTGGTTGTCTAAACCTTTAGCTATCTGTAAATCTTTAACAAAGAAAGAATGTAAATGGATCAATTCTGCATCTATATTCTTGAGTAAGGCAAATCTAAAATTATCCTTATCTACTTGATATTTTGCATAAAGTGCTGCAAAGAGTACATCAAACCCTTCCTCCTCAAATTGTGTTTGTAAGGTATGGCTAAGTTCCTCTTCATAGGCTTGCATATCCTCTATTAGCTCGCCCTTTTCATACACATAAGCGCACATGGTATAAAAAGTCTTTTCCTCTATAAAGTTTAAGTCTTTGTCAAATACAAGAGCCAAGCTAAATTTATCGCCCTTAATGATGTCATCATTTTCATCTTCAACGGGGATATTGTACTTTTCTCTAAAAATCTGCACGACTTTCTCAAAAGCAAAAATGCCAAAATAACACACAAGCCCCATTTTCTTATCATCTTGTATTTTTTGTCTCTCTTTAAATCTTTTTAGCTCGTTTAAAAAATATAGTTTGTAGTCTCTTTGGCTAAACTCAGAGTCAGATATGCCAAGAGGTTTTAATTTTTTATCTCTCTTATCAATATTGCCCTCACTTAAATGTTCTACAACAATGTAGGCATCTAAAATATTTGTCTTAAGATTTTGCACCGCTTATACCTCTTAAGCTACTTTTTGTTAGGTTGCAGTGTAGCAAACACAGGTTAATATACTTAAAAAATGCTTATATATCTGCTTTGAAGAACAAAGTTTTACACGCTACCTAAAATCCCTTTAATAACTTTTTTTTGGATAATAAAGTTTATTAAGAATCTCAAAAGGCTATTTAGCTACAATGCGGAGTTTTTGTTAAATTCCATAAGGGGGTCTGCTTGCCTAAGTTGCCTGTTTTTAATTCTCTCAAATTCTCTCAAATTCTCTCAAATTCTCTCAAATTCTCTCAAATTCTCTCAAATTCTCTCAAATTCTCTCAAATTCTCTCAAATTCTCTCAAAACACCCCCTCTAATCTAAATTGTAAATCTTGCCGTCTCTCTTTTACTCTATTTAGCTCTTGGGGTGTTGTTTTAAAGTCTAGTCTTTGTTGGTTATTGGTGTTTTGCTTATTGGGGGCTGTGCCACTGAAGGCTTTAGAGCCAGTTAATCCTTCATTGCAACAAGGATTAGTCAAACAGGCAAATCCGGGAATTTCTGAAAAATGCATAAACGGGCAACGGCTCTTTAATACTTTTCCTTCCGTTGCAATGCTCATAGCAGCCTCAATTGCTTGTGCCCCACCAGATCACATCAAATTAAACTCTCATGTACAAGAGGGATTAGTGTATCAAAGCCTGCAAAAAGACGAGCAGGCCTACCAAGCTTTTAAAGCTGCATGGAAAGAGGGGGATTTGTTTGGCACAGCGCTTTTAGGAACTGCATACTTAGATGGCAAGGGAGTGCAAAAAAACATTGCAAGAGCAGAGACTTATTTTAACGAGGTGTTAAAAAACCATGAGGCAAGAAAGCATACAATATGGACAGAAAAACAAGACTATTACGCACATAGACCAGTAATTTTCGCAGCAATTACAGCGCGCTTAGGGCTTGCTCAAATCTATGAGTCTACAAATCCAAAAGAAGCACTCAAGATGTACGAGCGCGTTCCTACATCTGCACAAGTCTATTTTTTACCCGTTTTTTTCCATACTGGTATCCATTTAAAATCTCTCAATGCAAATGATTTTGAGCCCTATGCAAGGGAGCTAGTTGGCTTTGCTCTTTATAAGATAGGCATGGCCTATAAAGAGGGTCGTGGCGTGAAAGTCGAGCTTAAAAAGGCCACTGAGTTTCTTAAAAAAGCGGTGGATTTTGGGAATGACAAGGCTATAGAGGCTTTGCGAAGTTTGCAATAAAGGAAAGACATGAAAAATTATTTATTAAAAAGATGGGCGGTATGCTTTGTCTTAATTTTGCTTGTGGTAGGAATACCCTTAAGAGCAGGGGGGGTTAGCACATTCCTAGCAACAAGGGAGGCTAGCGCTCTTGTACAAGAAGGAATGGCAGAACAGAGTCAGGGGCGATATGAACAAGCCTATCAAGCCTACAAAACAGCCCATGATAAAAAAGAGGATTTAGGCACAGCGCTTTTAGCAACCTTACTATACCAAGGACTTGGGGTAAAGGCCGATCCCTTTGAGGCAAAAACTTTATTTGAGTCGGTTTCGCGTAACTATGAAGCAGCTTTTCGCGAATCGCTTTTGCGTAGCAAGAATATGATTGGTACGACCATGTATGTAGCGCAACTCGTAGTGGATTTAGGGTTTGCTGATATGATCTCAAAGGGTATAGGCATGAAAAAAGACCCTAAAAAAGCGCTGAAGATGTATCGGGAAATCTTGCTTAAAGATATTAAAGCATCAGCCAGTATGACGGCTCTAAGTAAAACCCATTGGAGTCTTACAGTGAGCTTATTTACCCTGCCCTTCTCTCACACCATTGATCTTAAACATCTCGATGTACGGGATTTTAGTAAGTTTCCTATAACAAGGCACTTTGCAGGTGTTGCTCTTTATAGGGTTGGCATGGCTTATAAAGAGGGCATTGGCACAAAAGTCAAACCCAAAAAGGCTATTAAGTTTCTTGAAAAGGCGGTGGAATTTGGAAATGAGGAAGCAATGAAGCCTTTAGAGTCTTTGCGCTCAAGGCGCTAGCTGTGGCGAGTAATGCAGAGGTAGAATTGAAAAAAATCATTTCTTATTTTTGTGATATGAAATATCTCGTATTGAGGAGTTTAACATGAGCTTTGGGGGTATTGTGCTAATTGTGATTATTGGCGTATTTGGCATTATGGTGATCGGAGCTATTATAGAGCTTTTTACAGAAGTAGGGCGTGTCTTTGAAGAGTTTTTCAAGTCGCCTGTCTCTGTAACAGTTTTTGTGGTTACTGTAGTTACATTGTTGGCTATTTCCCACTATATTTTGCGGTGGTTTTAGGAGTCTGCTATGCGGGAAGTCAGGCGGATGAATATTACAGACTAACAAAGTCTTATGATAATAAATAAAGATTATGGTAGATCTGTATTCTAAAAGTCTTAATTTCAGAGGAGAATAGAAAATGTCAGAGGATATTTTGGGTGTAGCATTAAAAGCTTTGGGGGTCATGTATGAGAAGGAGGAGGGTGTGGAAAAAGATTTGTAAAATCTAAGGAGTATTCCAAAAAGGCCTGTGATCTAGGATTTAAAGATGCGTGTAGTAAACCTTTTAGTTTGTGGCGCCTTCTTTCAGGTGGAATTTGGAAATGAGGAGGCGATGAAGTCTTTAGAGTCTTTGCGCTCAAGGCGCTAGCTGTGGCGAATAACGCGAAGGCAGAGTTGAAAAAAATAATTTCTTGTTTTTGTGATACTCTACCTAGTGGTAACACACTCCCCGCGCTAGTTTTTTAGTTAAGCATCGTTTTTACTTGTGATAAACCCCCTAAAGCCTTTGAATAACCGCTAAGTTAATGAATTAGCCCACAATCCTACCTAGCAACACTCCCTCCCCATAGGTATGACAAAGGGCTTTATAATATCCCGGTGGGGTTTGTTCAAGCAAACTTTCATTAATTAAAATCTCTCCATCAATTTCTAAACCCCAACGCCTATCCCTTGCTTTTAAAAACAGCCCATCTTCACTTAACCCCTCTACAATCACATCTAAAGTCTGCCCCACAAGCCCTTGCATAGAGTTTTGTACTTGTTGCTCAATAAGGGGGTTAATTTGATTCAAACGGGCATTAATATCCTCCTTACTTAATTGTGGCCATTTAAAAGCTGCTGTGTTTTCCTCAGCACTGAAGGCAAAAAGATTAATGCGATCAAAACTAAAACTCTGTAAAAAGTCTTGTAATTCCTCAATATCGCTACTATTTTCATGCGGGTGGCCTAGTAGTAGCGTGGTGCGTAAAAAGCAATTGGGGATAGCGCGCATGGCTTCTAATAGTTTAAGGTGATTAGCTTTATTAGAATTACGCCGCATGGTTTTTAACATGCGATCTGAAATGTGTTGGATAGGCATGTCAAAATAATTAGCAAAGATAGGCGAGTTAGCAATACTCTCTATAAGTTTTAAAGTGGTGGAGGTAGGATAGAGATAAAAAATGCGCGCGCTTTTAATCATTTGCTGCGCATCAATGGCTTTAATGAGTTTGATTAGCCCGTCTTTGATATTTTGATCTAAGAGATAAGAGCTAGAATCTTGGGCAATAAAGCTAATATCGCTAAAGCCCTGTTTGGCTAAAATTTCTACCTCTTTTAAAATGCGATCAATACTCTTGCTTTGTAAACGCCCCTTAAAGCTAGGAATGGCACAGAAACTACAATTTTGATTGCACCCCTCAGAGAGTTTAACATAAGCATGGACTTTTGAACCGGTGATTGTGCGTTTTTGCTCTCCAGCTAAAAAAACCCGCTTAGAAAATTGGCTTTGTTTGCTCATTAAAAGCGCATCGATTCGATCATAATCGCCTACACCGGTAAAAATATCAATTTCGGGTAATTCTGCTGCTAATTGCTTTTTATAGCGCTCACTCAAACACCCACTAGCAACCACTAACGCCCCCTCTTTGCGTCCATTAATAGCCTCTAATAAAACGCGTACACTTTCCTCTTTAGCCGCTTGGATAAACCCGCAAGTATTAATGATGATCACATCAGCTAGATTAATCTCTTGGGTGAGATCATAATTAGCTAATCTACCTAACATCACCTCGCTATCAACCAAGTTTTTAGAACAGCCTAGAGAAACTAAATACAGCTTAGGCACTAACCCTCCTGTGTGTCTACTTCCCAAAAGAAATCAATCCACGAAGTGGCTTCTTTAAGGATATAATCTGCTTTAAAAGACGCGCTTTTATGGGCAAAGAGTACCGCACTTTTAAAGCGCACCTGTGGGTATTGGCGCGTTAAAACTTCTAATACGCCAATAAAGCTCTTCCCGCTATCTACAATTTCATCAACGATTAAAACTTCTTCATGTTGTGGTTTAATAAGCGGAATATTTTCAATCTCTAAATTGCTTTGGGTACGATCTAATCCATAAGAACTAGCATTAATGGCATAAATAGCCTTAATATCCCAATAAAGCCCTAGAAAATGCGCTAAAGTCATGCCCCCGCGTAAAATTGCAATGAGCGCTTGGGGTTTAAAATCTTGCTCTATTAATTTAGCTAAACGCACCACATCTTGTTTAAAATCCGGGTAGGCATAATATAAACGCATGGCTTTCCTTAGTAATACTCTTGCATGAACGCCTTAATCGCCACACCCTCAAAACTCTTATGCAATTTTAAATCCACTAAAGTTTGCTCTAAAGCATTTAGCACCCATGCAATCTGATAGATCTCTATTAATCCCATATGGTTGATACGCAAAAGACAAGTTTTAAGGTGATCTTGTCCTCCGGCAACTTGTACACCATAGCACTCTAATAAATGCTTTTTAATTTTAGAGGCCTCTATATGGTAAATAGTTGCCATGCTTAAGGCGGGCGCTTTAGGATAGATTTGTAAATGCAAGGCTTCTAAGGCTTTTTGAGTGGCTAAAGCACGCTTTTTAGTGGCGTTATAAAGGGTAGCTAGCCCGCCTAGTTGCTCTACACATTTAAAATAAGTTTGTAAGGCTAGGATATGAGAAATGCCTGCTGTAAAGGCGGTGGTGTTTTTTTGTTGGTTTTTAAGTTCTAAAGACAAATTAAAATAATAATCGCGATCTTCTAGTTTAGAAATTGCAAGCGCGCTAAGCCCTAGGATACTTAGCCCAACAGGGCACATGAAAGCCTTTTGACTGCCCCCAATTAAAACATCAACACAACTCACATCTAAGGCTTCTACCCCTAAAGCTGTAATGGCATCTACAATAACTAAAATTTCAGGGTTATGGGCTTTGATTACTTTAGAGATGCCCTCAAAATCTAGCCTTAACCCCCCTGAGGAATCACATACTTGCAAAGCAACAGCTTTAAGATCAGAATTTTTATTAAGCACTTCTTGTACTTGCTTAGGGCTAATGGGTTCATTCCATGCGTTTTTAATTTCTATGGCATTTAGATTATGGGCTTTAGCAATTTGACCAAATCGTGCACCAAACTTACCATTATTTAGCACCAATAAAGCAGGCTGGCTACTGGGTTTAACAAACTGCACTAAAGCTGCTTGCATGCCACCTGTACCACTACTCACTAAGGTAAGCACCTCCGGTAAACCAATCATTTCTTTTAAATGCGCCCTAACTTGTGCAAAAATGGCTTCAAATTCGGCTGTGCGGTGGTGGATAATAGGTTGGCTTAAAGTGGTGGCAATGCTGGGGTGAATAGGAGTTGGTCCGGGGGTGAAGAGTAGGGGTTGCATTTATCCTCTTTAAGATTTTAGTGTGAGTATAACACAGCTTATTAGTTTTAATGTATAATGCTTAGATGTGGCGTGTATGGCTTGCTTTAGTGCTGTGTGGGTTTTTAAATTTGCTTTTTTGTATTCCCTCTTCTTTACGGGCTATCCAAGAGAGTGTACAACAAATGGCAATCCACCATGTGATTGTGCTAAAAGATATTGTGGCTCTTAATGAGCAGCTGGATAAAGCCGTTATGATGCTACGGGCTAGAGGGGGAGATCAGATAGAGGCTAGCCATGTCGCGCTTTTACTCAAAGAGAGCATTACTCTTTATCAGGTACTGCAAGACTACTACACCAAAGATACCGCCACTTTTGATTATATGGAAGGGATTTTACAGGCCTATACTTCTATTAAAGAGGACACTTCTAAAAGCACACAATCAGTCCCCCAGTTAGCTCTTCTCATGCCCTTATTAGATCAAATCACCAGCCAGTTACAAATAATGGCCACGCTAGAGCATAAGATTTCAAGATTGATGGAGCGATGATTTTAATTTATATTTTTGTTCTAAAGTACTTAATTGCTTATCCTCATCTTTAAAACCAGAAACTAGGGGTTTTTCTACACTCATGCTTGTCCTTTAAAATCTAAAAGGTGGTTTAGATAATAGTTAAATTGCTTTTTACGCGCCTTAATCTCGGCTGGGATTCCTTGTGATAAATCAGAGGTGAGGGTTTGTAATTGATCTAGGATATTCACTATTTTCTTTTGAATAGGTAGAGGGGGGAGGGGGAAGTTAAAATTTTTAAGAGATTGGAGGTTTACCCTAGTAACTTTAGCGCCATGCGCATATTGTTTTTTAAAGCGTAAAAAGCAATGGGTTTGTAACAAATAGGCGATAAATTTAGGGTTTTGCTTGTGTGAATAGATAAAAGTATCCCCGCCGATACAAATATCCTTATCACCCAGATAAGCCACAGCTTTGCAAACATTCTCTACATCTTCACTCACACCCACAATTACAAGATCCCCCCTTTTAACCTTTTTTAATTTCTTAGCCAATTGCGCCGTTACAAAACTTTTTGTAGTGGTCGTGTGGGTTTTATAATAGGTGTGGATTTCTCCATAGTGGATAGCCCCTATAAGTGTGCCATTAGTATTAGCCGGGTGTAAATCAGCCTTAGTAAGTCCATTCCCACGCACAAACTCCCCAATATCCCCCAATCTCACCCACTCCACCCTAAAGCTCTCTTTGAGTAGGGGGTGTTTAATAAGACTTGTTGGGGCATTTAATGCCTCTTTAAGGGGGGCAACTTGCAAGCTATCTTGATTTTTTAAATTTGTCTTTACTGCTACAAAGCGCTTTGTTTCTTTAAACTCATAAGAAGAATTAAAATCTAAAAGCGCATTAAGATAGTAATGGAATTGTTTTTTTCTAGCTGTAAGCTCTGCTGTAAGCTCTGTAAGGCAATCAAGAATGGTTACTATTCTCTCTTGAATAAAAAGAGGGGGGAGGGGGATAAGTGTAGAAAGAATTTGACGCGTTCCTAAATTTGGCTGTGCTGCTGTGTTTACTAACGATTTAATATAACTATTAGTTCTTTGTGTGATCAAAAAATAGTATAGATAAGAAGCATGGATACTAGGATTAAAGTTAGAAAGTTTAACTACCCGTTGATTGAGTAACAAACTTTTATTCTTTGTATCTTTAAGAATAGTAGTCATACCCAAATTACTACCAGTCATGGCGATGAGAATATCATTTTCCTTAAGAACAAATTTTTTGTATTTCTCCGCGAAATGATCCGGTAGATAAACCGCTTTATATTCAGGGTTAAATACACTATCAGGGCGGATATTCCCCATTCTAATAAGCAAGGTGTTAGACTTTTTCACATAATCGGTTTTTTTAAAAGAATAGCCATTAAGCAAGCTACACACCTCCCCCAACTCCACAAACTCCACCCCCCGCGCTCTGAGCTCTTTTAGCGCCTCTTGTAAAGGTAAATCCGCTAAATTTGTATGCAAACTCTCTTGTTTCTCTGGCAAGTTTATAGCCTGCTTATGGTGTTAATCTCACTTAAGGGGGCATTTAACGCTTTTTTAAGGGCTGAGTCTTGTGGGCTTTGCTTACTAGATCGCTTATCTTTCATTCTTTAAAAATCTCAAATCTATGTAAGTTTAACTTTTTCTTTAAAGTTAATTTAAAGCTAATCAAGCGAAGCAACGCGCAATGTTAACCGCGCGTCCGTAACCCTACAGCGCTAATGCTAATTATTTTGATTTAAAAACTAAACTAACTCTTTTTTGCGTACTTCTTTAATGCGCGCTGCCTTGCCTTTTCTGTGGCGCAAGTAGTAGAGTTTAGCCCGGCGCACACGCCCCACCCGCAAAACCTCAATACTCACCAAACTTGCCGCATATAAAGGAAAAATCCTCTCTACGCCTACACCATTAGCGCCAATTTTACGCACACAAAAGGTTTTACCCACTCCAGAACCGCGCAAACTAATACACACGCCTTCAAAATTTTGGGTACGCATTTTATCGCCCTCTTGGATACGAATACCTAATCTTAGCGTGTCTCCTGCTTTAAACCTGGGGGGTTGTACTTTAATCTGCGCATCTTCAAAGGATTTTAGATAGCGATTTTTCATGGGATTAACCTTTCTTGTGTTGTTGAGAGAAACATTGCAAAGACTTACCTAAGTGGTAGAGAGACGGACGGTAATATTGAGTCCGCTTGATAGATAAATCGTGCATAAGCGAGCCTATTTTAGCATGGTTTCCCTTTGAATACTCTGAAATCGTGGGTAATTGCATGCAACTAGAGGCATTGGTGGCTAATTCATAGGTGTTAGCAAAATTAGGGGCTTCTAATAGATTATTTTCAAAGCTTTCTTTTTCTAAAGAAGCGCTATTACCTAAAGTCCCCTCTAAGAGCCGGGCTACACTATCACAGATACAAAGGGCGGCTAATTCCCCCCCAGTGAGTACAAAATCACCCACACTAAGCACCTCATTAGCATGTTTTTCAATCAAGCGTTCATCAAATCCATCATAGCGCCCACACACTAACACTAAATGCGCATAGTTAGCTAATCTCTTAGCATCTTGTTGGATATAGGGTTTACCCACTGGGCTTAAAAAGATCACATGCCCACTATCTACACTCTTAAGCGCATTTTCAACCATGTAGGGGTCTAAAATCTGCCCTGCACCGCCGCTTACTAAAGGAAAATCAGCGCGTTTAAATTTATGGGGGGAAAAAGTGCGCATATTGATAATATCTAGGCTAAAAATGGCGCGCTCCAAAGCCCGTTTTAAAATAGAATCCTCAAAATAAAAAGAAAGTAATTTGGGAAAAAGGGTGAGTAAACTAAAATGCATTAGCTTTCTTCTAAAAGCCCTTTGCTATCTTGTGTATAAATGCGCTGTGTGGATAAATCCACTCGCAAAATATAGCGCGCAATATAGGGGATTAAAAAACTCTTATTAGAATTTTGTACGCGTAAATAAGCCATAGAGGCTAGATCATCTACACTAACCACCCGCCCTAAGATCATGCCCTCTTCTTCAATTTCTAAGCCAATTAGCTGGGAATATAAAAACTCCCCCTCTGCTAAATGGCAATACTTAAGGGTTTCTTCCTCACTCATGGCTAAAGTATAACCTGTTAAAGTTTTGGCAAGTTCTGGAGTTTCTAGCCTTTCAAAAAAGATAAGTGAGGGTTTAGCAATGTATTGCTTAATGCTAAGGGAACGGGGTAAGCCAATATGGTAGGCATAAACCTGCGCGCCTTTTTGTAAACACTCCAAACAATTCCCTTTTAAAAAAAGTTTAAGACCCCCAGCAAGCCCCACACAGCGCCCAATCACGCCCACTACTAATAAATCCTCTATTTTCATAATACATAGGGGTTTTCAGAAGCTAAAACAATGATTTTATAACTTAGCCCGTCTTTTGCCTTCACCCCTGAGATAAAGGTTCTAAGAGCACTGACCATTTTGCCATCTTTACCAATTACCCGTCCCATGTCCATAGGATTGGTGTAGATCAAAATTTCTTTGATTTGTCCTTGCAACCTAGATTGTACTTGCAAAACCTGAGGGTAGGCGACGATTTTTTTACAATACGCCTCTACAAACTTTTCAACGCAAAACCCCTCTTTTTCCTCACAACTAGGGTTTTGCTCACTAAAGCGCTCCATTTGTTAGCCTAATGCGTGCCTTTAGAGAGTTTCTCCACCCGCTCACTCATTTTAGCCCCTACACTTTTCCAATAATCTAATCTTTCATGGTTAATTTGTACCACTTTGGGATTACTCAAAGGGTTATAATACCCAATAGATTCAATCCAACCCCCATCGCGGCGCTTTCTAGAATCTGTAACAACGACTCGATAAAAAGGTTTTTTCCTGCGCCCAATCCGTGTAAGCCTAACAACTGTCATGTTTATCCTTTATCAATTTTTGCAAAACCCCCATTTTAGTACTTTTTTCTAAAAACAAGCTTCACCTACCGCCAAAATACACCAAAGCAGAACCCCAAGTTAACCCACCCCCAAAGGCATCTAATAGCATCAAATCCCCTTTTTTAAGTTTGCCCTGCTCATAAATCTCATTCATGGCCATAGGAATACTCGCCGCTGAGGTGTTACCATACTTTTGCACGGTTAAAATCACCTGTTCCTCTTTAAAGGCTAATTGGTTTTGCACAGCCTGAATAATGCGTAAATTAGCCTGATGGGGGATAAAATAGGTAATGTCTTGTGCTTGCAGATGGTTAGCTTTTAAAATTTCTTCTACATCTTTAAGTAAAGTTTTAATCGCCATTTTAAAAACCCCATTACCATTCATGTGCAGGGTTTGGCTTTGCTCTTGGCTGGCGATAAAAGTACTAGGTTTAAGCGATCTAGGGGTATAAAGATAATCCGCATAACGCCCATCTGCAGCAATTTTGACATCTAAAATACGCTCTCTTGGATCTTCTGTAGCAGAAATCACACACGCCCCCGCTCCATCTCCAAAGAGTACGCAGGTACTGCGATCTGTAAAATCTAGTACGCTGCTACACTTCTCTGCCCCCACGATTAAAACATGGCAATACATGCCACTTTCTACAAAAGCTTTAGCTGTGGCTAAAAGATAGATAAACCCACTACAAGCGGCGATAATATCCATGCTAGGGGTGTTTTCTAGCCCTAATTTAGCGCTTAAACTACAGGCTGTAGAGGGCATGGCTACATGATCTGGGCTAAGAGTGCCTACTAAAACTAGATCAATTTCTTTTAGCTCTAAATTAGCGCGCTGAATAGCTAGCTGTGCAGCCTTTAAACCTAGATCGCTACTCCTTTGATCAGGTGTAGCAAAATAACGGGTTTTAATCCCTGTGCGTTTATAAATCCAATCATCGCTTGTATCTAAAAAACTTTCAAAAACATGGTTTGGGATACATTTTTCTGGCACATAAGCAGCGACAGATCGCAACATCGCATAGGGCATGCTCTTCCTTTCCCTAAAAACTCAAGCGGAAGGGTCTTGTGTTGTAGTCCCCTCATTTTTTTTATGATCAAATGCCAACGCTATTTTTTCGGCTACGCCACTCTCTTTAGCCTTGATTGCTTGATAAATCGCGCACTCAACAGCCCTAGCATTGCTTTTACCATGGCTAATGATCACGACCTTATTCACACCCAAAAGAGGCGCGCCCCCGTATTCGGCATAATCGGTTTTTTGTTTGAGTGTGTTAAAAGCCTCTTTTAATAAAAACGCCCCCATTTTAGCGCCAAAACTTCCCTTGATAGTGTTTTTAAAAATACCAGCAATAGCGCTAGCAACGCCCTCTGTAGTCTTTAATAACACATTGCCCACAAAACCATCACACACCACAACATCTACGCTATTAACAAAAATATCACTGCCCTCAACATTGCCTTTAAAGATAGGTGGGCTATCTTTATCCACACAAAAAAGGGGGTATTCTTTGATGAGTTTAAAGGCCTCTTTAGTGATAAGATTACCCTTGCTATCTTCCTCACCATTAGATAAAAGCCCCACTGTGGGGTTTTCATAACCTAGTACATTTCTAGCATATTCATAGCCCAAAATGGCAAAATCTAACAGATACTCTGCCTTACAATCGGTGTTAGCCCCCACATCTAAACACAAACTAGGGCGCTGACCCACTGAGGGCATTAAAGTACAAAGTGCTGGACGGCTCACTCCCTTAATACGCCCCAATCTAAGCGTAGCTAGCCCCATAGTAGCCCCGCTATGCCCGGCAGAAACTAACGCATCAGCTCCGTTGTTTTTCAAAATCTCCATGCCCACAAAGATAGAAGACTCTTTGCGTTTGAGTGCGTCGGTGGCTTGCTCGTCCATGCGGATATAATCCGCACAGTCAACAACTTCTACTTTAGAAACTAAATCCTTAGAGATAAAAGCCTTAGCCTTTTTAGCATCTCCAACTAGCACCGGTTTAAAGACTTGGGTACTTAGCGCCTTAGAAACCCCCTCAATAATGGGCAAAACTCCCAGGTCTGCTCCCATCATATCAACGACAATTTTCATTGTAACTTATTTATAATTGCCCGTAAACTGGTTAAGAAAATGGGGCAGTTTCCAGCTTCCATCTTTACCTTTAACAGGCATTGCTAACTTTGTAGTGTAGTGGGTGCGTCTTTTTTTTGCTCTAGTTTTACTCACGCGTCTATCAGGAACGGCCATGTTTATCCTTTGTGTTAATCTAAGTAATGGTAATCAGCTTGAATGGATTGCACTTCTGAGTGCAACACATCGGCTATATCAATCATGCCATCAAAACTTTCAATGACATCTAGGGCATCTATGCCTGCTTCACTCCCCTCTTTAGGATCAAAAATCCCATCACAGATAAAGATTTTTAAATCCTGTAAAATCTCTTTAAAGAAAGGTTTAGCACTTCTAGCACACTCTACTTGTATTCTGCCTTGCAAATGCCCCTCTAGCAAAAAGAGATTTAAACCAACTCTTTTAACCCCACCTTCTAAGCGCATGCCCTCATGTTCATAGACAATAGGGCTAGAAGAATAGCCTATTTTTTGCATTTTCAGACGCATCAAAGCTTACTTGCCAAAGAAAAAAGCAATCTCTCTTTGGGCATTTTCAACACTATCGCTTCCATGCACCACATTTGCATCAATATTTTCGGCAAAATCCGCTCTAATTGTGCCAGGCTTAGCCGCTTTTGGATCGGTTGCACCCATTAATTCGCGGTTTTTCTCTACAGCATTAGGCCCTTCTAACACCATAACCACCACCTCGCCACTGGTCATAAAAGCGATCAAATCATTAAAAAAAGGCCTCTCTTGGTGGATTGCATAAAAATCTTCAGCCTGCTTCTTACTCAGGCGTAAGCGTTTGATTTTTACCACCTCCAAGCCCGCCTCTTCAAAACGGGTAATGATTTTCCCAATGATACGCTTTTTCACGCCATCGGGCTTGATAATTGAAAGAGTGTCCACATAGATCCTTGCTTAAGAATTCTAAAATTGCGTATTCTAGCAAACTAAGTGAATTTTTTAGCTTAAAACCTTTAACCAAGATATGCAAAACTATAGTACAATGCTTGAATAATGAATAACATAGACCCTAATCTTACCCGTGCCCGCGCGCTTTATTACCGCCTGTGGCATTATATGGTGGTTTTCATAGAGACAAAAGAAAGCTTTGAGGAATTAAAAGCGCTTGTGGATCATTTAAAAAACTTCCCCTTTGATATACAAACACAACAGGCGTGGCAAGAGTGGTATACTTTTTTAGAGAGAGGTTTTGAGCCCTTTTTGGCCGAACAAAATGCCGTATTATTTGCCCCCGATTCTTCCTTTGTACCCATGAGTGCGTCTTATTATTTGGAGGGTCAAGATAATGGCAAAAAACGCCTTGAGGCCATTGCCATTTTAAAACAATCTGGTTTGCATTTAGAAAGCCACACCCTCCCTTATGCAGTGAGTGAAGACGATCTAGGTTTTTTAACCCTAATGATGAATGCCTTTTTGCAACAAATCCTAGAAGGGCAGGATTTAT
The DNA here is from genome assembly GCF_902196125.1 of Helicobacter suis. GTDB lineage: Bacteria > Campylobacterota > Campylobacteria > Campylobacterales > Helicobacteraceae > Helicobacter > Helicobacter suis_B. The sequence continues at coordinate 40,892 of NZ_CABIKG010000015.1, forward strand.
GGGAGTTGCACACACGGCTTTTTAAGGACTTTTTCCACCTCTTTAGCGATGCTTTTATAGAGGCTATTGCCAGCCATAAAAAAAGTATTTGTTATCAAAATTGCGCTATAATACTAAGTGCATTTATCAAACATGAAAGGTTATTTTTTAACCTCATTTCACATTAGGAGTTGGCCATGCAAGAGAAAAGACGCCAAGCCTTAAAAACTTTGGGGGCTTTAGGGGCAGGTGTTTTAGCAGGAGAAGCGCTAGAGGCGACAATGCCCAAACGCGCACTTTTTAATACCGAGCCAGATAGCAATGGGGTCGTGGTGGGTAAGAGTACTAAAAAAGAAATTCTTTACCATAAAACCCCCGCGTGGGACATCTTCTATAGAACCGTCTGGTAAATTCTAAAGAAAGGATAAATATGGGAAATTTAAGCCGTCGTTCGTTTTTGAAAATGGGCGCTATTGGGGCAGGCGCTGGGGCAAGCTTAGCCTTTGCTAATACAAAAGCCACCAAACAAGAGCCCGTCATTGATCCTAATGAGGGAGTCAAACGGGTTAAAACCATTTGTAGCATTTGCTCAGCTGGTTGTGGGATTATTGCAGAGGTTAAAGATGGGGTGTGGATTCGCCAAGATGTGGCCCAAGATCACCCCATTAGTGCAGGAAGCCACTGCTGTAAAGGCGTGGATCAAATTGACTTAGTCAAATCTAAAATGCGCCTTAAATACCCGCTTAAAAGAGAGGGGGGGCAATGGAAACGAATCAGTTATGATCAAGCCATTAATGAAGTGAGCGCTAAAATGATTGCCATGCGCGCTAAATACGGGCCAGATAGCATGATGTTTCTAGGCAGTGCGAAGATGAATTCGCAACAAGCCTACTACTGGCGCAAATTTGCGGCCTTTTATGGCACGAATAACATTGACCATGTAGCTAGGATTTGACACAGCACCACAGTCGCCGGTGTGGCGAATACATGGGGGTATGGTGCGATGACAAATCACTTTGGAGACATTGTCGGGCATTCTAAAGCTATTTTGATGATTGGCCTTAATACGGCGGTGAGTAACCCCATTGGCTTTAAACACTTTTTACAGGCAAAGGACCGCAATAACGCTAAGCTTATTGTGATTGATCCGGTCTTTACTAAAAGTGCGGCTAAGGCAGATATTTATGTGCGTATCCGCTCAGGTACAGATATTGCCTTTGTTTATGGCATGTTGCATTTGATCTTTAAGCATGGCTGGGAAGATAAAGAGGTGATTAAAAACCAAACTTACGGGATTGATGCGATTAAAAAAGAGGCCTTAAAATATACACCAGAAGTGGTGGAAGATATTACAGGCGTACCTAGAGACTTGCTTATCCAAACCACCCGCGTGTTTGCACAGGCTAAGCCAGCTACTCTAGCGTGGGCTCTTGGTATCACCCAACACACCGTGGGCAGTTCTAATACCCGTATTTTGTCTATCTTGCAATTAGTTTTAGGCAATATGGGTAAAAAAGGCGGGGGCTGTAATATTGTGCGCGGGCATGATAATGTACAGGGCTCTACGGATATGTGTTGTGTAGCAGATAATTTACCGGGCTATTATGGTTTGAGTGAGGAGAGCTGGAAATATTATGCCAAATGCTGGGGCGTGGATTATGCGTATTTACAAAAACGCTTCCATGCGCCCGAATGGATGCATAAAAAGGGCTATAGTTTGTCTTTGTGGTATGAGGGCGTATTACAAGAGAGTAAAACCCACTCCAACGCCCCCATTAAAGGCTTGTGGGTACAAGGCAACGGGGTTTCCTCTCTAGCGCACAATACAAAAATGGCTAAAGCCATTGAAAAGCTTGATTTAATGGTCATTGCTGAGCCTTTCTTAAATGAAGCGGCCATTTTAACCGAGCGCTCTGATGGAGTTTATGTTTTGCCAGTAGCCACCCAGTTTGAATGTGAGGGCATTGTGGTAGCCACTAATAGAGGCGCGCAGTGGCGTAGCCAAGTGGTTAAACCTCTTTATGAAACCAAACAAGATCACGAATTGATGTTTGAAATGGCTAAAAAATTTGGTTTCTATGATGAGTACACTAAGTCTTTATTGTGCGACTTTGATAAGGACGGCAAACTTGTACAGGTGCGTAAAAGCTTTAGCTGGCCTGAAGATGCTACAAGGGAGCTTGCGCGCACGGTTAAGGTGATTGGATTAGGGGGCTGGACACCAGAGCGCTTAAAAGCCCAGCAAGAAAACTGGCATATGTTTGATTATGAAACTTTAGAGGGCTATGGGCCTATGAAAGGGCAGTATTATGGCTTGCCTTGGCCAGCTTGGACGCCACAACACCCCGGCACACCTATTTTATATGACACCAGCGTACCCACCAAAGAGGGGGGCATGGGCTTTAGGGCGCGCTTTGGTGAGGAGCGCAACGGGCAAAGTTTGCTTGCAGATAAAAGTATAACGGTTAAGGGTTCGGCTATACAGGGAGGCCATCCAGAGATCACTAAAGCTAATATTGAAAAGGTACTTGGCATTAAACTTACCCCGCATGAAAGAGAGATCATGGGGGATAACTGGAAAGTAGATACCAGCGGGCTTATCCAGAAAAAATGTGATGAAAAGGGCGTATGCGTCTATGGAAACGCTAGAGCGCGAGCAATTGTATGGAGCTTTATTGATCAAATTCCTTTACATAGAGAGCCGCTACACTCCCCACGCCCTGATCTAGTCAAAAAATACCCCGCTATTAAGGATCAGATCAATAACTTTAGGGTAGATGTGCGCTATGCAAGCGAGCAAGACAGACAAACTTGGGCTAAGGAGTTTCCAATTGTCATAGCCTCTATGCGTCTTGTGAATTTAAGCGGGGCGGGAATGCTTGAGCGCACCAGTAAATACCTCTCCCACATTACCCCGGAGATGTTTTGTCATATCCACCCGGATCTAGCGCTTAGCCATGGGATTAAAGATGGGGAGATGATGTGGGTGCATTCACCGGAGGGTACAAAAATCAAGGTTAAGGCTATTTTTAGCCACGCGGTTACCCCCGATCGCATTTGCATGCCCTATAGTTTTGCAGGAGTTTTACAAGGGGTGGATTTAAGTCATCGCTACCCAGAGAACACTAAGCCCTACACTACCGGTGAGAGTTCTAATACGATTACAAACTATGGCTTTGATCCAGTAACCCAAATCCCTGAATTCAATGCCGGCCTTTGCCGCATTGAGAAGGCTTAAAGGAGAGTACATGACTAATTTAGCGCCCGCCAAGCAAATCCCAAATGCTAACCGCATGAAGTTTTATTGCGATGATAACCGCTGTATTAGTTGCTTTGCTTGCTCGGTGGCTTGCTCACACTCTAATGAATTAGCGGTAGGGCTTAATAGGCGCAAGGTTGTTACGCTATATGAAGGCGTAGAGGGCAAGGAAAAATCTATCTCCATTGCCTGCCAACACTGCACAGACGCGCCCTGTGCGCAGGTGTGCCCGGTGGATTGTTTTTATATCCGCGAAGATGGCATTGTACTACACAACAAAGAAACTTGTATTGGGTGTGGGTATTGTTTATATGCCTGCCCCTTTGGTGCGCCCCAATTTCCCAGAGACGGGGCTTTTGGCGTACGCGGGGTGATGGATAAATGTACCATGTGTGCCGGAGGTCCAGCGCCTACGCATTCTAAAAAAGAAATGGAACTTTATGGAGTTAATCGCATCGCTAGCGGGCAAGTACCCATGTGTGCGGCAACTTGTGCAACTAATGCGTTATTAGTAGGGGATGCGCTTAGCATTGCAAACATCTATAGAAAACGCATCATGGCAAAATATGCTAATGCGCAGGATTTTAAAACCAAAGCACAGCACCAATTAGAGGGCGCAGAACAACCCTAAGGAGGGATTTATGAGAAAGTTTGTACTCCTTTTTATCGCCTCCTGTTTGCAAGCACAAGATTTGCCCCTAGATCAAGAACGGATTTTAGGGATTTTGCCTTATGGGCAGATGCAGACAAGCAAGCTAGGGCAACTCTGGACTCTCTGGCAGGCGCATTATTTTTTAGGGCTATTTTTAGCGGTGGTACTAGGGGTTGCTTTTGGGTTTTTGTTGCATTATTTAATCATCGGGCCTAAGATTTTTGCACATGGTGGTAAGAAAATCCCCTTTTTCACGCGCTTTAACCGCATTATCCACTGGATCGCTGGGCTCTCTTTTGCTCTACTTGTGCCTACAGGCTTAATCATGATTTTTGGGGTGTATTTTGGGGGCGGGGCATTTGTACGCTTCTGTCGCATCGTGCACAGTGTGGGCTGTGTGATCTTTATGGTAGCGGTGTTGCCCATGCTTGCTATGTGGTTTAAGGATATGCTCTTTAGACTAGCAGATATTAAATGGATGCTCATCGTGGGGGGTTATTTGTCTAAGGAGAAAAAGCCCGTGCCTGCTTATAAATTCAATGCAGGCCAGAAGATATGGTTTTGGATCGCCACTTTAGGCGGGTTTGTGATGATTGTTAGCGGGGCGGTTTTGTACTTTAACACAGATGATTTAGGAAAAGTTGCTGACTTTTTTGGGCTCTACCAAATCTCGCTTTTACGCTTAAGCGCTTTAGTTCATAATTTCCTTGGCTTAGCTATGGTGGGCTTTTTCATCGTGCATTTGTATATGTCCTTGTTTGCTATTAAAGGTTCGCTAAACTCTATGCTTGATGGCAACAAAGAGGAGGAAGAGGTCAGAATTTTGCACAGCTTGTATCATAAGGGGGTGTAGGTACAGGTTTTACATTTTAGGGAGGGGTGTGGCAGGAGGGGCCTTTTTATCACATGCAAATCTTTTAACCCCCTGCTCAAACTTTCCCTCTAAAAAATAACAATTCAAAAAATAATTATTGGATTTTTTATCCCCCGCATCACCCTACTTTCCCACTCTTGCAAAGAGCAGTATCATCGGCGTTAGAGAGCTTGACTTCCAGGTTCGGGATGGAGCTGGGTATTTCCTCT
>NZ_CABIKG010000016.1 GCF_902196125.1 Helicobacter suis
AAACCTTGTTGATCTAAGTTGTGGCTACCTTTATTACTTGCGGTTTTGTTAGTGCTAATTGGGTGTTGTTCATGGAAAAAATCTACTCCGTCATAACAAGTTGAATTGGTGTTAAACAAACCAAATACCATCGCGTTATAATGATCAATGATCAGATCGGCCATGCCCGCTACTTGTGCGCCCACAATACCTAAGCTATCGTATTTGATAATATCGCGATCCACTTTTATTGTGCTTTCCCAATTCTTTTTAGTAATGGTATAGCCATAGCCCTCAATGCTTTTTAATGTTCGCTCTCCAGTCCATTCACGCATACTAGGCAAAGTTGCAAGCCAGCGGTATTCTACCGTCATAGTGCCTGCCTGCACCTGTAATGCCACTTGTTCATACAACTTAGGTTTACTCTCAAGCGCGCGGGCAAACACGCCATTAAGGCTTTTACTCACTTGAGCTAACACTTGGGGGGTTAATTCCATGTTTTTCCTTTTATTGAAATTTAAGCCTAGTTTAGCGCGGCTTAAATTTGTGTTTTGCTTTTCTGTGCATAGTAGATTAAGCTATGATCCTCTAAATAGCCGCTATATTTAAGATTAAAGGTTACAAATCCACTTTTTATATCTGCCTCTAGGCTATTAATAGAAAAATAAGTACGCTTATTAATTAAGATCGCCATGTCCCACTCATACAGCGCGCTAACTATGCCTAAAGCATCTACAATCACCACACTAAAATAGGCATTATCTATATAAGGCATAGTTAATGGGTTAAGATCGCTAGTTACTTTATAAGTCGTATCCCACTGCACTTGGCGTACTTCTTTGGCTTGGCTTTCTAATAACAAAATCTCTTTAGAAAGTTGGTTAAATTGCCTTAAAAAGTCTAGCCGATAAGGCTTTAGCGTGTTTTTATTTAAAATCATGTGAGCTCCTCTAATTCTAAATCAAGATTAGCATGCGCTCTATCTAAAAAGTTAGCATCAATGGCGCGCAAGAGTCCGAAAAACTGCAAAGACTCATAAGCGTTTGAAAGAATAAAAATACTAGGCACACTTTTAAGATTAATGAGTAATTCAAGGGTTTTATCTAATTCTTTTAAGTCTAGTAAAAGCGAATATTTATAGGTTTTGCGCCTAAGTCCGGGTATAATATTGATATTGCCTTGATCGTCATTTTCAATCTTGCTAAAATCCTCTAAAGAGATAGAGCCTTTATACAAAGTTTGGCCAATTTCAACCATTTCACCGCAAAAAATCACACCCACAGAAATAAGGGAAGTATTTCCCTGATTGTTACAAAATTGTACATTCCACTTAATTACGCCGGTTTGTGGGATTATGATTCGCTCTAATAAACGCGCCCCAGTGGCAAAAAAATAGCTCTCTAAATTATCAAGTTCAACATCATAAGTATAAAAAATTTCATTATAAAAGCAATGATCGCCCTCAAACCCGCGCACAATAATATAATCACATTCAAAATTAGCCATGTAAAGCCAGCCATTGCTCAAAAATTCTATTTCAATGTTGCTTTTAGAGATGCCAGCTGTATTAATCGCGCTATCAAAGGGCGCCATGACATTATCCGCCCCAATTTGTTTAAAATCTGTAGCAAAATCCGGCGGGTTACTAATTTTTTCACACTCATAGATCACATTATCCACCCAAACCCGATCGCCGATGTTATAATCTTTTTCTTTATCATAGCGCGGGGTCTCATCTATTAATGTGTTTTTAAGAATTTCAATTTTTGATCTAATTAATACTTGCATTTGCACTCATTCTTAAGTCTAGCTCTTTTAGTCATATTCTTTACTGACAAGTCCTCAACTACTACCAACTCAAACTTTTCAGAAAGTTCGCTGATAATTTTGTGGTATCTATCCTCCTTTTGAGATTTAGATTTAGTAAAAATAGCGTTCAAAGAATTTTGGCATTTGTAAAAATTCCTCCCTAGTTTTATTTTAGCTTGCTTGGATTTTAAAAGTCTTTTGCTCTGTTTCCTTTGTAGTCTTTTAAAGGCAGCGTCGTACTTAGCAGTGCTGAAAGCCTTAGAATGTGTGGGGATAAGAGTCCCATTACTCAAGGCAATTGTCTTTATATTTAAATCCAAACCTATGGCTTTATCTTGGTGGCTCAAAGTCTTTAAGGGAGTAATGTCTTTCTGGTATTCTATGTTAAAACTCACAAAATAGCGCTCATTCAAACAAGAGAAGGTAATCTGTTTGATAGAACAATCTTTAGGCAAATCCCTAGACCAACGCACCTTGAAATCTTGATACATCAATCTTAAAATGCTTATTTTTGTCTTTGATAGAGTAGCCTTGATTATTCCAATTAAAACTTTGTTTGGCAATCTTGGAGTTTTTGAATCTAGGAAAGCCTCTATCCTTAAGAGTTAAAGCACTCAAGAGTGCTCTTTGGGCATTGATACGACTCTGTTGTGCCACTACACTAGAGAAACTCAAATCTCTTTGTTTTGGATGAAACCTGATTTTTGTGTCTAAGATACTAGAGTTTAACCATTGTCTTTGGCTTTTTTCTAGAGTCTTGTTAGTGTTGTATTGTTCTTGTTGTAAGTTTAAGCAGATATTATAGGCCTGGTTGTAAATGAAAAAATGGTGTTTAAGGAGTGTCTTTTGCTCTTGTGAGGGGCGATTTACACTTGCAGGCCTATAATAGCGTTAGCTAAAATCTCACTGCTCAACTTAGATTGACTGCCAGAAGTTCTAAACAACATTGTAGTATTGATTAAAAGTAATCTAACTGGACATGGTAGAATTTTATCCATTGCTTTAAGCTAAAATACCTTAGAATTTATTTCTGTTACAAAAGGGCGAAGAGATAGACAATCTACCCCACTCTATATTAGGGCTATACATGGATTCTAAGGAGCAAGACCTCCTCAAAGAGCAACTTTTCCACGAATTGTATTTAAAAATCCAAGAGAATCAAGCCAAATTAGAACAAGAAATGGCTAGTAAGATTGAAAGTTTGGCTTTATCACACCTAGATTTAAATAGTATATTTCGGATTGAAAGGCGTAATAGCGCTATGGCCTATAAACTTGTGGTGCTATTAAGTCTAATTAGTTTAGCTCTAACCGTTGCATTAATTATTCTCTTGCCGCTAAAACAAACCCAGCACCATTTTATTGACTTTGCTAACCAAGATAAACACTATGCCATTATCCAAAGAGCCGATGCTAATTTAGCTAGTAATGAAGCTTTAGTGCGCTCACTAGTAGGCCAATACATTTTAAACCGTGAATCCATTAACCACATTGACGATCAGAGTCGCTATGAGGTGGTTCGTTTACAAAGTAACGCGCAAGTTTGGCATGTTTTTGAAAGCCTAGTTGCCTCTAAAAATAGCATTTACACCGCCCCTAAAATGGATCGCGATATTCATATTATCAATATTGCCTTGCTTAAACGCTCTAAGAATCAAAACATCGCCCATGTACAAATTGTGGCTAAACTCTTTGATGCGGGGCAATTAATCCAGCAAAAGCGCTATAACATCGTGCTTAGCTTTACTTTCTTGCCCCCACCCTCTTTTGATACGACTATGATGCCTAAAAACCCGACTGGTTTTCAAGTTAGCCGCTACAGCGTAACTGAAATGCAAGACCTTAAAACCCTCAAACCCTAAAAATCTACGCTAATTCCTCTTTTAATAAAGTATTAACCATAGCCGGATTAGCATTTTTTAGATTTTTAAGCACCTGCCCAACAAAAAACCCTAAAAGTTTTTCTTTACCGCCTTTATAATCCTTCACCTTATCCGGGTTAGCCTCTAAAACCGTCTTAATGGTCTTTAAAATCACCTCTTGATCGCCCATTTGGGCTAATCCGCGCTGCGCAATAATCTGCTCAATATCTGCTATACAAGCCCTTTTTAGTTGCATAAGCGCATCTAAAATTTCCTTACCAGCCTTGCCTGAAATGTGCTTACTATCAATTAAGCGCACCAAATGGGCTAAAACTTGAGATTCTATAGGGCTATCTTGCAAACTCTGCTCGCCTTGCAAACGGCCTAAAAGTTCTACACTTAGCCAAGTAAAACTCCCCTTAGCGCTAGCCCCCTGCTCTAACATCGCCTCAAAATAACTAGCCATTTCTAAACTACTCACTAAAATATCAGCCTCCTCAGCTTTAAGCCCTAAATCTCTGATATAGCGCTCTTTTTTGGCTTCGGGGAGTTCTTTAATGTTTTGTGCCTCTTTTAAAAGTTCTGCTGGGATAAAAAGGGGCTTGAGATCGGGATCGGGGAAGTAACGATAATCTGCTGAGCCCTCTTTATTGCGCATGGATTGGGTGATGCCTTTGGCTGTATCAAATAAACGGGTTTCCTGCACCACCTCTTTTTCATAAGTCCCGCGCTCAAAGGCCTCTATCTGGCGCGCCACCTCATAATCAATGGCCTTTTGGATAAATTTAAAGCTATTGAGATTTTTAATCTCTACGCGCGTATAGAGTTTTTCCTCACCCTTAGGGCGAATAGAGACATTAGCATCGCATCTAAAATTACCCTCTTGCATATTGCCATCACAAATATCTAAAAAACACACAATACTATGCAATTTTTTAAGATAGCTAATTGCCTCGCTACTGCTGCGCATATCCGGGCAACTCACAATTTCTAAAAGCGGGGTACCTGCGCGGTTTAAGTCTACTTGTGAATACTGTGGGCTATGGATATTCTTCCCCGCATCTTCTTCTAAATGCGCCCGCTGTATAGCAATGCGTTTAATGCCTGCCTCTGTTTGAATATCTAAATACCCACAACTTACAATGGGCAATTCAAACTGAGAAATCTGATAAGCCTTAGGCAAATCAGGATAAAAATAGTTTTTACGCGCAAAAACACTATTTTGATTAATCGTTGCATTAATTGCTGTGCCAAAGGCGATGGCCTTTCTTACCGCCTCAATATTTAACACAGGCAAAGCCCCGGGCAGCCCTAAACACACGGGGCAGGTGTTGCTATTAGGGGCGTCTTTAAAGCTAGTAGGGCAGGAGCAAAATATTTTACTCTTGGTATTAAGCTGGGCGTGTACTTCTAACCCGATAATGGTTTCAAACATGGATTTCCTTATTTTAAAGATAAAGACATTTTACCACGCGCTATTTAACTTACTTTTAGGCGCACAACATGGCATAATGCGCTTATGCTATTTTCCATTTTTGCGGTTTTAATGCATGTCTATTAAAGAGGCGGTTGTTTTGCTTAACATGGGCGGGCCTAATAATCTAGCTGAGGTTAAGCTTTTCCTTAAAAACATGTTTGCCGATCCCTATATCCTCTCTTTTAAAAACCCTCTTTTGCGCAAAATTCTAGGGAGTTTTATTGTCAAAAACCGTCTACAAAAAGCCCAAGATATTTACAAACACATCGGTAATAAATCCCCCATTAACGATCTTAGCGCTAGGCTTACAAATTGTCTTAATACTTTAGATACAAACCGCCACTATACCTATGCTATGCGCTACACCCCTCCCTTTACCTCTATGGTTTTTAACGAATTAATCCAACAAGGTTTTAATTCTTTAGTGCTTTTTTCTATGTATCCTCAATATTCCACCACCACCACACAATCCTCTTTGCAAGAGGCTTTAAAAGCCCTAGAAACTTTGCATTTTTATCCTAATTTGCGCATTATTAATCGCTTTTATACCCACCCGCTTTATAACAAGGCCATTATTCAAAGCATCGCTAGGACCTTGCAAAATAGATCTGCAAAAGATTTTGTTTTAATTTTCTCTGTACATGGCTTGCCTGAGAGTGTGATCAAAGAGGGCGATCCTTACCAAGCCGAATGTTTACACCATGTAAGCCTTTTAAAGCGCTTGCTACTGCCCTTTAAATTTAAACATATTGAAATTGCCTACCAATCTAAAGTAGGGCCTTTAAAGTGGCTTGAACCTAGCACTGAGAGCATGATAGAACAACACCGGCGTAATAAAATTCTTATTTATCCTTTAGCCTTTAGCATTGATAATTCTGAAACCCTTTTTGAGTTACAGATTCAATATAAATTAGAGGCGCTGCGCTTGGCCGTGCCTGAATATTTAGTTTGTCCCTGTTTAAATGATGATTCTCTCTTTGCTAAGGCGATTTTAGAACTTGTACAAAACGCCCCGCCCCTAAGCCAAGATTTTAAGACAAAAGGCTACAATGTCTGCTTTAATCCACACCAAGAGGCTTTTAAATGCGTATAATTCTTTATTTTACTTTACCGCTTTTGTTATTTCATTTTAGTTTGGCTTCTGATGATTCGATTGATGAGAGCATGATTTCCTCAGGGGCGATCTCTCCAAAAAGTACGCTAGAGACAAGCAATAACTTAGATAAGCAAAGTTATGCCGGGCTAGAAGATGTTTTCCAAGATACCCGTATTATTAGCCCCCATGGCAAACATATGCTACTTATTTTTAGCAAAAATGGCTGTTCGTACTGCGAATTGCTCAAACAAGACTTAAAACACTATGCAGAGCTTAAAAACTACATCAAAACACACTTTAGCGCTTACTATATCAACACCAGCTATAGTAAAATGCATGATTTTAAAATCGGTACGCCTGAAAAACCCCGCGAATTAAAAGTACCCACCTCTGAGCTTGCCCAGATGTATGAGGTTAATTCCACGCCCACCATTGTTTTAGCCGACTCCACCGGTAAAACTATCTACGAACTCCCCGGTTACATGCCCCATGTCCAATTTTTAGCGGTTTTAGAATTTGTGGGCAATAATCTTTATCAGGGCATTAACGATGATAAAGTCTTTATCCAAAAACTACGCGCCTATATCCTCAAAAAAACAAGAGAATCTAAACATGCAAGTTAGACAAATCTTTGCATTCTTCTTTGGTTCTTTTTGGGTAGCCATTCCCCTTATTGTTGTATACGCCACCGCTTGTGCTATGGCCACCTTTATAGAAAATGATTATGGTACTCCTGCTAGCCGCGCTATTATTTATAACACTTGGTGGTTTAGCGCTTTGCATGTGTATTTGTTAATTGTGCTGATTGGCACGATGATCACTTCTAAAGCATGGCAAAGAAAGCGCTATATTAGTTTATTTTTCCATAGTTCGCTAGTGCTTATCATTTTAGGCGCGGGAGTAACGCGCTTTTTTGGCTTTGAGGCGACCATGCATATCCGTCAAGATCAAAGTAGTGATCGTATCCGAACAACGGATAGCTATTTAAATCTTAGTGTGCAAAGAAAAGATAGCCCCCCTTTGCATTTTTCGCTTAAAACTCCCCTCTCGCCCTTTTCTAAACATCTCCCTAATACTGAGGTTATGGTCTATGGTAAAACTCTACTCTTAGAACCCTTAAGTGTGCGCAAAATGACTCCAAATAAAAAAGATAACCGCGCCCTTTTAACAATTAAGCTAAGTTTTAATGGAGAAAGCCAAGTACTACACATCATAGGCGGGCATGAGATAGAAAGCCAAGATGCACAAGCAACTATTCAAGATTTACAAATTCGCCTTAATTGGGGTGTTTCAGAGCGTACACTACCCTTTAAATTGCATTTAAAACGCTTTGAATTAGAGCGCTACCCCGGTTCTATGAGCCCCTCTTCTTATGCCTCTGAAGTAGAGATTTTAGGCGTAAATGGCAAGGTGATTAAACCCTATAGAATTTTTATGAACCATGTTTTAGATTATGGCGGGTATCGTTTTTTCCAATCCTCCTACGATCAAGACGAAAAGGGCACTATTCTTTCAGTTAATCGCGATCCGGGTAAAAACATCACCTATGCAGGCTATGCCATGCTCATGCTAGGCGCGCTTTTGTTGCTTTTTAACAAAGATGGGCGTTTCCAAAAACTCTCGCGCTTTTTAAAGACCCAGCAAGTAGCCGGGATTTTATTAGCCCTTTTTCTAGGGTTTGGCTCTTATGCGCGTGCGCAGCAAGGCAAAATTGACATGCACGGGGGCAAGGAAGTTAAAACCCCTGTAGAAAACATGGCTAAGGTACAACCTAGTACAACGGCTCAAAGAAATACGCAGATTATTACGCGCATGAAAAATCTTAAAGCCCACTCTAAAGGCCAATTAGAAAGATTTGGCCGTTTGCAAATACAAGGCTTTGAGGGACGCATTAAACCCTTAGATACGCTTAGCATGGAACTTATCCATAAAATCACCCACCAAGATGGCTTTAAAGGCATGGATAATTTACAGGTGATGCTTGGCATGATGCTCTATCCAGATGATTATAAAAGCATTAAAATGATCTACACCTCCACGCCTAAATTGCGCACAATGATAGGTGTCCCTGCTAACCAAAGGCGGGTGGCTTTTTTAGATCTTTTTGGGCCCCATGGTTATAAACTCCAAAACTATGTAGAGGAAATCAACCAAAAAGCCCCTAAAGATCGCGATGAATTTGATAAAGATGTGTTAAAAGTTGATGAGCGCATTAATCTAGTCTACATGATTTTTAGCGGCTCAATTTTAAAGATTTTCCCCACCCATAAAGGCCAAATTTGGCTCGATCCAGAGGACGCGATTAAAAGTAACGATGCAACTTTAACCAAAGAGGCCACCCATTTTTTGCGCGCTTTATTTGTGGGCTTTGATGCGGGTGTGGATACGAATAAATGGCAAGCGGTTAATAAAACCTTAGAAGAGCTAGATGCCTATCAAAAAGCCCATAGCAATCTTTATTTGCCCGCCTCCAGAATTAACTCTGAAATCTTTTTAAACCACAGCAATTTTTTTCATTTCCTAATGGCCCCTTATTTATTGCTAGGTGTGTTTTTATTGGTTGTGGTTTTAGTCGCCACCTTTAAAAATAAACCTGTAAATATTTGGCTACACCGCGGTTTTTACACTGTGCTTTTGCTTTGCACACTAGCGCATACAGTTGGTTTATTATTAAGGTGGTATGTGAGTGGGCATTCCCCTTGGAGTAATGCTTATGAGTCTATGCTTTATATTTCATGGGCATCTACTTTGGCAGGTTTGATCTTGCGCTCTAATTTAGCCCTATGTGCTTCTAGCTTTTTAGCCGGCACAGCGCTATTTGTAGCCCATTTAGGTTTTATGGACCCCCAAATTAGTAATCTTGTACCCGTGCTTAAATCCTATTGGCTTAATATCCATGTCTCTATCATCACGGCTAGTTATGGCTTTTTAGGTTTATGCTTTATTTTAGGGTTACTCACTTTGCTTTTATTCTTGCTTAGAAGCCCTAAGAGATCACACATTGATCAAACCATTCTCTCCCTTAGTGCGATTAATGAAATGGGAATGATCATGGGGCTTTTAATGCTAACTGTGGGTAATTTTTTAGGCGGGGTGTGGGCTAATGAATCTTGGGGGCGCTATTGGGGTTGGGACCCTAAGGAAACTTGGGCGCTTATTTCTATTGCGGTTTATGCGGTGATCTTGCACTTGCGCTTTTTGCGCTTTGATTACATGCCCTATGTCTTTGCGAGTGCTAGCGTACTAGGCTTTTACTCTATTTTAATGACTTATTTTGGGGTTAATTACTACCTCTCAGGCATGCACAGCTATGCAGCAGGCGATCCTTTACCCATTCCTGCTTTTCTTTACCCCTTTGTGGCCTCTACTTTTGCGCTTGTAATTTTGGCTGGATTTAAACGAAAACTAGTCATGGCTAAGATTTAGTCTTGACTTTTAGCTATTTTCACACTACAATAGCCTTTTTCTCATTTTAAGCTTTAGTTCTCCCTAGCGAGGCTTGTAGTTGTTCAATCATCAGAAGAAGATAAGGATTTTAATGGCAGATCACCCTAAGCAAAAGACCCATACCCCTGTGAGTGGTTATCGCATTGAGGAGTTGCGCGCAAAACCCACAGAAAAACTGTTAGAAATTGCCAACGAACTAAGAGTAGAAAACCCGCAGGAATTCAAACGACAAGATTTGATGTTTGAAATCCTTAAAAATCAAGTGAGTCAGGGGGGTTATATTCTCTTCACAGGCATTTTAGAAACAGCGAACGAGGGTTATGGATTTTTGCGCGGGCTAGATGGGAGTTTTTCAGATAACCAAAACGATACTTATGTAAGCCACTCCCAAATTAAACGCTTTGCGTTGAGAAACGGCGATATTGTAACCGGCCAAGTACGCGCCCCAAGAGATCAAGAAAAATACTATGCCTTGCTTAAAATTGAAGCGGTTAATTACCTCCCCTTAGATGAAATTAGAAACCGCCCGCTTTTTGACAACCTCACCCCGCTTTTCCCCACAGAACAGCTTAAATTAGAGTATGAACCTAATAAGGTAACCGGACGCATTCTTGATCTGTTTAGCCCAATGGGTAAGGGACAGCGCGCGCTTATTGTAGCCCCGCCAAGAACGGGCAAAACCGAACTCATGAAAGAACTTGCCCATGGGATTGCACATAACCACCCTGAGGTTGAACTCTTGATTTTACTAGTAGATGAGCGCCCCGAGGAAGTAACCGACATGCAAAGAAGTGTGAAGGGGCAGGTGTTTAGCTCTACTTTTGATTTGCCCTCAGCTAATCATATCCGCATTGCTGAATTAGTGCTAGAGCGGGCTAAGCGCAAAGTAGAAATGGGAAAAGATGTGGTGATTTTATTAGATTCTATTACAAGGCTTGCACGGGCTTATAATGCTATCACACCCTCAAGCGGGAAAGTTTTAAGCGGGGGCGTAGATGCCAATGCCTTACATAAACCCAAGCGCTTTTTTGGGGCGGCACGCAATATTGAAGAGGGGGGGAGTTTAACTATCATCGCTACAGCTCTTATTGAAACAGGATCGCGCATGGACGAGGTGATCTTTGAGGAATTTAAAGGTACGGGTAATAGCGAAATTGTACTAGCCAGAAGCATTTCAGATAGGCGTATTTATCCGGCCTTTGATGTGCTTAAATCCGGCACGCGTAAGGATAATATTTTGTTAGGCAAAGATACGCTTACTAAGGTTTGGGTGCTTAGAAATGTGATGCAACAAATGGATGATGTAGAGGCGCTTAATTTCATTTACTCTAAAATGCAAACCACTAAGGATAATCAAGAATTTTTAAGGCTCATGCAGGAAGGGTCTTGAGGATCGGGGTTTTTGATAGCGGGGTGGGCGGGCTAAGTGTCCTTGAGAGCCTGCTTAAAGCCCGCCTTTTTGATCACATTATTTATTATGGCGATACGGCACGCGTACCCTATGGCCCTAAAGATCCGGCCACTATCCAAAAATTTTCTTTAGAAGCTTTAGATTTTTTCAAACCTTATCAAATTGACATGCTTATCGTGGCTTGTAATAGCGTGAGTGCGTGGGCTTTGCCACAGATGCGCAATCAAAGTACAATCCCTATTGTAGGGGTGATAGAGGCTGGGGTGTTATCCGTTCTTAAAAAAACTTCTCAAAACCAGCCCATTTTAATATTAGGAACTAAAGCCACTATTGCCTCAAATCGCTATGAAAAAGAATTAGGTACACATGGTTATAAAAATGTGCAAAGTTTAGCCACAGGGTTATTTGTGCCCTTAATTGAAGAGGGGGTTTTAGAAGGCCCGCTTTTAGAGGCTTGCATGCTGTATTATTTTAAGGATTTAAAGCGCGCGCCTTGTGTGGTGGTTTTGGGCTGTACGCATTTTCCTTGGATTGTTTCAAGTTTGAAGGGTTATTTTTTAAAGCGCTTTGAAAACCCTTGTGAGTTTGTTCACTCCGGCGAGGCCATTGTAGAGTATTTGCAAGAAAAATATAAACTCATATCAAGAAATCAAGAAAGTAATTTAGAACTCTTTGCAAGCGGAGATGTTAGTCTTTTAAAACAATTAGCCCATTCTTTAAAATCAAAACAAATAGGCGTAGGAAGCCAGCCAGTAGTAAAAATCCATGCTTAAGAATTTATTATTAACCGCGTTAATTTTGCCAAAAGGAATCTTCACCCCTAACTCTACGCGGTGTTGTTTGTCTATGGTGCTACCAAACCCCACATCTAAAACCCCATTATAGCCCATGAAACTACGGTTATCTGTAGAGCTCACTAAAGTATGTGCCCCTTGAAAATAGCCTAGCCCCACCCCTATATAAGTGCCAAAGGCGTATTTAGATTTGTGGTAAAAATCATTGACCATATCTACATGTAAGCCTACAAAAGAGGAAACTAGCGTATTAAAGGCGGTGGGTTTAATAGCCATGAGATATTCAATTTGACCTCTTAAGGAAATATAGGGGTTAAAATTGCGCTGATAGCCCCCCTTAAGCCCCCAGACAAAGGAATTAATCCAAGATTCTTCATTGGTGCGATAGGTAGCAAAGCCCGTTGTAGCCCCGATAAAAATTTGATTTTTAATTAAGGGCTCTGGCTTGTTTTTACTAGCTGCTATTAAAGCGCTAGCTAGCAATAAAGCGCTAAACAGCCCTCTCATTTGCTACCTGTGGAATTGGAGGGTTATCCTCTTTGGATTTGGATTTAGCCCCTAAAGATTTAATTGGCTTGTTATCCTGATAGAATTTTTTAAGCTTATCATCAATGGGCGCAATGAGCCGGTAGAAAATAGGCACTACAAGCAAGCTAAGTAAAGTTGAGACAATAAGCCCGCCACTCATAGCAATGCCAATAGGGGCTTTCATCGCCGAACCTTGTCCTGTAGCTAAAGCTAAGGGCAACATGCCAAAAACCATAGCAATGGTGGTCATCAAAATAGGGCGCAAACGCGATTCGCCTGCTAAAATAACAGCCTGCTCAATGCCATACCCTTCTTTGCGCTTTTCTTTGGCAATATCAATAATTAAAGTGGCATTTTTACCCACCATTCCGATAAGCAAAATCAAGCCCATTAAAGAGAACATGCTCATAGGTTGGTGGACTAAACCAAGCGCAAAGAAAGCCCCTGAAAAGCTAAGCGGCATGGTGATCATAATGATCAAAGGCTCAAGAATAGACTCATAGAGTGCGGCTAAGATCATGTAAATGAGAATAAAGGCTGTAGAAATAGCCGTTCCAAAGGCAACGCTGTTTTCTTGGACTCTTTCTGATTGTCCTGTAAAAGCAAAGAAAACATTTTTTACAAGCCACTTATCTTTATGCGCCCTAACTTGGTTTAAAAGATCGCCCAAACTCGCCCCCCCAGCAGGTCTAGCTAAAACGGTAACACTGCGCTGGCGGTTGTAGCGGGTGATATTAGCTGGGACTTTACGCGTAATGATTTGAACTAGCCCATCTAAAAACATCAATTTACCATCTTTATTTTTAACCTGAATGCGCTTGATGTCCTCTTCGCTCATCTTTTTATTAGAGGGTACGCGGATAATGATGTCATATTCCATGCCATGCTCTTTAAAATAACTCACACGGTTAGACCCTGAAAAAGCATTGTTAATTACTGAGGCAATACTTTGGGCAGTTACGCCGTATTTAATCGTGGCTGCACGCAAAACCCGTAACTGAAACTGGGTTTGATAATCTGAGGTGTTGGTGTGATAACCGGCTACTTTGCCCTTAAGTTCCGGGCTTTCTAATAAGAATTTTCGTAGGTTTTCCACGGTTTGATCCACAAGTTTTTGATCAGAGGAATAAATATAAACCTGAAAAGCAGCGTTATCCCCACCCCCAATAAGGGGAACTTCACTTGCATTAATAGAAACTAAATCTTTGGCTTCAGGTAGGGCGCGTAGTTTGTTGCGCATCTCTTCCATGATCACAAATTGGTTACGCTTGTGGTGTTCTTTAAGTTGGACATAAAATTTACCCTTAAAGGTGCTTTGGATATTCCCATAACCTATTTGCATAGAATCAAACTCTACATCTGGATCGGCATCAATGACTCGTTGTAAGGCTTTCATTTTTTGCAACATATGCTGTAAACTAATATCTGTATCTGCTTTCACCCAGATATAAAACCTACCCCGATCCTCTTGGAGTATAAATTCCATTCCTAGTTTGCTAGCTACGCGTACAGAACTAACAAAAATCCCGGCCACTAGTAACAAAATAATGAGCTTGTGGTTTAAAATCCAACCTAAAAGTTTGGCGTAGAGTTTGTCCATTTTTTGGAAGAAGGGCTCAGTGAAGTTATAAAACGCGGATTGTTTGGAATTAACTAAAATAGAGCTAAGCATAGGAATAACCGTAACCACTACGATATAAGAAATCGCAATAGCTAGCGCCACTGTAATCCCAAAGCTTTTAAAAAAGCGCCCCGACATGCCTGTCATACTACCCACAGGGATAAACACGGATAAGAGCATAGCCGAGATAGCGATAATAGCAAAGGCAATTTCATGCACGCCTTCATAGCTAGCCGTCTTTTTATCCATGCCTGATTCAAGCTTTTTATGGATATTTTCAATCACCACGATCGCATCATCAATAATAATCCCAATAGAAAGGGTAAGAGCAACCATAGTGAGCATGTTTAAAGAAAAGCCCATCCAGTTAACAAGGGCAAAAGTTCCCATGATGGAAATAGGGATACTCATCGCTGAAACAAAGGTAATTGAAAAGCTACGCAAAAACATAAACACCACAGAAACGGCTAAAATCCCGCCTAAAATCAAGTCAAATTTAACATCTTCAATAGAGTGGCGGGTGTAGCTTGTGGTGTCTAAAAAGGGGCGTATATTATAGCCTGGGCTAGCTGCGCGCATGGCATCCATTTCTTTATAAATGGCATCTACAATTTTAATTTCATTAGCCCCAGCGATTTTTTGCACTTCTAATACAATGCCGGGTTCATTCCCATAACTAGCGTAAGTAATATCTGTATCAATGCCCTTTTCAATAGTAGCAATATCGCCAAGCCGGACATTGCTTCCAATCTGGATATTGGCAATATCGCTAAGTTTGTAACTATTACCATCTACTAAAATCGCATAATTCCTAGTCTTACTAATGATCTTGCCCCCGTCCATTTCAAGGTTTTGGGTATTAAGGGTGTTGTAAAGATCATTAAAAGTTAGCCCGTATTTGTTCAAAAGGGTTGGATCGGCATAGATACGGATTTGTTTTTCCTGATAGCCATTAAGCTGGACATTTCCCACGCCCTCAACCTTTTGTAGCATGGGTTTGATCACATTTTTAGCATGATCGTTAAGTTCGGCTAAGCTTTGGGTTTTGCTGCTTAAAAAGATTGAAAGAATGGCCTGCCCGCTAGTATCTACTTTATCAACGGTGGGTTTTCTAATATTAGTATCATTAAAAGTAACAGAGGAAACCTTGTTAATCACATCATTAACCGCCACTGTGATAGGTTTTTCAAGCACAAATTCAATCGTAACCACACTGACATTAAGCGCGCTATTAGAAGTTACCTTTTTGATTCCATCAATCTCCATTACGGCTTCTTCAATCTTATCTGTTACCTTACTCTCAACAATGTCTGCGCTTGCCCCGGGGTATTGGGTTTTAACCACCACAATAGGATAATCCACATTGGGAAAGAGCGCTACGCTAATTTTCTTTAAGGCCATAGTCCCAAAGAAAACAATCATGAGCGCAAACATCAAAGTTGTAATGGGTCTTTCAATTGCTATTTTATACATGGCTACTGGATAAACCCATCCCCAAAAGTGCCCGGTACAAGAGAACTATTAGCCGGCAAAAGCGCCTCAGCGCTTACTTTGCGGGTACTTGCATCAATGGTAGGGTAAATTTTAGTGATGCGTACGCGTCTTTTCTCAGGTTTGCCATCAATGCTATAAATAAAAGTATCTCCTACTTTTACTTCGGGTAAGTATTTAGAGTCAAATTGCAAGACAATTTTAGATCGATGGCTAACTAGTCTAAATAACACCGTGCTATTAGCACTCATTCCATCGCCTAACTCAATATTTTTACTCGCAATCACCCCATCAAAGGGCGCTCTTAAAATTGTCTTTTCTACAATTGAATCAGCATAATTGCGATCAAAGCCTAATTTCTTATAATTAGAATAATAACTATCTAAGGTGTTTCTATCAATGGCTCTTCCAATTTTTTGGTAGCGCTCATATTGCTTTTGGGCAAAGTCATACTGCTGGATAATGGAAGCAACCTGCGATCTTTTATCCCTATTGTATAAAGTTAAGAGAATATCCCCTTTTTTGACCTTACTACCCACATCTACATAGATCGCATCTACAATCCCTGCAGAATCTAAAGTTAAGTTAGCATCTTGGAGGGCAAGTACATCAAAAACGGCATACACTTCTTTAGCACTAAGCCCTATCACCAATGAAAAGATCATTAAAAGTATTTTCATCTTTCTCCCTTAGCGTACATAATTTTGGATTTCATGCCCACTATAAAAAATATAGTTGGCCTTTTGCATTTCGTAGTTATTTAGCGATTGGTTATAAACCACTTCTGCATCAAAACGAGTCCTTAAAGCCCTAAGATAGGTGGTAAAATCCACCAAATTAGCCGCATACCTTCTTTTAATGCTATCATAAGAAATAGTGGCTGATTTTAAACTAGCCTCTGAGCTGCGGATTCGATCCATAGCCATGTATATAGATCTGCGATAAAGCTCCTCATCTTTTTGTTGCTCCATTTTTTTATACATGAGGGTTTTTTCCTGTGATAGTTGGTTTAAGCGCACATATTGTTTTTGTAAACTCAACCCAATATCGCTTAAAATATTCAAACCCACCACAATCCCTACAGTGTTTTGTTGTTGTGGGAACAAGTTTCCAAATCTATTATCCTTACCACGGGCAAATGCCGGTTTTTGGATATAGTATTGCCAGTCATCATTAATATCCACCGTAGGGTAGTAGTTGAGTGCCTTATTTTGATAACTAATTGCTGTAATTTGTTCTCTAAGGGCGCGTAGATCTGCTCGTTCTCTGAGTGCAAAAGAGGGTTGGAGAATAGTAGTACGGCGCAAAGAGTGGATTTTACTATTAGTCAAGTATTCTAAAGTCAAGCGGTTTTGCTCAATAGAAAACTGTATATTAGTAATATCATTCTCGCTTAATGCGCTTTGTGCTTTAGCACTCTCTAATTCATCAATGGCTACCAAACCCTGATCGTATAACCGTCTAATGCGTTTAAGATTAGACTGTAACTCGGCTAATCTTTCTTTATAGGCCACTAGTTGTGCCATGTTGTTAAAATATTGGTAATACTGCTGTACCACTTGTAAATAAATGCTTTGCTTGGTGTATTCCATATTAGCACTACTAGAACGGTAAGAAGCCGCTTGTTGTTTAACGCCATTAACATCGCTAAAACCATTAAACAAATTTAAGGTTAGATTTGTGTTGAGTAACTGCATGCTATAGTTAGGATAAAAAGGCGTGTTTCTGTCGCGGTGGTTAAAGGTGTAATTGCTGCTTAAAGTTGGCAAAAACTTAGCCTTAGCAATGGCGTGGTTTTTAAGCGCTTGTGCTACCTGTAACCTTGCGGCTTGGAGTGAGTAGTTGTTATTAGCATTTTTAATTAAATCTGCCAAACTTAGCGCATTCCCCTCTGTAGAAGCAAAATTATGATCTTCTAACCTTTCTAATCGTTTTAAATTAAGGTTAAAATCTTCTTCAGGCTGGGGTTGATACCTTTGGAGCTCTAAAGCCTGCAAGTGCAAACAAGTCAAGCAAGCTAAAAGAGCCCCCCATGCTCTCTTTTTATATGAATGTAAACTCATCGCAAACTCCATATTTTGTTGTTATCTAAATTGCTGTAATTATTAAATAATGTGGTGTCCTTGGCGGGATTTGAACCCACGGCCTTACGATTAGGAATCATACGCTCTATCCAACTGAGCTACAAGGACCCTTCATAAGACTAACCAAATGGCCTAAAGTTGTAGAAAGCACAACTCTAGGGGATAAAACTTAAAGTTACTTCTTCTTACTAGACTTTGTACCTTTGCTAGATTTTTCAGAAGATACGATGTCTTTTAAGACCTTGCCGGGCTTAAATTTAGGCACCATTTTATCTTTAGTCATGTAAGTTTTATCACTCCCGGGTACTTTCCCACTCTTGCCCTTTTGTAAAGCCACTTCAAATTTACCAAACCCCACTAATTCCACACTTTCATGGGTGCTAAGGGCTTTTTGTACGGCCCTAACAAACCCATCTAGGGCAAACTCTGCATCTTTTCTGCTATCAAAGGACCCTGCCTCTTTCATCAATTCTACAAACTCTGCTTTTTTCATTGATAATCCTTTCAAGTTGTTCTGTATTGGCTATAAGGAGGACGCATTATACTACAAAAACCCAAAAAACCCATAAATCTAGCCAATCCACACTCCATTAAAACTTATTAAAAAATAGGCATAGGCTTAAGAGCCCTACAAGCTACCTATTTGTATGATAATTTTTAGTTAAATTATAAGGGGCGTTATTGTTACAAATAGCTATCAATGGGACAGGTAGGATTGGTTTGTGTGCAAGCCGTATTGTGGGTAGCAGGGAGGATATAAAACTAGTAGCCCTTAATTCTACCTGTGATACCCCTACTTTAATCCACCTTTTGCGTTTTGACTCTTTGCACAGACCCTCCCTCCCTATAGAAATGCTAGATACAGATTATATACGCATTGGAAACAGCCAACGGGTGCGTGTCTTCCATGAAAGAGATCCGGCTAAACTTAACTTTAACCCCGCAACTTTAGTTTTAGAATGCACAGGGCAATTTAACGATTTAGAACTCTCTAAAATCCACCTTAAAAATGGAGTAAGACAAGTTATTATCTCTGCCCCAGCTAAAAATACGCCTACTTTTGTTTATGGAGTGAATCACACAAATTATACCGGCCAATCTGTGATCTCTAATGCCTCTTGTACCACTAATGCCCTAGCTCCTTTACTCCATGTTTTAGATAATCAATTTGGTTTAGAACATGCCCTTATGACAACTATTCATAGCTACACTAACGATCAAAATCTCTTAGATTCTAAACATAAAGACCTACGCCGTGCCCGCGCTGCAGCGCTTAATATTATTCCTACCACTACAGGTGTGAGCAAGGCCATTGCTTTAATTTTGCCCCATCTTAAAGATAAGATCAGTGGTTTAGCTTTGCGCGTACCTACCCCAGATGTTAGCCTTGTAGATTTAAGTTTTGATACCCGTTTAGATTTAAATTTAAATACCCTCCATACTTGTTTACAAGAGGCTAGCCAAACCTACCTACAAGGTATCTTAGGCATTGATTTAGACAAACGGGTTTCTAGCGATTTTATCGGATCGCCCTTTAGTGCTATCTACATTTTAGATCAAAGCCTAGTTTTAGGTAAGCGCCATGCCAAAATCCTCGCTTGGTATGATAATGAAATGGGCTATAGCCATAGGTTAGTGGATTTAGCTCTATATATTCATTCTAAAGGAAGCGCATGCTAGCTGGTATTAAAAAAATGCAAGAGGTATTAGGAATCCAAGATGTGGATTTACAAGATAAAAGGGTGCTTATCCGTGTAGATTTTAATGTCCCCTTAGATAAAAACCTAAATATCACAGAAGATACTAGAATGCGCGAGAGTATCCCTACGATTAACTATTGCATGGATAATGGGGCAAAATCAGTTGTTTTAGTAGGGCATCTAGGACGCCCTGAGGCTAAGATAGAGGGGCAAAGAGAGGAGAGATTTTCCTTTAGCCACCTGCTTAAACGACTTGAACGGCTTTTAAATAAGGAAGTGTTATTTGCCAATTCGCCCAAAGAGGCTAAACAACTTTTAGATACCCAAGATCGTCCCATTATTCTAGTGGAGAATCTGCGTTTTTATAAAGGCGAGAAAAATAACGATCCAGCCTTTGCTAAGGAATTAGCCGCTTTGTGTGATATTTATGTCAACGATGCCTTTGGTACAAGTCATCGCAAACACGCTAGTACTTATGGCATCGCTGCCTTTGTACCCCTTAAAGTAGCCGGCTTTTTACTTAAAAAAGAGATTAATTCCTTTGCTAAGGCTTTGGCTAACCCTTTAAGACCCGTGCTTTTAATTGTTGGCGGGGCTAAGGTGAGCTCTAAACTTACCCTTTTACATAACATTTTAGAGCGGGTGGATAAAATTATCATCGGTGGGGCGATGAGTAATACCTTTTTAAAGGCGCTAGGGTATGATATGCAGGCCTCTTTAGTGGAGGAGGATTTAATTGAAGAGGCTTTAGGGGTTTTAAAGAAGGCTAAAGAGCGAGGTGTTCGGGTTTATTTGCCTGTAGATGTGGTGAGTAGTACGCATTTAGAACACACCGATCAAGTACAAATCACCCCCGCGCAAGATATTGCACTTAATCATATGACTGTAGATATTGGCCCGGCTACTTCTAAACTCTTTTCTTTAGTGATCCAACAAAGCCAAACCATTATTTGGAATGGCCCACTTGGGGTTTATGAAGTGCCCCTTTTTAGCCGCGGATCGTTTCAAATCGCCCATAGTATTTCTAATACCTATGCCTACTCTTTAATAGGCGGGGGCGATACTATTGATGTGTTAACCCGTGCGGGGTATAAAGATAGCGTGAGTTTTATCTCTACTGGCGGGGGGGCGAGTTTGGAACTTTTAGAGGGCAAAATTTTAGTTGCCTTTGAGGTGCTTGATCGCAAATAGGAGGCAGGCATGGTCAATGTTTTTGCCAAAAACAACCATTTAGTCCAAATCCATGTTTTTAATAGTTTTGCTACCTTCCCTTTAGAAGAAGGTAGCATTTTATGGTTTGAATTGATCAACCCTACTGCTGCAGAATTAGACTGTATTGCTAAAAATTACTCTCTTGATATAAGCAACCGTGAAGAATTAGAAAAAAGTACGATGACTAAGTACTTTGAAAACAGTACTTCCATTACAATCAATACTTTTTTTATCCATAAAGACGATCCTTTAGCCTTCCACACAGAGGCCATCACTTACTTAATCGCAAATAATATTTTATTTACAATTTATGATGGCGATTGTAATTTGCCCATTTTTGAGGATATGCAAAAACGAATCTTAGCCAGTCCTAAAAAATTCCAAGATGGGTTTGATGTCTTGGCTAAAATCTTAGAACTTTATTTTGAACAGGGGGCAGATTGTTTAGAAGAGATAAACCGCGAAATTAGTACTTTGCGTAAGCACATTGTCTTAGAGCAAGAAGAACTTAACCACGGAGAAATTTTAATCACTCTCTCATTTTTGCAAGAATTTAACATGGAATTGCGCGATTCACTCTTTGATAAACGGCGCATCATCACCACTTTACTTAAAAGCAATAAAGTAGATAGCGAGACTAAAAAAGATTTTATGATCATTCTTAAGGATTTTAGCTCTCTAGTGGATTTTAGCACAGCTAATCTCAACGCTTTAGATAATATCCAAAATCTTTTCACTTCACAGGTTAATGTGGAACAAAATAAAATCATTAAGCTTTTCACTGTGGCTACGATGGCGATGATGCCCCCTACTCTGATTGGTACGATTTATGGAATGAATTTTGAGGTGATGCCAGAACTTCGCTGGGAATTTGGCTATCCTATGGCGATTGTGGCGATGGTGATCTCTACAATTTTGCCCATTCTTTATTTTAAAAAGAAGGGTTGGTTATAGTGATTGTACAATCAAAAGAGCCAACACCACACAACCTAAAATAAAGGCGCTAACAATTCCCTTTAAATTCTTGTATTTTAAAACCATTAAAAGCCCGCTGGCATAAAATAAACACAAAAACACCCCAAAGGCAAAACCCAGAATCACAAGAGGTTTACCTGCCCTACCCTTGTGTATTTGCATAAGTACCCCTAAAAAATTACGCTTAATGCTTGTAATGGTGCTGGTATTGCCCTGAGAACTTAAATTAATCTCATAACTAGCTGTACCAATCACTAAAGCCCCTCTGCGCTTTCTAGGCTCAATCTTAGAGGGTAGGGGGATTTTATTTTGTTTAAGAAAATTAAGCAAAAAATCTAATTCTTCTTTAGCAGAAACAAAGGGCACTTGCCATTTTTTAATCTCTGCCCCACTCTCTGATTTAACATTTAAAAAGAAAGCAAGCCCACTGATAACAAATAGCAAAGCCATAGGCAAGAAAAATACACTAGCATGCATATGAAAAAGACGCGCCCATTTGGTACTCATAAAATAATATGGCTCACAAACTTAGAAAAATTATCCATCACAAGCCCGCCTTTTCTAAAGCCAAGCCCGCAAGGTTCAAAAGCATAAAAAACATTGGGTTGGTAATATTCCTCCCCAGCTTTATTTAGCTCGTAGTACTCTTGATACACGGGTTTATGGTTGCCATAAACCCCCTCAGTTTTGTGCAGTACTTGTAAATTTGCATCTAAGATTTCTACATTGCTCCCCTCTCTGCCAAAGGCAACTTTTTTAACCTGCTTTTTACGCAAGGGTTCATAGCTAGCCTCTAGTAGCAAAGGGTGGTTAGGGTAGCGATCCCAAAGCAGTTTTAAAAAACGCTTGCTTTGGAAGAGCAAAGTATAAGCGGGGTTTAAAAAAATTGCCTTTTGATTTTCCATGATACTTTGCATAAGCATGGCTAACTCCGGCTCATCAATGGCGATATTTTCCCAAGGCACTAATTTAAACAAATACTCATAATTCACCCCCTCAAAAAACACCCCTTCAGTGGCGTTAAATTGCACCAAGTCTATATAAGTAAAGTGGGTTTGAAACCCGGCACTTCTAGCTGCATCTTCTAAAAACTTAACGGTGCGTTCCTCCTCACTGCTCCCCTTAATGCTAGAAAAAAGGATTTTCCAGCCCTCATACATGGATTCAAAACCGCTAGTATCCTCGCTTAAAGTAACCAGCCGCTTAAAATTTTGCACCAAAGCTTCATGGATATTATTAAACTGCAAATCCTCGTTATAGCCATTGTGTTTGAGTAAAGCCCATTGTACCACCGCGCTTTCATATAGCATAGTCGGGGTATCAGCGTTAAACTCAAGCAACTTAATAGGTTTGCCATCTAATCCTCCTGCTAGATCAAAGCGCCCATAAATATGCCAGTGAATATCCTCCTCCCAGCTTTGTCTAATCATAGGCACAATGCTATTTGGAATGTCTAGCTCAAAAAAGCGCTCTTGATCCATTACCATTTGGGCCGTTTCTACAAACATGTTATAGAGTTCCTCACAGGCTTCATAGTAAGCATCTGCTTCCTTTTGGCTAATACTGATAAGATCATTACTAATATAAGGGCTTTTATCCGGATCTGTGTGCCAATCAAGCCCAATTTCTTCTAACACTTCTTGACTAAGAGGTTCTAAAGTTTTAATGCGCATAGATGTCCTTTCTTTTAAGAAATAGCGCTAGGGCTATGTGAGCCAAAAAAGCCGCTGCGATTTTGTGAGGGGCTGGTATTATGCGTACTTTGAGGCGCAGTAGAGGGCGTAGCAGCGGGACTATGCGGGCTAGAGCTAGTAGGGGTGCTAGTAGGGCTTTGGTTAAAAAACCCGCTACGATTTGTAGAAGCTGGGATTGCATTTGAGCCCCTCCCAAAACTATTTTGGCTTCTTTGGTAGGCCTGTGGAGAGGTGTAATTTCTCTGTGCATTTTGGTTATAATTAGGGTTATTAAATAGCTTATTACCAATATAACTCCCTAAAATAGCCCCCGCAGCAGAGCCTAAAATCGCCGCGCCTATACCAAGCCCTGAGCCCCCGCCTTCGCTAGGGGGTTTGGTTAGCTGGCTATTGCCCTTATCAATCTTAACCTCCTCCTCTTTGATAAACTTTTGAATCTCCTCATCGCTAAGCATTCTCTCCTTACCTTGCAAATCCCGCACCACTACGCGCGTTTTATCACTAGGATACTCCTCAGCCACCTTATAACTTTTATCGGGTTGTTCTTGTAATATCACAAACGCGCCCTTTTTAATGGGCGTGGTGTTACTTGTTTTCTCAGTTGGCTTTTCTTTTTCTTGGTTATGATCCGAGCCCTTACAGCCCGCTAAAGCCACAACAACTACAGCGCTTAGCCCCCCCACAATAGCATAATCTGAAATTTTTCTAAAGGGTTTTTGCATGCAATATCCTTAGTTAAATAAAAATTTCATGATAGCATGTTTTATAAAACTAAGGAATTTTTAATGATCTTAGGCATAGATGAAGCGGGGCGGGGGTGTTTGTGTGGGGCTTTGTTTGTAGCAGGTGTGGCTTGTACTAAAGAGCTAGCCGCTTTTTTTAATAAGCAAGGGCTTAAAGAGAGCAAACAGCTAAAGCGAGAAAAGCGCTTTGAGTTTGCGCAAAAAATTAAAGAGCACCCAGAGATTTTAAGCCTTGTAGTGGCTAAAAGCGCGTTAGAAATTGATCATAAAGGTTTAAGTGTGTGCATGCAAGAGGCTATTGCGCAGATTGTTTTACAATTCCCCCATATTTTACATGTCCAACTAGATGGCAACACGCTTTTTCATCTGCAATTTAGCCATTTAAGATGCTTTGAGCCAATCATTAAGGGCGATTGTCAAATTACCCAAATTGCTATGGCCTCTATTTTGGCTAAAGCAGCTAAAGATAAGGAAATGCTAGCTTTAGATAAAGCTTATCCGGCCTATGGCTTTATACGGCATTGTGGTTATGGTACTCAAGAACACCGTAAAGCTATTGCGCATTTGGGTTATCTAAAAGAGCACCGCAAGAGTTTTAAACTAAAGCCATTTGTAGATAGAAACCAAAATAGAGAGGATATAAACAAAGATGAGCAATCCTCTATGCCAAATGGCAGGCACTAAAGAAACAAGCCTAACTCCAAGCATAACCCCTAAAACACTGCCTAATCCTACTAAAAGCCCCCAGCGCATGTTTTGTAGCTGTAATAGCCCCTGATGGGTTAAAGAAATAACCCCGCTAATAGAGGAGAAAACCACAAAAAATAAACTCAAAGGTACGCTTTGTTTGGGGCTTAGATTTAAATAGCGAGAAAGAAGCGGGACCATTAACACCCCCCCGCCAATACCAAGACTGATAGCAAAAATCCCGGTGAATGCTCCAATCCAAAGGAGGTTAAATTTATCTTTGCTGGTTAGATCCCCTCGTATTTGTCCCTCTTGAGAATTTTGAGACGATCCTAAAACAAAGCGCAAGAGTGAATAAAGAGTAACTAGGATAAAAAGACCTAAAAGGATTTTATGTGGTATATATTTTAAAATCAAACCGCTAAAACCAGCGCCAATTAGTCCGCCAAACCCAGCATAAAGCCCAACAGACATGTTTAAAAGCCCTTTTTTAAAATTAGCCACACTCCCCACTACAGAGGAAAGAGCCATCTGTAAGATAGAAATCCCTACAGCACTTGCATACGAGTGGCCTAAAAAGAGCATGGTTGGCACAATCACCATTCCTCCGCCAATGCCAAAAAATCCGGCTAATATGCCTGTAAAAACCCCTAAGAGCAAAAATAAAAGAGAGGTGATAACTTCCATATTTATAAGTCCTTTGTTTTGTTGTACTTTTTGCTACTTGCATGCTAAAATGCTCTATCTTAATCAAAAGCTAATCAATGATTAATCGTAAAGTTTTCATGCACTTTGATTTTTTGCTTTTGTTTTTTATCCTCCCTCTTATGGGCTTGTCTTTTTTTCTAGTTTATGAAATCAATACAGCCCTAAGCCTGAAACAAGCTATTTACTTCGTGGTGGCTTTTATTGTGTTTTGGGCGATTTTTTTTATCCCCTTTAGACAGCTTGATCGCCTATTTTATCTCTTTTACTGGTTTTGTATTTTCTTATTACTACTTGTAAATATAGTTGGCTCTGTCAAGCTAGGGGCACAGCGTTGGCTAACCATTCCAATTATTTCTTTATCCTTACAACCCAGTGAACCGGTAAAAATTGCTATTTTACTGCTTTTAGCCCATTTAATTAGTACAAATCCTATCCCTCCGGGGGGCTATGGGTGGAAAACATTTGGCAAATTAAGTTTGTATATTTTATTGCCCGTCATTTTAATTTTAAAACAACCGGATTTGGGTACAGCTCTTGTGATTTTAATAATGGGTTTTGGGGTGCTCTTTTTAGTAGGGGTTCACCCTAAAATTTGGATCACCCTAGCTCTTTTTTTCACTATCGCCTCCCCGCTAATTTATAGCTCCTTACATGATTATCAAAAAAAGCGCCTCCATGATTTCATCGCTGAAAAACCCAATTACCATGTGCGCCAATCTATTATTGCCATTGGTTCGGGTGGGTTATTTGGCAAATCTAAAGAACAATCCACCCAAGCTAAACTTAAATTTCTGCCCATTGCCACTAGCGATTTTATTTTTGCCTACTTTGTAGAAAGATTTGGCTTTTTAGGCGCTTTGATACTTCTAGCCTTTTATATGGGTTTTATCTTGCATTTTTTATCCTATTTTAATAGCGATCCTAAAGATCGATTTTTACAAACCATTACCGGAGGGATTGCCATTTTACTCTTTGTCTATACAAGTATAGATATTGCCATGACTTTAGGTTTAGCCCCCGTAGTAGGCCTACCCCTCCCGCTTTTAAGCTATGGGGGGAGTAGTTTTATTACCTTTATTGCCCTCTTTGCGATCTTTGAAAATCTGCTTGCTTTTAAATTTGGTTTTGGTTATAATCGCCCTCTTAGGCGTGGATTCTTAGCTCAGTTGGTCAGAGCATTCGGCTCATAACCGATTGGTCGTAGGTTCGAACCCTACAGAATCCACCACTTTTGAGTATAATTTTCCTATGGAAATAGCAGCCAGCATTTTAAGCGCGGATTTTATGGATTTAAAGCAGAGTATCACACGCGTATATGGCGTGGATCTCTTGCATGTAGATGTGATGGACGGGCATTTTGTACCTAATCTTACCTTTGGGCCTTGTGTGCTTAAAAATTTAGATCAATATTTTAACATTCCGCTAGACATTCACCTTATGGTAGATGATCCTTTATTTTGCATTGATCTTTATAAAAGCTTAAATCCAAGCTATATTACTATTCATTTAGAAAGCACCCCCCATATCCATAAAACGATTCATTACATTAAAAATTTAGGTTTTAAAGCCGGGATAAGCCTAAATCCAGCCACCCCTTTATGCGGACTAGAATATATCCTAGATGATCTAGATTTAGTGCTGTTCATGGGTGTTAATCCGGGCTTTGGTGGGCAAAAATTTCTCCCCCTTGTGCTTAAAAAAATCACCCACTTTAAACAGCGCTTTCCCCACTATACCGGCAAAATAGAAGTAGATGGGGGGATTAATGCTACTAATGCAAAAGACTTATGGGCTTGTGGAGCTAATATACTGGTGGTTGGGAGTTATTTATTTGGCCATGAAGACCCCGCCTTAGCTTTAAAAGAATTGCATAAAACATGAATTCTTATTAATATGGATAATTACCCCCTTAAACCATGTTTTTTAGAACCTTACTACCAATCGCTTTATTGCTTTGTAGATATTGAAACCACAGGGTCTAAGCCTGAAAACTCTAGCATGATTGAAATTGCTGCTTTACTCTATGCTCCGCCTAAAAATCCAATGCATAAGGGGCAAATTATCCGGAGTTTTTCTAGCCTAATCCACTGCTTAGAAATCCCCCCAAAAATTACAGAACTCACCGGTCTTAGCACAGACGATCTTAAAGAAGCGCCCCCTTTAGAAGTTGTATTACAAGATTTTAAGCTTTTTATTCAAGATTATATTTTTGTCGCCCACAATGCAGATTTTGATTTTCATTTTATTAGTTCATGTTGTGCGCAAGTTTTAAATAGCGCGCTTTGTAATGCCAAACTTTGTACGCTTAATTTAGCTAAAAAATGTATCCCTAGCCCTAGACATGGCCTCCAATTTCTCAACACATTTTTAGGGTTAGATATTCCTATTTCTCATAGAGCCTATGCCGATGCACTTGCCTCGTTGCGTGTTTTTGAACACTGTTTACGCGTATTGCCCCAAGAAATTTATACAACCCAAGATCTTTTAGATTATGGCGCTTAAAAAGGTCTAACTCTTTTATTTTTTAATATCCATTTCCTTAGCAACGCGATCGCTAGCCTCTTTAATTTTATCCATCAAAACCTTGCTTTGCTGGGAAAGCTCCACTGTTTTATCCGAAGCCTCCATTCCAGCGGTGATATGCCCAACTACTTGGGAAGTGATCTCACGAATAGAGCCAATGATAGCCCCAATCTCAGTTACAGATTTTCCCGTGCGCTCGGCAAGTTTTCTGACCTCATCAGCCACCACTGCAAACCCGCGTCCATGTTCACCCGCTCTAGCCGCTTCAATGGCAGCATTAAGGGCAAGTAGATTAATTTGATCGGCAATATCTTTAATGGTCTGGGTGATTGAAGAAATTGACTCAGATTGTGATGCAAGATTATCTACTAAATTTGTACTACTTCTCATAGTATCAGCCACACTTTGGATATTAGTTAAGGTCTTTTCTACCATTTCACTCCCATCGCTAGTGAGTTGTTGGTTTTCCTTGATGAGGTTAAAAGTCATGGCTAATTTATTTTTAGTGCTATCCTCTTTACTAGTTACATCGTGGGCGATTTTAATGATCTTATACACCCTGCCATCTTTATCAAAAACAGGGTTATAAGTGGCTTCTAAGTACACTTTTTTACCGCTTTTAGTTATGCGCTCAAAGGTGGATTTTAAAAATTCCCCTCTACGCAACCTATCTTGATTGGCTTTATAGCTAGGTTGTTTGACATATTCAGGATCGCAAAACATAGCGTGGTATTTTCCCTTAATTTCATCAAGAGTATAGCCCATGACTTTTAAGAAATTTTCATTAGCATTAATCACATTCAGATCCGTGTCAAACTCAATAATGGCCATTGAACGATCAACCGCATCATAGATAGCTTTTAAATCATTGTGTTCTAAAAGTACATCAGTAACATCTTCAGCAAACTTTAAAATCTTATAAAGTTTACCCTGTACATCTACTACCGGCGTATAACTTGCCTCTAAATAGATGGCTTTACCGCTCTTAGTTAAGCGCTCAAAAATGCCTTGTATGTATTGCCCCGATCTAAGAGTATTCCAAAACTTGAGATATTCAGGGGATTTTACATATTCCGGATAGCAAAAAATTTCATGGGATTTTCCCTTAACTTCTTCTAAGGAATAACCCATTAATTTTAAAAAGTTAGCATTGGCATTTATCACATGGTGATCTAAATCAAATTCAATCATGGCAGAAGAATCATTAATAGCTTTATAAACCGATCTTAATTCAAATAATTCGTCCTTAGCAACACAGTCGCATTCAGGCTTTCCCTCTGGTTTTTTCCTAAAAAACATTAAACTCCCTTATTTAAAATTTGAAAGCATGCGCTCATTTTACTACCAAAGGGGGTTAATATAAACACGAAGGCTAAAACGGGGGGGGGGGGGGAATAACCATTTTAATTTAAACTCACCTTGATTTTATCCTTATTCTCTGCTTACAAAATGCTAGTTCTAACATCTATCTAAAATTTGCATCTTAAATTAGAGTAGCTTAAGCCTTTATCAAGATTTAAGTACTTTGATACAAAACATAAGCTATCATGGTTTTTATTTTTAAACAAAGGGAGATCATGCAATCCCATAAAAGACTTTTTAAAACTATATCAACCCGTTTAGATCATCTAACTTCTTTAAATGCCCATAACGAGAGAAATATCCATGCAGAACTTGCCAAAAAAGGGCTTAATCGGCGCGATTTTATGAAATGGGCAGGGGCGATGACGGCTACTTTAGCCTTGCCTGCAAGCTTTATCCCTCTAACGGCTAGAGCTGTGGAAGTGGCCAATCGCATGCCTGTTATTTGGTTGCACATGGCTGAGTGTACCGGCTGTAGCGAGAGTTTACTTAGAAGTGAAGACCCTAGCATTGATAGTATTATCTTTGATTATATCAATTTAGAATACCACGAAACAATTATGGTGGCTAGTGGTTATCAAGCTAATAAGAGTTTAGAACAAGCTGTTACTAAGCACAAAGGCAATTATATTTTAATGGTAGAGGGAGGCATTCCACAAGGCACTGAGTACTTTTTAACTGTGGGAGCACAGGGGCGTACAGGGGCTGAGGAGTGTCGCAGGGCTGCAAAGTATGCTAAGGCTATTTTAGCTATTGGGACATGCTCAAGCTTTGGAGGCGTGCAGGCAGCCTATCCTAACCCCTCTAATGCACAGCCTCTTAGTAAAATCATTGATAAACCTATTATTAATGTACCCGGTTGCCCGCCAAGTGAAAAAAACATTGTAGGTTGCGTGCTTTATTTGATCATGTTTGGGACTGCTCCGCGCCTAGATGCTTATAACCGCCCCACTTGGGCTTATGGACGCCGTATCCATGATTTATGCGAACGGCGGGGGCATTTTGATGCGGGTGAGTTTGTACAACACTTTGGCGATGAAAACGCTAAAAATGGCTTTTGTCTTTATAAAATGGGTTGTAAAGGACCTTATACCTTTAATAACTGCTCTAAACTGCGCTTTAATTCCCACACCAACTGGCCTATTGGCGCTGGGCATGGGTGCATTGGTTGCTCTGAGCCTAATTTTTGGGATACTATGAGTCCTTTTGAAGAGCCTATCTCTAATCGCCTTATCACCCCGCTTACTAGCGCCTTTGGTGGAGTAGGGGCAGATAAGGTAGCTGATAGTGTAGGAATAATTGCTCTAAGTGCAGCTGGTATTGGTATTGCTATGCATGCGCTTCTCTCTAACTTTTCTAAGAACAAGCCAGCAGATTAATGCAAGCGCTTTTTAAAACAACTTACAAACTAGGCTTAATGGCCTCTATTCTTCCCCTCTTAGGAGCTTCTATGCCACACATTAAAATCACCATTCACGAGCAAAGCTTACGCGCCACTTTAGAGGATAACCCCACTACCCGTGCTTTAATTGCCAAAATGCCCTTTACAGTGTGCATGCAAAATTTATATGGCCGTGAACTAGTCCATCGCTTAGGGGCTAGGGCTTTGCCCACGGGGAAGTTGCGCCATGACGCTTACAAGGTAGGCGATTTGATCTATTGGCCACCCCGGGGGAGTTTAGTGATTTTATACAAACAAAATGGCGAGATTTTTGAGCGCCAACAACTAGGGCACATTGCACAAGATGTATCCAAACTAGGCCAATTTGAAAGTGTTGAGGCCACTTTTAGTATAGAAAAATAAGGAGGAAGTGTGGATTTTTTAAAAGCAATAGGCGGGGGTTTTTTAATAGCCACACTAGCCTTTATAAACCTAGTACAGGCAATCCCTAGCGATGCACATAATTTTTATGTGAGTTCAAAGTTACAGCATAAAAATATCGCTTTTAAAAACGCCTATGGTATGGAGTTAAGCGGTACGCTCTTTTTACCTAAAAAAATGCAAGAGGGCAAAAAATACCCGGCTATTATTGTAGGCCACCCCTTTGGAGCCGTGCGTGAGCAAGCTGCTAATCTTTATGCCCAAAAAATAGCGGAAGCGGGCTTTATCACCCTCACTTTTGATCAATCCTTTTGGGGGGAGAGTGCTGGAGAGCCCCGTGGTGCAGTTTTACCAGATGTGTATGTAGAAAATTTTAGCGCAGCCTTAGATTATTTGATCACTCTTCCTTTTATAGATTCTAATAACATTGGCGTACTTGGTATTTGTGCTAGCGGGGGGTTTGCTCTAGCTGCAGCTAAGATTGATCCGCGTATCAAAGCTGTCGCTACTTCTAGTATGTATGATATGGGCGCTTTTTTCCGCACGGGTTTAAAAAACAACCGCAATAAAAATATCCTCAAAAAAGACTTGCTTAGAGCCGCACAAACCCGCACACAGGCAATCAAAGAGGGTAAACCTATTTATGGACCCGGACAAAATGACGCTATCTTTTTAGAGGCCAAAGAGTCTAATGCCTTTTATAAAACCAAAAGAGGACAGGTGGCTAGCAATAACCGCCGCACAACACCTGCAACCTATGCCAAGTTTTTAAATTTCTATCCCTTTAATGATTTAGACCTCATCTCCCCACGGCCTATTTTATTTGTTGTAGGAGAAATAGCCCCCTCGCGTAGTTTTACAGAGAGTGCCTACAAATTAGCCAGCCAACCCAAAGAGTTAGTGGTGATCAAAGGGGCAAACCGCACAGATCTTTACGATCGCACAAATATGATTCCTTGGAATAAATTTATCCAGTTTTTCCATAAAAATTTGAAATAAGGAGGCTTAAATGGCTAAAAAAATCATCGTCGATCCCATCACCCGTATTGAGGGGCATTTGCGTATTGAGGTGGTGGTAGACGATCACAATGTGATCACCGATGCCTTCTCTTCCTCTACGCTTTTTAGAGGCCTTGAAACCATCATTAAAAATCGCGATCCACGCGATGCGGGTTTTATCGCCCAGCGCATTTGCGGGGTTTGTACTTACTCACACTATAAGGCTGGAGTGAGTGCGGTAGAGGACGCCCTAGGCATTGTGCCCCCTTTGAATGCACAATTAGTTAGAAGCATGATGAATATCGCGCTATTACTCCATGATCATGTGGTGCATTTTTATACCCTGCATGGCCTAGATTGGTGCGATCTACTCAGCGCTCTAAAAGCCGATCCTAAAAAAGCTAGCCAAATAGCTTTCCACTATAGCGATTATCCACTAGGAACAGGGGCTAATGAGCTTAAAGAGGTGCAAAAACGGGTGGGGGATTTTGCTAAACAGGGCGCACTTGGGCCCTTTAATAATGGCTATTATGGGCATGCTACTTATCACTTTAGCCCCGAGCAAAACCTCATTGTACTTTCTCACTATTTAAAACTTTTGGCTATCCAAAGAGAAGCGGCTAAAATGACGGCTATTTTTGGGGCCAAACAACCCCACCCGCAAAGTTTAACCGTAGGCGGAATCACCTCTGTAATGGATGTGCTTGATCCTACAAGGCTAGGTGAGTGGAAAAGCAAGTTTGAAACGGTGAGAGATTTTGTAGAGCGGGCTTATTATGCAGATATTGTCATGGCAGCGGGTAGTTTTAATAAAGAGCAAAGCGTGCTAAAGGGTTGTGGGCTTAAAAATTTCATCGCCCATGAGGAAATCCTTTTAAGCAAAGGCAAATATCTTTTAAGCTCGGGGGTGGTACTTAATGGCGATCTAAACACGCTACATAAAATTGATGAAAAATTGATCAAAGAGGAGGTTACCCATTCGTGGTATAAATATGAGAGTAAGGAGATCCAATTACACCCCTATGATGGCCAAACCAACCCGCACTACACCGGCTTTAAAGACGGGCAAAGTGTGGGCATAGACGGTAAAATGATAAATAGTAAGGTGTTAGATACACAAAATAAATACTCTTGGATCAAATCCCCCCGCTATAACGGCTTGCCTATGGAGGTGGGGCCTTTGGCCTCTTTAGCAGTAGGGTTAGCAGCTAAAAACCCCCACACCACTAAAGTCGCCCAGCAGTTTTTAAAAGACACCCATCTTCCTATAGAGGCTATTTTTAGCACACTAGGGCGCACAGCCGCGCGCTGTTTGGAATCTAAAATTTTGGTAGAAAATGGCCTACAAACTCTTGACTCTTTAGTAGAAAATCTCAAATCCGATCAAAGCACCTGTGCGCCCTATTACATTGATAAAAACAAGGAATATCAAGGGCGCTACATCGGGCAAGTGCCAAGAGGCATGCTAAGCCACTGGGTAAGGATTAAAAACGGGGTGGTGGCTAATTATCAAGCAGTTGTACCCTCTACTTGGAATGGAGGCGCTAGAGATAGTAAGGGTCAAAAGGGACCCTATGAAATGAGCTTAATTGGCACTAAAATTGCTGATTTAACCCAGCCCTTAGAGATTATCCGTACCATTCACTCTTTTGACCCCTGCATTGCCTGCTCAGTGCACATGATAGATACGCAGGGTACAGATTTAGGCGATTTTAAAGTTGAACCTAGTTTTTTAAGGGGAGCCCATGGCAGAGTCTGAATACCACGCTGTAAGAGAATTTTCTGGTTTAGTGCGCTTGTTTCACTGGGGGCGGGCTTTGGCGATTTTTTTGCTTTTGCCCACAGGATTTTACATTGCCTACCCCTTTTTACAACCCGGTGCTAGTGTTTATCACAACATGTATTTTTTGCAGGCCTATATCCGTAGTTTCCATGAGGTGTTAGGCTTTTTCCTCATTGCTCTCTCTCTTTTTCGCTTTTATCTCTTTTTCTTTGATAAAAAAAGCCAAAATGAGCGCGCTTCTATCCGGTATGTGGGGCGTCTTAGCGCATGGGTTGATCAACTTAAGGTGTACTTTTGGATTGGTAAACCCAAACACGCTAAGAGTACTTATAACCCCTTGCAATTTGTGGCCTACTTTAGTTTGTGTGTGCTACTTGTGATCATTTCTTTAAGCGGCATTGTACTTTATTATAATGTCTATCATAATGGCTTAGGCGCGATACTTGGACATGGCTTTAAATGGTTTGAAGTGCTTTGTGGCGGGCTTTCTAATGTGCGCTATATCCACCATTTAGCCACATGGGGGATTTTGCTTTTTATCCCTATCCATGTCTACATGGTATTTTACAATTCAGTTAAATTCCCAAATGGGGGCGCGGATTCTATCATCTCTGGTATCCGCTATGTGAAAGATTGATCTGAAAATTTTAGTTCTTGGCATTGGCAATATTTTACTTGGCGATGAGGGGGTGGGGGTGCATTTATGCCATTTTTTAAAACATAACTACTCTTTTAATCCTCCCATTGATTGTCTTGATGGCGGTACGCTTGCCCAAGCGCTTATCCCCTTTATTGTGGAGTATGAGCGCGTACTACTTTTAGATTGTATAGGCGTGAAAGATGCGCAAGTAGGCGAGGTATTTTGCTTTGATTTTGAAAAAGTGCCTGCTAACATTTCTTGGGCGGGTAGTGCGCATGAAGTAGAAATGCTGCAAACTCTTAAACTCACCGCTCTTATGGGGGATCTACCCCCCACAACCATTATTGGCCTCATACCCTCGCTAGCTTTAGAAACCACCTTTGAACTCTCAAGTGCTCTACTTGAGGGAACACAGATCGCCCTACAAAAAGCTTTAGAAATTTTAAAAAGCTGGGGCGTTCATGCACAATTAAAACCCAAACCTTTAGGTTTGCAAGAGTTAGCCCACCTCTCTTATAAACTATGACCTTTGCCTTTAGCTTTGCTGTGCTTGACTCTTCACTTTTAGAAATTTTTAATCGCTTTTTAGCCTTCCACGCCTCTACACTCTGTCTTCCCTATGCCTCTATTTTGCAAGATAAAAACTATTCTTTTTATATCAAGGCTACAGAGAATGAAGCCCAAGATTTTGCCACTTTGCTTAGCCAAAGACTACCCGCCTCTTTAGGTTTTAGTTTTCTTAAAATAGAAGTATTAGATTTAGAATGCAAATGGCAGAGTCAAAAACCTATAGAGCCAAAAATAGATGTATTAAAATGGCAGGCTTTTTTAGAGGGGGAGGTTTGGGAGGATTTTATTTTACATTTAGCTTATAAAGACAAGCCTTTTACATTAAGCAATCTTAAGCCCACTCTTTTAAAAATCGCACACACTCTTAAGCAAGGCCAAGAGGTGTGTTTTTCTACTTGCAGAGGGCTTAAAGCCTTAAGCCTAAAACCAAGTAAGCGGGTTATGTTTGCTAATTTAGATAGTTTACTTAGCCTCACACGCATAGATAAAACAAGCGCACAGGCCCTAGCTAGCTATGAAAAGCCTAGTATGTGGGTTTGCCCTAAAGAGGTTTTTAAACAAGAGCTTTTATTAGCTCAAAGCGATCAAATCTTAGCTAGTTTGCCCTTTGATCCCTTGCTTGGCCTCTTAGGGAAGTTTTTACACGCATTAGAAATGCCCTATATTTTTATGCATGAGAGTGAAAAGAAAGCGCATTTAAACTACCAATGTTTAGACACCTACTCTAAAGATTTAACCATTACCCCCTCTAAAAAAGGTATTATTCTTTGGCATGGTTTCCATACTTTAAAGCATGCCATGCAAGCCTTAGAGCAAGAGCGCCATGTACTTATCCATCTTAGTTTTAAAGAGCCTAGTTGTTTTTGGATTAAAGAGGGGAATTATAAATATCTTTTGCATTTGCAGATAGATACCTCTATTCCTTCTATTTTAAAACGCATCCAACAAGAATCTAAGGGCGCTTCACTCTATAAAAACTACAAAAAAGAATTTAAAACCTTGTGTGAGACGCTCGAACAAACTCCCCCCTCAGAGCCTAGTAAAAACCTACTAGATCTTTTAGGGGTGCTTTCTCAGATTTTAGGTTTAAGCCCCTTGAATAATAGCGCGCTTGTTTTTGAACATGCTAGGGCCTTTTTACGCCATAAGGGCCCGCGTATTGATTTTAAGATAACAGAGCGCCATAAAAGGCTTTTTTTAGACGATTTAGCCCCCCTAAAAACAGCTATGAGCTTTCATTTAGCTGGAGTAGAAGATGCGACTCTGTGCTTTGGAGTATTAGATTCTTTAGCCGAGTTTTTGGGCAATTTTATTTATGATACTTATCTTAATTTTAGTATAAACCGGGTGTGTTTGTGTGGCGATGTGTTTTTAGAAAAGGTGTTTTTAGATTTATGTGTGGGTTATTTTCCTAAGGAATGTACTTACCTATGGCCTCCCTTTGAAAATCCATGTTAGAATAAATGCATGCAAAAGAATGATAAAATTTATGTCGCGGGGCATTTAGGGTTAGTGGGGCGCGCGTTGGTGGCATCTTTATTAGATCAAGGCTATACAAATTTAATTTTAAAAACCCATGCAGAATTAGATTTAACCAGACAAAGCGCAGTGGAGGCGTTTTTCAAACAAGAACACCCCGATGTGGTGATCTTAGCTGCTGCTAAAGTGGGGGGGATTTTAGCCAATAACACCTACAAGGCAGATTTTATTTATCAAAATTTAGCAATCCAAACCAATACAATTCATTACGCCTACCAATATGGGGTTAAAAAGCTCTTATTTTTGGGTTCAACTTGTATTTATCCCAAAGAAAGCCCCCAACCTATTAAAGAGGAATATTTACTCAGTAGCGCCTTAGAATCCACTAATGAAGCCTATGCTATCGCTAAAATTGCCGGGTTAAAGATGTGTGAGGCATACAATGCCCAGTATAAAACTAATTTTATTAGTGCCATGCCCACTAATCTTTATGGCCCCTTTGATAATTTTGATTTACAAAACGCCCATGTCTTACCTGCGCTATTAAGAAAAATGCATTTAGCGCGCCTTTTAGAGCAAGGGCATATAGATTTAGTACTACAAGATTTGCAAGTTTCTAGCCCTCAAGAAGGATTAGCCATTTTAGAAAAATATGCTATCAGTGCAGAGGCTGTAGGCATTTGGGGGAGTGGCAAACCCAGACGCGAATTTTTACACAGCAACGATTTAGCACACGCCTGTGTGTTTTTATTAGAGCACCAAAAAGCCGCCCCCACAAATAACCATGTTAATATTGGCACAGGAGAGGATATTAGCATTCAAGATTTAGCTATGATGATTAAAAAAATCGTCGGTTTTAAAGGCGCGTTAGTCTTTGATCACACCAAACCCGATGGCACTTTATACAAGTGTAGCGATGTGAGTAAAATCACGCATTTAGGATGGAAAGCCTCTATAGGATTAGAAGAGGGGCTTAAAGATCTTTATTTGTGGTATCAAAATAAACAAACCATTAAAAGTTAACTCTTTATCCATATAATCTAAATGAGCGGGCGGTCTTTCTGGTTTAACAATATTACACTTTATGGGGATATAAACCTTTTGATAGACTATGCGGGGGGTGCAACCTAGTAGTAGCGTTGCTAATAATGGCTTAAAGCATTGGATTAAATACTTTTTAAGTGAGTGTGGGCTATTGTCTACTTGCAGGTTCAAACGCGGTTAATCGCCTGCTCGGCCGTTAAAGGTTTGAATAAGATCGGCGTTTCTGATCTTGTCTTGTAAGTATTTCAATCTAGCTTTTGGAATGAAGGTTATAAGCCTTTTATCTGCATCTTGTGTTATGAGTAGTGCAAAGAATTTATTATCCTCATCTACAAATCTCTTAATTAATTCTGCTCTGTTACCCTTTGTGAGTTTAATATCCCACTCTCTTAAAGTCGGCTCTACCAAATTTAAGTAAGCTAATCTGCTTTGGGCATCTTTTTTAACCTGCAAGTGTTTAATAAAGTTCTCTTTATTCTCTACTCCCTCTAAACTCTTTAAAAAGCCTTTTACATCTAGTTCTTTAGGTATGGGTGTAGCATATGTACTTAGATCAAGATTTTTAATAAAGGCCTCTTTATCGGTGATAATTCTGTAAGGGCGTTCTTGACTTTTAAGGGGGGGAGTGGTAGGGTGTGGCGTGTGAGTTAGGGGTTCATCTGTAGAAGTCAGTACAGGATTAAATTTATCGCTATAAGCGGACAAGTTCGCGGTATCGCCCTTAACTTCTTCTGGTATTTCTCCATGTGTTTTTTTGTAGCTTGTGATAATCCAACGATTGTCTCCTTCACCTTTCCACCCTTTGGATAGCCCAACTAAATAGTATTCATCTTCGTGTTTAAGCCATATAGTTTTGATACCTGCTTGATCTGTTATTAAATTTCCTTTTTGTACAATCTCTTCTAAGGCATTGGCTAATTTTTGTTTAGGTGTATATCCTCTAAACCATGTGAAGTCATTAAGATGTTTTTTAACGATTTTGTTTAATCCATAGCCTTTTGCTCCGCCTTCCCCCCACACCAAATCTATATCGCCTAAATCCTCCCTATAAAATGCCCCGGCTACTTGTCCCTTCTTAGCCTGTATGAGTTTGGCTACTGCACCTTGTGGGTCGTGGTAAAACTGCTCAAAGTTTGTACCAAAGGCTTTATTAAAGGGTCTTAGTGTGGTGAGTTCAGGGTCATTACTAAAAATTAAACTCACTCGTTCATCTTGTAGCGTCTCTTTAAGGTTAAAATTTTGGCCTAAATGATTATAAAGGTTAAAGCCCTCATGGGTTGGTTCAATACTAAATCTTTCAATGCCTCTTGGGGTTTGTTGTATGAAGGTTAAAAACTTTTTATCGCCTGCATCTAGTTTTATAATTACATCGGGGTTTTCAAGAGCTCTTTTAAATTCTTTTAACTGCACTATCCCCCATCTATGTATTTCTCTTTGGCTAAATTGAATGTTGTAGCCTAGTGGTTCTAAAGCCCTTTGTACTTTAGGGTTAAATTTAGGTTTATAAAAGACTTCTGAGGGTTTTAAGTTTAGGCCTTCTTCCCCCCATAACTCATAAAATCTTAATTTGCTAGAGTGTGTTTTGTCAAAATCAGGCAAATATTTAGGGTCAATGTCTTTGGTGGCCTCATCTATTTCTTTTAATTTGTATTTTTGTTGTTCTTGACTTTTAAAGCCCTCTTGTGATACTCTCTTTTCAGGGTTTAAGCCACTGCTAGGGTGTAGTGGGGTATTAATCTGCAAGTCAGAGGGCTTCATAGCAGTTCCGCCCGATTTTAACATATCAGACGCGCTAGCAACTTCCCCACTTTTAAACCCTGCGTTATAAAGGATTTTTGAATTATCCACCTTGTTTTTAATAGCCGATAGTGCTTTTCTGGTATGTGTGCTAAACACCCACTCCCCATTATAATTCTTAGCCACACTCATAAAATACCTATTCTTATCAGGGTCTATAAATTCTTTGATAAATAGTAAGCCTTTGCTATCATCTAACACCATGTTAGGGTTTTCTAAAGTCGGCCTAATATAATCTATCAACCCGCTTTTATCCCGTTTCACTAGCTTATACAAACTCCCTTGGGTGAGTTTAATTTGCTCTCCATGTAGCACACCCTCTAAAGCCTCTTTAACTTCTGGGGCAAATTTAGGGATAAAAGGTTCATTGGTGTTTTTAAGGTTAAAGGCCTGCATCCATTTAGCATACGATACATTGACTATTTCTTGCTTTTCTAATTGCTTAATTTCTGCTTCACTTAAATTTGTATCTACACTAGCTAGCGCGCTTTTTTCTGCTGCACTTCTAGCTTGTGC
The DNA here is from genome assembly GCF_902196125.1 of Helicobacter suis. Classification (GTDB taxonomy): domain Bacteria; phylum Campylobacterota; class Campylobacteria; order Campylobacterales; family Helicobacteraceae; genus Helicobacter; species Helicobacter suis_B. The sequence continues at coordinate 39,853 of NZ_CABIKG010000016.1, forward strand.
TTGTTCTAGGGCTTGAATTTCTACGCTATCTTTAAGCGCATTCTTAGCCGCTAATGCCTTTTTCTCTAAAGCGGGCAATAAGTCTAATACTTTGCTAGTAAATTGGCTAGTTTCACCGCTAGCAATAGCTAAATGCACAAAATCAAAGATATTTGCCTTATTTAAGGGTTTGCCCTCTATGCCTTGCATCATCTTAGCCATATTAGGGGCGACTAATTCCTCTAAGCCTTTAGGGGCGTATTTTAAAAATTCATAAAAGCTACTGGCTGGGTTTTCTAACTGGGCAAATCTAGCTAAACTTGATCCTAGTAAGGAGCTAAGCAAATCATCATACACCGCTGGGCTTAAGCTCTTAATCATGGTATTAAGCCCTTGATCATCTGTAGTCTTAAGTAAAGTTTCTATTTGCTCATATAAGTTTGCAAAGTTCTTACCCCTTGTGTTTTTCAGCGCTCTAGCGCTTTGTTCAATGGCTTTACTCAAGTAAGGGCTTAAATGTAAACTTTCTAATCTAGGGTGATTCATAAGGTTATATAAGCCGCCTGCATTTTTCACAAACATATCTTTTAAACGGGTAAATTCTAATGGGTCTAAGTTCTTTTGGGCAAAGTCTAGGGCTTCAGATAAACTAGTTTGGTTATTG
>NZ_CABIKG010000017.1 GCF_902196125.1 Helicobacter suis
CTTTTAGTGATGTCAAAGTTGCCCATATGCTTTAATACATATTGTCTAACCTTGCGCTCCTCTGCTTGGTCTCTCCACTCCCCAGCGTGTTTGCCTTTATGATGGATAAACGAATTTTTTGTTAAACGGGGAATGTGATCAGATTCTAAATTTGAGAGATCAACTGGCTTAGATCTAATTAGATTTGCTAGCTCCTCTTGTGTCATGTCTTCGGGTGGTTTCAAGTGCTCCCCTTATTAAATACTTCATCTTGGGGGAGGATACAGAGAAACGCCTTAAAATGCGCTTAGCACCCACCGCGCCAACAAGGCACGATCGCTAGTGCAATTGGCAAGGTCTACAATGCCGCTAATTGAAGCACCTAACTTTTTGACATACACGGCACAATTTGCAATAAAATGTTATTTAATGTTATTTACCAATTGCGCCGTAAAGCCCCTAGCTTCAGCTATGGGGATATAAGGCGTTTTTTTTGTGTTATAATGTCCGTCATAGAGTTGGGGCATCAACTCTTGGAGTAGAGGCTGTAAGACCCGTCTAGCGGGCAGGTCTTGATGATCCCAGAATCCCCTAGCTTTAGCTATGGGGAGTATGTCAACTTGTTAAACCTAGCCCTCACGCTATTATTCTTGGGTATTCTTGCCTTGTTATGTGGCTGTTCAGACAAGTTTATAGAGATGAAAAAATCGCCGTGTGCAAACACACCTAATTCCCCCATAGCTAAACTAGGGATTAGCGTGGTTGGCTTGCCCCCCGCGCTCAAGGCTAGGACTTTACGGTGCTAGTGCTAAACAATGTCTGAAAGTTTGCAAGAGAGGCGTGCAGAGTTTGCTAGGATGGCAGAGCAATTTAGCACCCAAGTCTCATTTGAACAAGCAGATTATAAAAAATTTGCCAAACTCAGTGTTGCGCTTCTTTTAGAGCTCTTAGATCAAAAAGCCAACACAGATAGAGAACAAAAAGATACAGAGGAACATACAAGCAAGCTAGACTTAGCACAGTCCCAACACATCAGCAGACAAAAAGCAAAACAGGAATTAGATTTTGAGCAATTAGAGCAAAAAATCAAATCTAATATATTGCCCCAAATGCAAGCTACTCTCAATGCGCATTTAAACCAAGTCCAAACAGAGATTGAGGGCAAGATAGAGAAATTCACGCTTAATCAGCTAGACCTTGGGAGTGTGTTTAGGCTAGAGAGGAAGATAACACAAGTAGCCTTCAGGCTTGCCTTACTAGGGGGCTTTGTGGTGATTACTTTAAGTCTAGCCATTGTGTTTATGATGCCCTTAGTTAGGGTTGAACCCCTGCTCATAGACTTTGCCAATGCAGACAAGCATTTTGCCATCATCCAGCGTGCAGATGCCAAGATAGAGCAAAATGAAGCCTTGATGCGCGCTTTGGTGGGTAGCTATATTCTCAATAGAGAGACCATTAACCACATAGACGATCAAGAGCGCTATGAAAATGTGCGCCTGCAGAGCACAAGCGCAGTGTTTAAAACCTTTGAGGGCTTAGTAGCTGGAGAGCATAGCATCTATACTAATGAAAATATTGATAGAGAAGTCAAGATCATCAATATCTCCATCTACAAAAAAGGCAAGGCACAAAACATTGCCGTGTCTGATGTAGTGGTGAAGCTCTTTAATCAGGGCTATTTAAGCTATGAGAAGCGCTACCGTATCACCCTAAGCTTTGCTTTCTTAGAAAAATTAAAATTTGATTATCACTCTATGCCCAAAAATCCTACAGGGTTTGAAGTTCTTAAATACTCCATTACAGAAATAGCAACGATCAAGGCGCTAGATACAACCCATAAAATCCACAAGCTCCCCAGAAGCAAGATTGAATACACCCCTTACAAGCACGAAGATAGCAACAAATCAACCAAAGATTTGAAAAATGATACCCAGAAGTGAGAGCAGACAAACCCAATACACACAACTTTTTTCTATTCTTGTGCTAAGTGTGCTTTTGCATGCAGAGGGTGAGAAAACAGGCATAGAGACCAAGCAAGCACCCAGTGCTTTTAGCACACCCAAAAAAGAGCAAGTCTCTAAAACACCCATAAAAGAGCAAACTAAAGAGCAACCCCCTAAAGTTTCTGCCTTCAAAGACAATTCCAAATCCCAAACTATCCTAGAAAACAAAGGCTTAGTTGAAAAGAATAGCGATAGCAGTGATGTTGATGATAGCTTTGAGGACAAAGAGAGCGACTCACTTGCTCCTATGCAAAACTTGCATGCTATCCAATCTAATTTTTTTAGCAAAAAGCACTCTAAGAGAGATAACACAACTTTCATAGATTATCACATTGGTGAAACTTACAATGTCCGTTTGCGCTATGCAATGACCACCACTTTCATTTTCAATGACAACATCTCTCAAGTCATACTAGGTGATGAGATTGGCTTTTCTACTAAAATGTTGGGTACAGATAAAGAACACCTGATTGGCAATATCTTGCTCATCAAGCCGCTACAAATTGGTGTGGATAGCAACCTAACTGTCATTGGTAAAAGTGGCAAGGTCTATAGCTTTTACATCTTTTCAACCACCTACACCAGCCACAAGAACCCCGCACTGATGGTCTATATTTCCTCTAAGAACTTTTTCAAGCCCTTAAAAGATAGGTTTTCAGATACACAGATAACAGAAAATAATGCCAGCCAGGCAAAGCCTAAAAAACAAGCAAGGCACTCTCTCTTGAAAAAACCCCACACTACCCCTTCTGCAAATCCTCATGCCTACACACCCGAGCAAAATTCACGCAAAGCCGGCGATGCTTTTTCTGTGATCGCCAATAACACTAAGGATTTTAGAAAAACCAAAAATACAGATGATGACTTTAAAAAACTAGACTATGCCGCACAAGTGAGTGATGATGGCAAATATCTTAGAATTGGCGATGCGATCAACCACATCTACATTGAAAAGTCTAAGATAGAGCGCGGTTATGTGATTATGCCCTTTAAAAAGCGCAAATGGTATTGTTTCTGGATTTGCAAAAAACCTAGCAAGAAAACCCACGCTTTCAAGCCCCTAGATATTTTCAACGATCAGCAATTCACCTATTTTAAGTTTAACAGAGCTAACGCCCATTCTAAATTTCCCGTGCTCTATAAGGTGGTTGATGGCTATGACAATCCAGTTAATAGCCGTGTAGTAGGTGATTATATCATTGCTGAGGATGTGAGTGATGTGTGGGATTTGAAGATGGGCAAGGACTATGTTTGTGTCAAAAAACTCCACTCAAAGAGTACAAATGGATGCTAACACCAAGAAATGGCTCAAAAGAGGAGGGGTTGTGCTAGGGGGAGCTTTAGGTTTGTTTGTGCTAGCTATGGTGGTGGATAAGAGCACAGGAAAGTCTAAAGAAGAAATCCTTGAGTTAGAGGAGAGCACCTATCCTTTGAGCGATTATTTTTTCATCAAAGAAAAAGACAAGCCCCAGAATTTGCAAGACACAGCAAAAATAGAAGCACACCAGCACAACGCCAAGAAAGACTACAACACCATTAACAAGGAGTTAGAAGAGCAAAACAAGCACCTAGAAGCCGCATTGCAGAAAGCAAAAGAGCAGGCTAAACAAGCCCCTAGGCTTGTGATGGTGGCTAACACCAACAATACCAGTCAAGAAAGAGCGCAAAATAGCCAAAAAGCTAAAACACCACTAGTTAAACACTCCAAAGAACAATTAGAGCTCTTAAACTCCAGAATGAGCCCCTTTGAACCGCTCAAAGATGCCATAAAACCAGAAATAGAATATGGGGTGGATAGTTTTGAAAATCTCAAAGCCCAAGATAAGGGCACAAATGAGAATAAGCTCTTAAGAACGATCACAGCTGATAAGATGATTCCTGCTTTTCTCATTACTCCTATTTCTAGCCAAATTGCAGGCAAGGTTACTGCACAGGTAGAAACAGACATTTTTGCTAATATGGGCAGGGCTGTGCTCATCCCTAAGGGCTCAAAGGTCATTGGCTATTACAACAACAATAATAAAATAGGTGAATACCGCCTCAACATTGCATGGACACGCATCATCACACCTCAAGGCATTAATATCATGCTCACTAACGCTAGAGGCGCAGATGTAAAGGGCTATAACGGACTTATTGTTGACATACTCCCCATAGCTAAAGCTAGGAGATTCTGGGATCATCAAGACCTGCCCGCTAGACGGGTCTTACAGCCTCTACTCCAAGAGTTGATGCCCCAACTCTATGGCGGACATTATAACACAAAAAACGCCTTATATCCCCATAGCTAAAGCTAGGGGCTTTACGGTGCGAGTGGTAAAGTCATTGCACGCAATTTCTCTAAATATGGCATGGCTCACCTCCACTCTCTCTAATGGCTTGCTCATCGCACTCACCTCTGCTCTGGCTAATAGACAAAATAAGGCAGGTGTAGGCAATCCCTTTTTTGGGGACTATCTCTTGATGCAACTGACCCGCAACACAGGGATGAGCCTCAATCAGATCGTAGGACAAATCCTAGCAGACAAAGCCCGTATCAATCCTATTATCATCATTAGAGAGGGAAGCTGTGTATTCATCTCGCCCAACTTAGACATCTTCATCCCTAAGCCTAGGAACGGCGAAGTCCTAGCGCAATTTTTCAAAGAAAAAAAGCCCATTAAACAAGAGGAGGACAATAATGATGAAAATGAATTTTAGTCTGATCAAATGGTATTTCTTGGCTTTGTTATTGCCTATCTGTGTCCATGCTTTGGTGATTCAAACCAATCAAAATATCCAGTTTAGTAAAAGCGGTGCACTTACTGGCTATGTAGTGTTTCAAAAGCGCGTGCACAAGGAGTTATTAGCTTTAGGTAAATACCAAGTTTCTAAGAATAGGAAAAATGTCCTCTTCACTATCACACACATCAAAAAGGGAGAAAATTATAAAACCTTGAATGCGCAACCTAGTGCTATCAAAGAAACTAGAGGCAAGAGAGGATTAAAGAAAGGCACAAGGCTTGTCTTAGGTGGGGAAAATAACGCCGAGATCGCAACTCTTTTAAATGTGAATCAAGAGGCTTATAGGGCTAGTAAGGGTGGGGGAGGGTTTAGCCCTGCAAATAGCACTACAGGGGGTTCTAGTGGAAGTATTGGTGTGGGCTCTGCTGCTAATACAGGCAATGGCTCTACAGCAAAAGGTATGCAAGATAGCATGATAGGCACTCAAGGCATGGGCAGCAATCCTTTTCCTCCTATTGCTGGAGGCAATAGCTCTGTTTCTAATAGTTATCCTTTAGGGAGTGGATTACCTTTAGGGAGTGGGGTAGGATTAACAGGCAACTCTATCATGCCCTTGCCCTTGCCAGAGGGGATTAATAATGGGAGTGGTGCTAGTAATGCGAATGATGCTAGCGGGGGCAATGCTACTAGTAACAACACAGCTAGTAGCGCTAATGCTAACCAATACACCACGCTATTTTGTAGTGCACCCATTAGGCATGGCAACCAGATGGACATTAACATCGTAGATCGCGATGGCAAATGCGTGTCCATGCAAGCTTATAGAGATGATAATACCTGTACCTACCGCTATGACTTTGAAAAAGGTAAGGCTATCAAGCAAACACAATTTTACTTTATCAGCAGAGAAAACAAGAGTTTTAATATCGGAGGGTGTGTAGATTTGCAAGGTCCTGAGTATGCATTTGCTCTTTACCAAGATGATAGCAAGTGCAAACTACAAACCACCAAAGATAAGGCCTATGGGAGTGGACAAGCTAGTTTTTTCCAAACCCAAATCCTATTTAGGGGAGCAGATGGTCTAATCCATATGGCTAAAGATTGCAGCGATTTTGCCAATGTGCAAGAACAGCTCATCAGATATGATAATGACAGCGCGGCTAAGAAAGTCAGGCGCATTGTGGATCAATACTACATTGATCCGGTGAGCAAGAAAAAGGTTTTCATCTCGCATGGCATTGTGAGCCCTATTGAGTTGGATTATCAAGAATATGCGTGTGGCAAATGGGAATTTGATGATGCCAATTTGCAAGCCACTAGACCTACACAAATTAGAGCCTTTGATACAATGGCTAATGCCTACTACAATGTTACAGGGTGTGATTATAGCGCAGTACTAGATAAAACACCCAAGATTGTGCAGCCCTACACTAAAATCAACACCACTAGCTCTGTCAAAGATGAAGAAGTAGATGATCTAGACACCTCTAAGGACAGCCCCCACAACTTACCGGAATACAGAACTTTTGAAATCAAAGAGAGGGTTCTTGGCAGTGGCAATAGGACTTCGTATTCTCATTGTGATGATGGGTGGAGTAGCTGGACAAAATCAAAAGACTACATAGCTTATTACAATGGCGATTTAAGAACCATAGCCAAATGGAGCACAGAGTATAAAACCATCAACACCGGCACAACACAGGTTTACATCCGCCCTAGAAATGATGGAGATGATGAGGCACAATACAACACCTATAAGTTTTACTATGTCTCTAAAGCTAAAAAAGAACTCCAGCGCACGCCCCTTTCAATAGAGACTAACACAGCCAACCTAGATGATACTTATCGCCACAATGTAGAGTTAGTGATCTTATCTAACAAGCTTAATTTGAATACAGGAGTCTTAGGACTCATCAACACACCCGAATTTAACGCTTGGAAGCAACAAAACTACCATCCGGGCAATGGCAATTTGTGCCTGAATTATTCTACGCGCAGTGGAGAATCTTGGAAACCTAGTAGCAAGGCTAAGTATTGCACTTGGGGGGAGACTCCTGATGCTAACTATAGTTGTGCCCAGCATAATGACTTTGTGTTACCTTAATTTAGCCAAAGGAAGTTTTATGTGCAAACCATCATTGTTAATTTTAGGATTCTTAGGAATGTTGTACGCTACGGAGGATACAGAGGGCTTTTTAGCTCGCATGCCCGATGCTACAGAACCTACGAAGAACGCCCCAGAATCCCCAAAGAGAGTAGAAACACAGCAAATGCTAATAAAAACACAGAAAAAACAGATACCGGTACTCCAAGAGAAACCACTATTAGACGCACAAACTTTGCAAAAGCAAGTGATGCAGCAAGAAAAACAAAAGCTTAAAGCACAACGCCAAGCAAGAGCAATGCTTATCAAAAATGGTTGGTTCTTGGGCACTGAGATAACTATCAGTGGAACAGATTTAAGAGAAGATTTGAGTAGGTTGAATGGAGCAACAGATACTCTAGTATTTTATCAGGGCAGAGCTCAGAGGGTCAACTTTAATATGGGAGTGGTGGGGGGTTATCAGCACTACTTTGGCAACACCCAAAAGCACGGGATTAAGGTAAGTGCACACTTGTATTAAGGCACACCTAGTGTTGTCAATACTCCTATGAGAGATGTCAGAACAAGCCTGAGTACCACCTACACTCCCTTAAGTTTTGGTTTAGATGTGAAGTATGTCTATGATTTTTTCAAGCACATTAGCAAACACCGCCACACTTTAGGCTTGTCTGTGGGGGTTGGGTGGCGGATGTATGCATACTTTGCTCGTATTGAAGCTTTTCACACACGCATAGGGGTTCTCACGCCTACAAGCCCTAAAAATATTTTCAATCAGGGCTTTTATCCTACCATTGGTTTGCACTACTACTTAAACCACCACCAGTTTGGCATCAATTATCGCTTTGGAGGAGCAATCCATTATACCTCCAGCGTAGAGAGCACTATCCAAGAAAAAAGCGGTCGTTTCAAAGGGGAGGTGCTATTTGATAGCTTTAAAACAAATCTTAGCAATAGCAGCTATATCAGCTTGAATTATGCGTATCTGTTTTGATTAGAGGGGAAAAATGCAAAAACAAGACACTAACCCAGTCTAAAGGATAGAAATGGATAACAACCCTAGCATAGCAAACCAAGCCATAGATGCACAAGCGCTCTTAAAGCGCATGGATGCCTTGAGCTTTATAGATCAAAGAGAAAAGAAATTGCGCCAACAGATAGAAAAATTGAATGCCAAAATCCAGAGCACCACTCTAGCCTATGAAAGAGAACACCACAAACAACTGCTCAAGGCTAAGGAATTGTGCGATGAACTAGAAAGCTTGCAGAAGAAAAGGACTTAGATGTTAGATTTAAGCCCGCTTGCTAAATACAGAAACCTGAAAGCCTGCATTGAGAGCTTTTTACCCTACCTAGAAAGTGGCATTACAGAACTCATTTGCAATACAGAAAAAGAGCTGTGGCTCTATAGAGTAGATGGCATGCGTGAAAAAATCAAGGATGAGAGTTTCACTAAAGACTTTCTGATTAGATTTGCAGAGCAACTAGCCAGCTACAGAGATTTGTTTTTCAACCACTCCTATCCCACGCTTAACACCTCTATTCCTTTCACGCGTTACCGCGTGAGTGTGAGTCATTTCAGCATCGCTGCAGACGATCAACCATCGCTTAATATCCGTGTACCTAGCAATAGAAAGTTTGCTTTAGAGGAGTTTTCTCTTAGGGAAAACAAATTCACTTACGATGATCTTAAAAACATCACCCTAGAAGGGCATAACATGCTCATTAGTGGAGGCACAGGCTCTGGCAAGACAAGCTTTTTAAATGCTCTGATAGATTGTATCCCCAAAGAAACTAGAATTTTAAGCATAGAGGATAGCCAAGAATTAGACTTGAGGGCTTTTGAAAACCATAAGTCTTTGTTAGTGGGCAAGAATGAGGGAGCAAACTTCACCTATGAAAATGCCCTGAATATGGCAATGCGCATGAGTCCAGATAGATTGATGGTAGGCGAGATTGATACGCGCAATGCTTTGTTGTTTTTAAGATTTGGTAACACCGGACATAAGGGCATGGTCTCTACCTTGCATGCTAATAGTGTGCACCAAGTCATAGAAGCCATTGCGCTTAATTTGCGGATGAATCGCGTGGACATGGATTTACAAGTGGTGCGCGATTTTTTCAAAAGCGCTATTGATGTGGTGGTGCAGATTCACTACGATAGAACTACTAACACAAGATACATCCAAGAAGTGGTGTGGACAAGCGATTTAGACAATCTCAAGGATGTTTGATGAAAAAGAGCAAAAGAATCACCGGACTTAGAATCCAGTGCTATGTAGGAGAAAAGGCCAAAACCATTCTACAAGAACAGATGCTCAAACACCAGAATATAAGCCTAACAGCTCTCATAGAAAGATTGATTTTAAATTCAAATCCCAGGTCTTATCGCACACCCCCAAAGCCCATTAGAACCTACTTTGAAAGTATTTTTAAAGTTATTGAACTCAACCAGCACTTGTATGTGCAGATGAATGCCAATGCTTCTAATTTGAATCAAATGATGCACCATGCCAACATTGCTACTAAAAAGAACACATCGCTAGAGCCCCGCTTTTGGAATCAGGCTTTCACTCTAATAGAAAAGATAGATGAGAACATTTGGCATTTAAGAAAATTACCAATTGCGCCGTAAAGCCCCTAGCTTCAGCTATGGGGATATAAGGCGTTTTTTTTGTGTTATAATGTCCGTCATAGAGTTGGGGCATCAACTCTTGGAGTAGAGGCTGTAAGACCCGTCTAGCGGGCAGGTTTTGATGATCCCAGAATCCCCTAGCTTTAGCTATGGGGAGTATGTCAATCTTAGAACTCTTGTATCAAATCTATACAGACATTGAAGAGAGAGAAAAAGCCAGTGCTCTTAAAAGAGCCCTTAGAGGCTATCAGACTAAGCACTCTTGCTCTCTTACTACAAATAAGAAGCCATCAGAAGTAACAATTCATCGCTTGGATGGGCTTGTTATTAAGCGTGCTAGGCATACCGGTATTTTTCATTCTAGCTAATTGGTATGCCTTTGAGGGCTTGCACAGCTTTCAAGAGGCTTATATCTTTTCACATTCTATCATCCTAGGTTTGCAACAAGGCGCAAGTGTGCTAGATTTAAAATTTGAAGTCTATTGCACCGCCCTTTTGGCTCTCACACCCCTAATAGCCACTCTCTACTTGCTCCTCCCCAAAACCGCACAAAAGACCCATGGCTATGCTAAATGGGCAGGAGTGAAAGACATTGAGTGTTTTAAAATCTACTCTAAAGAAGGCTTCTTTAAAACCATCCACCCTTTAGGTGTGTGCTTTAACAAGGGTTTTATTTTGGGTAAGTTTGGTTTTCCCTTTAGCAAGAATGTTTGCTATGACAAGCCTTTAGGCGCATTGTTGCCCCACCGGGTGCGGGCAAGAGTGCAGCAATAGCCATCCCTAATCTTTTAAGCCTGCCCACCTCTTGCATTGTTACAGACATTAAGGGCGAGCTTTGCTCTGTGAGTGCAGGCTATAGACAACAGGCTTTGCACAATGAGATTTTCATCTTTAATCCATTTGGAGAGGACAACACTTGCTTTTTCAACCCCTTTGATAAGCGCTTGATAGAACCGATGAATTTTGATGCTAAGTTAAGATTGGTACAAGAAGTGGCTAATAATATCTTTATCCAAGAGGACAAACAAGAGGATCACTGGGTGGCTAAGGCTAGGGAATTATTCTCTTTCTATGCGCTCTATGATGTTTGCACTAAGAACCAATCAAACTTCTATGACATTGCCATGGGTCCTAATCAAGATTTTGTGGCTTTAATCCATCCTCAAAGCAAGTATTACAAGATACTTTACCAGCCCGATCAGAATGGTAATTTGGTGCAAAATCCCAATGCCAATCCCGCCCAGCTCTTTTATCTGCAAGTGAGCGATCAAAAATACATAGATGTGAACGATCCTAGAAACTACGATCCTAATGAACCTGAGCCAGAGCATCGCTCAGAGGGCACGCTAGATGAGATTATTAGAAATGATGCACGCGGCTGGGCAAATGCAGCAGAAGAGGAATTTGCTAGCATCAAGTCTACCTTTAATCGCTTTGTAAGCGTGTTTAAAAGCCCACAAGTCAAAGAAGCCACTTCTAAGATGAGCTTTGAGTATGCAGATTTTAGAAAGAAAAACATCACGCTTTATATCAAAATTGCCCAAACAGACATCACCACTCTAGCTCCCCTTATTAGAACGCTATTAGAGAGCATTGCTAAAAACTTATTATTAGAGGAGAGCAAAAAGCCCAGTGAGCGCATTTACTTTATCTTAGATGAGTTTGTGCGCTTTGGCAAACTGCCCTTTCTCTTAGAAATGCCTGCGCTGTGCAGGAGTTACAATGTTGTCCCCTTATTCATCACGCAAGATTATGCGATGATTAGAAAATACTATAGCGATGATGAGCTCAAGGTGTTAAAGGGTGTGGTGCATTACAACATTGTTTTTAAGATGAATAGTGCTGAGGATGCAGAGATTATCTCTAAGGAGGTGGGGCAGTTTACACGCTTGAGCAAAAACACCTCCACAGAGAAGGGCCAACTAGTCTTTGGAGGCACAAGCTCTTATTCTTTAGAAGGTAAAGAATTGCTAACTCCCCAAGACATTTTAAACATTCCTGATGATGAAGTGATCATCATGGTTACAGGTAAAAAAGCAACCCCCTTAAAGCTCAAGGCTAATTTTTATTTCAAGGATAAAGAATTATTGGGGCGAGTTGGCTGGAAACTTAAAAACACAAATCCAAACTTAGGAGATTAAGATGTGGAAAGACATGTCCTTTACGCAACGCAAAGACGCCTTCACACACTTCAAGGCCCAAGAATTACAAAAACATTTAACAAACAAAAATATCCGCCTAGATCAGGCTCAGAGCCTAGAGAAAGCCTACAACCCTAGCACGGGCAATTTTTATACGGACTTGCACGCTTTAGCCCTAGATGCCAAGATGTTAGAGTGTGGATATAGCAAAAACCAATGGGTTTCTTTGAGTAGAGCAAAACTACTAGGTGCAGACCCCAAAGAGCTTGCCTATATCAAGGCAAACACCAGAAACAAACAAAACCCACAAGGTAGTGTAGAAAAAGTTAGTATCTCTTACTTGCAAACTAAAGATACGCGGGGCAATGTTTTAGCAGAGCCCATTTTCAACACTACAGACCTCTATAATGTAGAAGTGTTCCAAACCTTAGACACCAGTCTTTTCAAAGAGCCAAACCCCCAGAGTTTGCACAGACAAGAGCACAGCGCACAGGTGCGCCTTGTTGATTTACAAAATATTCTTAGTTCTGAGCACTATCTACAGCTACAAGAATACATGCAGGCTAGATTTTCTGCAATAGAGCAAGAGAACACAGAACACATTTCTGAAACAAGCGATCTACAAACTCAAGTGGATATTTTAAAAGCAGAGGTGCAAAGATTACAAGCAGAGCACAAGGAGGATTTAAAAAGGCATGCCCAAGAATTAGAGGTGTTAAAGACACAAAATACAGCAATTTTAGAGCAGTTAAATCAGTTAGTGGCACAATTTGCATCTCTCACACAACAAGAGCGCATAGCTACTATCCAAGCACCACAAGAACCCATCACTGCAGAGCAACCAGATCGCATGGATAATAGCACGCTTGAAAATACAATACAAAAAAATACAACAGCAAAAAATATAACAACAGAAAATACCATACAAGAGAATACAATAAAAGACAACACTGAAACACACAATACCATACAAGATAATATAGAACAAGATAATACTGCAACCGCTACAGAGGATACCACCCCAACACCTCCTAAGAAGCCCTTAGAACACAGCACTACAACTATAAAGAAGAGTCAGGAACAAGAGACTCATAAGGACTTTTGGACATGGCAAGAGCTTTTTGAAGAGATAGCAGCAGAGAGCCGTTATTCTTACAATAAAGAAAAGATGGCTACTTTGTATGGGGAGTATTTTTCAAAGTATTTTGCTTTTGATAACTCCAATGATTTCTTCAAGGGAAATAAGGAGAGACAAAAAGAAGTTCTAACAAACAGGCTCAAGGAGTTTTACTTTAACAACCCTTACTACCTACCAGTTTATACAATCCCTGAAAAATTAGAGGCTATCTGTGTGTCTTTAGAGCAGGGAAAATCCTATCTTGAGGATGCGCATTTAAGAGGGCAACTCTTAGAGGTGTATAAGCGCCATTACTATGAAGTTGATCGTGTAGGAAAAGAGGCTATTAGTCCTATCACACACCCTGAGCTTTATACACCTATGCAGAGAGTAGGGAGTATTTTAGCTCAAATTTTTGAAGAAAACAGAGAGGAAGTTTTTATTCCTAATAGTGTTGCTAGAGGGGCTTTGCCCCTTGATGAATTAAATGAGCATCTAATAAAAGGTTTGAGGATAGCTAGTATGCTTTATGAGCGTGATGCTTATGGTGATTATTCCCCTTTCACGCCCCAGCCCTTTGCTTTTGATATTGATTTGCAAGCAGCCATCATGGCAGATTCTAAACCATTAGAAGTTCTAGCACAAGAATTATCTTTAGAGGATTTAGCCCAATGGACATACAGCCATGTTATACAAGATTAGCTCGATCATGTCTATAAACAGGTAGAATTGGTAAATAATGAGCCTGTTATAAGCTTAGAGCCCACAAAATCTACATCACTAGGAGAAGACAATAAAAGAAGCGAGTATAGAGGAGTTTATGCAGGGGGTGCAGAAAGCCATAATAATGAACAAGGAGCACAAGCAGTGGTGGGAGAAACTAGCTCAAGAGCTAAGCCCACAGCAGAGGGGTTATTTCCTCAGTCTAGGGGAGGAGGGAATGAGCAACAGCGCGCAACATTACGATCTAGATCATCTGAAGTGGAGCATCAAAATCGGCTTAGAGAGGGTGATAAAGCGCGAGCAGGAGGAGAAAAGCAAAGCAGAGCAGGAACGCGCAGATCTTTTGCTTTATCAGGAGGCAATCAAGAAGGGAATTTATCCACTAGAGCGCATGCACATCCACCCACTAGAGTTCAAGAAATTGCAAGAGAAGATAAAAGAACACAATTTAGAGCGCTGGGAACAACTAATGTGGCTATACAATCACGAGAAGCTGGAGGGCTACGAATTTCTAATTCTGGATCGCTGGAGAGCGTGGTTTCCCAACATGATCTATCATCTGCACATGGACATTCTATTTTCCATAATGATCGAGCAAACAAGGATAGAGTTAGCGATTCTAGATCGGACTCAAGCACAGATTCAGCGCGCAATGGGGATAACAGACATGGAGATACTCCAAGAAGCACAGATTCATCTCTATCATTATTTGATCATAGAGCCTCCCAGCAAGGGGAGAAATTACAAGGAGTGTTTAAAGAAGGACAAGGAGTTAATGAAACACGCCAACATGAGTTTAGAGGAGCTAATAGGCTAGATCAAGAGGCTTTTAAAACAGATAGCCTTAAAACTCCCAAGTTAGCAGAGAATAGCACTTATACACAAGAAATAGACAATTCTAAGACTGATTTTAAAACCCAAGAAGAACACACCCCCACTACGCCTAAAAGGCGCTATGAAGCCAATATAGCAGCTATTCAGCTTGTAGAGCAGCTAGAGCAAGAACAAAGAGAAGCCACCTTAGAGGAGCAAAAAATCCTAAGCGCTTATAGCGGTTGGGGCTCTATGGGAGATTTCTTTGATTCTAGCCAGAATCAAGAGTTTTTAGAGCTCCTAACACTTTTAAATCCCGCACAATACTACCAAGCACGCACATCTATACTAGATGCTTATTACACCCCTAAAGTGATTGTAGATGCCATCTATGAGGGTTTGGAGCATTTTGGGTTTAATAAGGATAGCAACACTAAAGAAATCTTTGAGCCTAGTGTGGGGGTGGGAAATTTTTTAAGGTATGCGCCTGCACACACTCATTATCACTTTAGTGCCACAGAAGTAGATGATGTAAGTGTAAGAATTGCGCATAAGCTCCATCCTAACCAAAACATCAAGCACATGGGGTTTGAAAAATTTAACTTTACCCATGATTTTGATGCCTTTATTGGCAATCCTCCCTATGGTGATCATGTGATCTTTGATCAAGATAGCACTTTAAGCGGTTCTAGCGTACACAACTACTTTATAGGTAAAGCCCTCAAACACTTAAAAGAAGATGGCATTCTAGCCTTTGTTGTCTCTAGTTTCTTCTTAGATGCCAAAGATAGCACTATGCGTGAGCACATCGCCAAGCAAGCTAGCTTCTTAGGTGCAATTAGATTACCAAATGATGTGTTTAAAGGCACAGGCACTGGAGTTACTACAGACTTAGTGTTTTTTAAAAAAGGCAAAGATACAGAGCTACACCAAGATTTTTTAGAGAGTGTGCCCTTTTATAATGCAACAGACTTTGAAACAAAACCTTTTGCTGATAGAAAAAACATTATAGATATAGTGGCTAAAGCTTTAAAGTTTGAGCCTAGCCTTAGCGTGAGTGCACCAGATGCCTATGGTTATACGCCTAAACAGTTGCAAGCCATCTATAACTTTTTAGCAGAATATAAGAATTTGCAAAGTTTTAGTATCAATACTTACTTTAAAAACCACCCTGAGCATGTCTTAGGCAATTTAGAATTGCAGTTAACTCAAAAGAAATACCAACTCACCAACACCCAAAAACCCTCTTTAAATTTAAAAGAGGCCATCTCTTCTATCATAAAGACTTTGCCCCAAGACATCTACAGGTACAGAAAAACAGAGTATCCTCAAGAGCTCTTGATCTTAGATCATTCACACCACAAATTTACCCAATATGGCTATCAGAGTATAGAGGCGGGCAATTTCATAGAGTTTGAAGGAGAGATTTATAAGCTCAGATCAAAAGAAATAGATCGCATCCTTTTAGAGCACGCTCCCAAACTCAAAACAAAAATGCAAAAAAAGCGTATCCAAGCCTTTATTCCTCTAAGAGATGCGCTCAATGATTTACTTAAAGCCGAGCTAAATCCTTTAAGCACCAATACAGAGTTAGAAACAAAACGCACAAAGCTTAATAGTCTTTATGAGGGCTTTGTACAAAACTTTGGTTATTTGAATGAGAACAAAAACCGCAAAGATATTAAGGAGGACTTGCATGGTTTTAAAGTCTTGGGCTTAGAAAGAGAATTTGATAAGGGCATTAATAAGGCTCAGGCTCAAGTACAAGGCTTAGCTGTTAAAAAGCCTAGTGCTAAAAAGGCTGATATTTTTAATAAGCGCACCCTAAGCCCTAAAAAAGAATTTGTAATTAGTAGCGCTAAAGACGCCTTACTAACAAGTGTGAGTGAAACAGGAGGGTTAGATTTAGCTTTCATGGCTAAAGTTTTTAAAGCACAGGATATAGAGATAACCCTTTCAGAGCTCTTAGAGCAAAAACTCATCTTTAAAAACCACACAGAGAGCCCTAGCTATATCTTGGCTAGTGATTATTTAAGTGGCAATGTCAAACAAAAATTACAAGAAGTGCAACAAGCTATACAAGCAGGCAAAGAGGACTTAGTAGAGAATGCAAAAGCCCTAGAGGCAGTTATTCCAGCAGATATTAAGGCTATAGATATAGCCTTGCATCTAGGCACGCCTTGGGTTCCTTCTAAATATTACGAACAATTTCTTTTAGAGCAAATCAAAGAGAATTACAGCCAATCAGGCAAAGAGGGGGTTTTTTATAAAGAGTATGTAGAAAAGTGCCTCTGTGTGGTTAAAAATCCTAGAGGCTTTCATGTGAATAATACAGAAGAATTAGACTTCTTAGGCATTAGAGATAAAAATAATCCTAGCAGAATGAAAATGAGTGGGGCGCATTTATTAGAGTGCGTGTTGAACAATAGCCCTCTTGAGATCAAATACCCTGATCCTGATAAAACAGATGCAAATGGCAAGCCTATCATGGTAATAGATGAGGAACAGAGTACCTTAGCTCAAGAAAGAGCCACACAACTTCAAGAAGCTTTTAAAGAGTGGGTTTATAGTGATTATGAGCGGCGCACACACTTAGAGCAAATCTATAATGATACTTTCAATACTGATGTGCTTAAAAGCTATGATGGATCGCATGTACACTTAGAGGGCTTTAATCAAAATATTGAACTTAGAGCACACCAAAAGAATGCCATCTTTAGAGCTATTCAAGAAAGAGTAGTTTGCTTAGATCACCAAGTGGGCGCAGGCAAGACCTTAGTTGCTATTGCAAGTTGCATGGAGCAAAAGCGCATGGGGTTAGTCAATAAAAGTTTAATTGCTGTGCCTAATCATCTTACCAAACAATGGGCACAAGAATTTTATAGAGCCTATCCTAATGCTAATCTCTTAGTAGTAGAAGGTGAGGATTTTAATCCTAAAAACCGCGAGCAACTCTATAACCAAATTGCTAATAATGATTATGATGCTGTGATCATCGCCCATAGCCAGCTAGAATTCTTAAAAAACCCTGAACAAGTCATTATGGATATGTGGGCTGAGGAAGAGGATGTATTGCGTAATAGCAATGAGGAGTTAAGAGCCTTAGTAAAAGAAGGTTCATTGGATAAATCAGCTGTGATGAGCGTGCGCGCTGAAGAGCAAGCTATCAAGCGCATAGCAGCTAGATACTCTAAATTGCTAGCACAAAACAAAAGCCAGATAGATATTAGCCAGATGGGCATTGATCATCTAATCATTGATGAAGCCCACTTATTTAAAAACTTAGGCTTTAGCACTAATATGCAAAAGATAGCAGGTCTTGGCAATCCACAGGGCTCTAAGCGCGCTTCTGATCTCTTGGTTAAAACCCCATATTTGCACAGCAAAAAGGCTAAGATCATGTTTTTAACAGGTACGCCTATTGCTAATAGCATTGCTGAGCTTTACCACTTACAACGCTATTTACAACCTGATACCCTTAAAGACAAAGGTATTTTTAACTTTGATGACTGGGCACAAACCTTTGGGCAAATCTCAGCAGATTTAGAACTAGACACCAGCGCACAGAATTATAAGGTGGTGAGCCGTTTTTCTAAGTTTAATGGGATATTAGAGCTAAGCACCATGTATAAAAGCTTTGCAGACATCATCACCAATATAGACATCCAAAAGCTTAACCCTCACTTTGTACCACCCATAGAGGGAGGCAAACCCATTAATGTTGTTGTGCCCAGAAGTGAGGATGTGGCGCGTTTTATCGGTGTGCAAGATGAGAAGGGCAAATTTAATGAGGGCAGTATTGTAGATCGCATGGAAAAATGCAAGGGCAAAAAAGCAGAGAAAGGAGAGGATAATATTCTAGCTTGCACCATAGATGCTAGAAAGGCCGCACTAGATTATCGCCTCATTGATCCAAGTGCAGAAGTTGCAGAAGAAAACTCTAAGAGTGCAGCTATGGCTGAACAAATCTATGAGCAATATCAGGAGAGTAGCAAAGATAAGGGCACACAATTAGTTTTTATTGGGCTATCCACTCCTAAGGTACACAGCCAAAGGGTGGTGCTAGATACTCATGTCCAAGAGAACACACAAGAGAACACACAAGATAATGTGCAAGAACTTTTAGAGAGTTTGACAGAATATAATGAGCAGGGGCAGATCACACTTCCTAGCCAGCAGGAATTAGAGAGTGCATTAGAGGAACAAAAATCTAAAGCCCTAGATTTAGATACAGAGCTAGCTAGAAATGCGCGCTTTGATGTGTATAGCGATGTGCTAAAAAAACTAGTTAAGCTAGGTATTCCCCAATCTGAAATTGCCTTTATCCATGATGCTAAGAGTGAAGCACAAAAGCAAGAGCTCTTTAAAAAAGTTAATGCTGGAGAGGTGCGGGTGTTGCTTGGCAGTCCTGCTAAAATGGGAGTGGGCACAAATGTACAAGAACGCTTAGTAGCAGGGCATTTTTTAGATTGTCCTTGGAGGCCTGATGAGCTCTTGCAAATGGAGGGGTGTTTGATTAGACAGGGCAATGTGCTCTTTGAAAGAAATAAAGAACACTTTACTATCAAACTCTTTAGATACGCCACAGAACAGACCTATGATAGCCGTATGTGGCAGATTATTGAGACCAAGAGTAAAAGTTTAGAGCAATTTAGAAATGCCCATAAATTAGGCATTAGAGAGCTAGAAGATATTAGTATGGGCAGTGCAGATGCCTCAGAGATGAAGGCTCTAGCAACGGGTAATCCCTTAATTGTACAAGAGGTAAAACTTAGACAAACACTAAAGAAAGAGGAAAATCTTTACAAGGCTTTTTTAAAAGAGCAGCACTTCAAGCAAGAAAGTTTATCAAGACATAAGAACACACTAAAGCATGCCCAAGAACAATTAAATGTTTTAAATGCACTTTTGCAAGTTAGAGAACCTAGAAAAGAGCCTCTAAAAATTGAGCTCTATGATGGAAGTTTCCAAGAACCCAAGAGAGCTCTAGGAGCAACAATAAGCCAGACACAGGTTTTTCACCTTTTAAAATCTGATGAGTCAAGCAAACAGAATCTAGAGCGTATAGAAACCCTTTTTAAATCTCTGGTGCAAAATGCCCTAGAGAATGAGGGCACAGAGATAGATGTGATGGGCTATAGAGGCTTACGCTTTAAGGCTATGCTTTATCAAGATAAACTAGAGTTTTATATCTGCCATCCGGATAATCCGCATTGCTATATCCAACCAGATCATCTAAGCTATACCAAGAACAAACAAAGTCTACTAGATACGGGGAGTTTTAAAGACATAGAATTTAAAAGTTTCTTGCGTAAATGTAACAATAGCTTAGAGAGATTAGAAAAGCAAGTCCAAAGAGAACAAGAGCACTTGAAAGCAACACAACAAGAGATTAAAAGCTTAGAGACATTGCTAGAAAAGGCAGAATATCCCAAATTAATCTACTTACAAGCCCTCAAAGAGGATCATCAAGAGCTCTTAAAAGAAATTGCTAAATGCAGTGCAGATAAAAACTACAGGAGTGCGTTTGTGGCTAAATCTGAGCAATTTGCTAGAAAAACAATGCAACAGGATACACAAGAGCATACAGCAACATACAATAACACACAAGACAACACTATAATACACAACACCACACAAGAACATACAATAACAGAAAACACAACAACCAATATTACACAACACACCACCCCAGAGAAGCCAGAGAGCAAGGAGGACATTCTGGTAAGCGGAGAGACTAATATAGCACCACAGATTTTCTACCACCCCGCCCTAGAGAGTGTTTTAAACCACATGTTAGAAAACCCAACATTTGTGCAAAACTTTGTAGCTTCAGATGCACAGAACCAACACATCGCTTTTGAGGATACATTTAAAAAAGATGAAGTGCTTCGTCTTTATCAAGAGGGTCAAATAGAATTTTACAAGTTCTTCACAAAGAATGAAAAATCCCAAGATACCCTCACAGAGCTCTTTACTGCATTCAAAGAGAAGCTAGAAAAGAGGACGCAACAAGAATTGGCAGCACAACATTCCAGCGCATCTAGGGCAAACAGAGCGGACAACACCATACAAGAAAATACAACACAAGAACATACACAAAGTGTGGGGCAGAAAGATGCGTATTTAAAAGAGATCAAGGCCATGAATGCCTTTTTGATAGAAGAAGAGGTGCGCTTGAAAGAGGAGCTTAACAAGGAAGAGCCTTTATATGAGGCGTGGATACAAAAGGCATTAGAACACCAAGAGGCATATTGGGAGCTTTGGCGTCAATGTAGTTCTATTGAATTTCGCATAAGCAGAGCAAAGGAAGGCAAAGAAAAAATCCCACCACATGAGTTAGAACACTTGGAGCAAGAATACACACGGCTTGATTCAGAAAGGAAACAACAAGAAAAAGCCCTAAAAGAACATGTGAGGTTTGCAGAGCTATCCTATGATGAAGAAAAACTCAAAAGTGCCTACCCACGAATCTGTTATTTAAAATCTTTAAGACTTGATCATAGAGCTATCCTCACAGAAATAGAGCGCACTAAAGAAGACCCTACCTACATTAGCACCTTTAGATCAGAATATTCTGATAATGCAAGCTGGCATGCTGTTACTACCCCTTCTGATGTAGAGCAAAATAGAATAAGACAAATCTTAGAACAAGCAAAACAGCGCCAAGAAAGCTATAAGCAGGAGCGAGATAATCTCTTACTAGGCTATGAACAAAATTCCCTCACCCAAGCTAAAACAGAGAAATTGGCCAAATTGATGTTTGAGATTGCAGAACCTAAACTTTTTGCAACCTACAACGCTCCTGAAGTAAGCACAGGTGCAATGAAAGAACTCCTCAAGGATTTCAAACGCTGTATTGAGGAGGGGAAGAAAGCTTTAGCTGTCTATGAGGGCAGGCAGTATAAAGGCTTAGAGCAACAAGAGCACAAAAAGAAATTAAGGGGTAGAAAATGAGCCAACAACCTCTCAAAGACCTCAGAAAATAAGGATAGACATGCAAAAGCCAGACATCATCATCATTGAAAGCCCCAATAAGATTAAAAAGATTGCTAACATCACAGGAGCTAAAGTCCTAGCCACTATTGGGCATTTTATGGAACTTGAGGGCATTGAGGGTGAGAGTTTCACTCCTAAGTTTGCCTACAAAGCAGACAAGAAACAACAGATTTATGCAATGATTGAGCAATGCAAAAACAAGAGAGTTTGTATTGCCACAGACCCAGATAGAGAGGGCTATGCCATTGGCAAGATGTTTTATGAGAAAATCAAAAATGTGGCCAAAGAGGTGTTTAGAGCAGAGTTTCACGAGATTACAGAGAGTGGCATTAACAAGGGCTTAGAAAATGCCCTGTTATTTGAAAACACGAACTTTAATTACTATAAAAGCTTTCTAGCCAGAAGTGTGAGTGATTATTACATTGGCTACACTCTCTCCCCTTATTTAGGGGATTGCTTGCAACAAAGAAAGGGCAATAGTGCAGGTAGAGTACAAACCCCTTGCTTAAAACTCATTGTAGATAGAGATAAGGAAATAGCAAGCTTTAAAGCCCTGCCAGAGAGTCAGAAGGTGAGCTACCAAATTCAGGCTAAAATCTATGATGAGCATAATAAGGAAGTGGTGCTAAAGCATTGTGATGAAAAGAGAAAGGAAATCAAGTTTGAAAGCCAAGAGCAAGCCTTAGCAGTGCTTGCACCTCTTAAAGAGTGCAAAAGGGCTTTAGTGCTAGATGTCCAACACTCCACCATCTCAAGCCATCCTCAAAACCCCTTTATCACCTCTAGTCTTTTAAAGGCAGGTAGTAGTCAATTAGGTTTAAGCACACAGAAAGTCCAAGAATACGCCCAAAAGCTCTTTGAGGCAGGATTAATCACCTACATTAGAACTGATGCAGAGACACTCAGCCAAGAATTTTTAAAGAAGGCAGAAAGCTTTTATAAGCCTATTTATGCAAACCTCTATGAGCGTAGAGCCTACAAGGCAAAAAATAGCCAAGCAGAAGCCCATGAGGCCATTAGAATCACCCATTGCCACAAATTTGAAGACACGCAAGAGTTTTTAAACCAAGCAGGCATGACAGATAGTCAGGCTCAAGCTCTATACAAGCTTATTTTTCAAAGGACATTAGAGAGTCAGGGCAAAGCAGCTATTTATACCAAGCAAGATTTGCAATTCAAAATCAAAGACCACTGCTTTAAGTGCAGTGTGCGTTCCTTGCAAGAGGCGGGGTATTTAGCCATGTTCAGGCGCACAGAGCAAGCAAAAGACACAGAACAAACAGAAAACGAGCAAATGGCACATTTGGACTTAAAAATAGAAAGCGTAGTTAGTCTAATTGCTTTAGAGATGACTAAAATCTACAAACATGCCAAGAGTGCCTACGCAGAAGCAAGCTTTATAGAAGTTTTAGAGAAAAATGGCATAGGTAGACCTAGCACCTATGCAAGTTACTTACCCAAACTCCTTAGTAGAGAATACATCTACATCACACCGGATAAAAAACGCCTTGTAAGTGCCACACATAAGGGACAAAAGGTTATTAGTATTTTTGAAACAAGCCCTTATAGCTGGATTGTAGATACCCAATTTACTGCCTTAATGGAGGAACTCTTAGACAAGATTGCTAGAGAAGAATGTAGCTATCTGGAGTATATGCAAATGATTGCTAAGAAATGCCCTAAGATGCCAAACCAAACTCCAAGAGAGCCCTATCCACCTAGAGCTCCTAAAGAAAGCCAGATTAAGTATGTACAGGACATTTTAAGGGACTTGAACATGGAGCTTCCTTGTGAGTTTGCAGACTATGCCAAAGATGATAAAGTGGCTAAGGCTTTCTTAGACAAATATATCCCCAAACACAAACAAGCTAGAGAAAAGGCCAAACAAGAGGGGCATTTTTTAGGCAATAGCACTCCTGCAAATAAGCCTGCCACTCCTAAACAAATTGCCTTTGCAGAGAGTTTGTCTCAAAAACACAATGCAAAATTACCCAAAGATTATAAGAGTAACATGCAGGTGTGCAGCAGTTTTATTGAGGAGTGGAGGGGGAAATAGAAAGGGAGTCTTGGTATGTGGTATATTTTAAAAAATAAAGATAAAGAGGTTGTGAGGTTTAGTGTTCAAAGATCAGAGACCATAATGGTTGATTTAACAATTAAAAGCGCCTTTGTGGATGGCATACAGATTTTGACCCCTAATCTTGTGCCAAAATCTCTAAAGTTAGACAATAAAACTGAGGGAAATGACGATAAAGCTAAGGAAAATTTGGAACACTGGATTGAACACAGAAAAATCCCTAAAAATAGAGCGTTCGTAGAGGAGATCGTGCATTCTTTAAACCTAGATGACAAAGATTTTCTTTCCTATGTTGATGTTACTCTAGCCCTTTCTCTTAACGACACCTATTGGATTGTCCCTGCAGATAAAAACTATCTCTGGAAAGACTACAACCTTTATGAAAATTCTTTCAATGAAACACTGGCTTTGGTGGCTTTTACAGGGTATTCTGCAAAGTTTAAGGGACTTGTAACCAGCCCCGAGCTCACCACCAATGGCATGCTTAAAAAATGCTGGCATAGAAACGAGCGTGGAATTATTGAGTTGTACAAGGGTAACTCTGAAGAACATGCTAACAGAGGCAAGGAAGCTTATTGCGAATATTACATGGCACAGATTGCTAAGGTGTTAGATTTTAATCATGTGTCTTATGATTTAAGGCGATTCCATGGAGAGATGGTGAGCACCTGTGAGATTTTCACCAGTCAAGAGTATGGGTATATTTCAATCTGTGACTGCATTGAGGATACAAGCTTGTTTCTCAAAAAGAATACAGCTAAGCTCATTGCTAAGATCAAAGAAATTTATGGTGTCCAAGCATTTGAAGACCTTTTACTTTTTGATACGCTCATTGGGAATACAGATAGACATTTAGGCAACTTTGGGATGTTGATTGATAATAACACCAATGAGCTTGTCAAACCCGCGCCTATTTTTGATAATGGCATGGCGTTTTTTAACCATATCACAAAGAGAAATTTAAAAGATATTAATAGTTTTGTGGCGCAACAAGAAAGTGCTTTAGGTTTTAGTTTTTTAGAACAACTTCAGTTGATAGAAACACCCCGGCATATCCCAAAACTAATTAATCTGCACAACTTCACCTTCACCCGCCATGAGAAATACAATCTCTCTGAGGAATGGTTACAAGCAGGGGAGAAGTTTATCCAGCAAAGAAGCCAAGAGATCATCAAAATCATTGCTAAAAAACAAACCAAATCTCAAGAAACACCACTACACTCCCCAACTTTTCCTACACCACAAACACCACAACACAAAGAGCTCCCCATACCCTCCAAAGGTAGGAATAGGTGATTATCTTAAAAAATACTCTCTATTAAACAATTTATTAGTCTATTTAAAATTTTTCAAACATTAAAAAATATTATAAAATATTTAAGTTTTATTGAGAAGTGAAGGATAGGTGAATAGAGAAGGTATAATAGGAAGAATTAACACAAAAAGGGGTTTGCATGTTATATATCCCACCTACCTCTAAAGAAGTGTATGTGAGTGGTATTGTGGCTTTGAATATCTATTGCCCTGAAGACACAGGAGATTGGCATAAATCCAGAGCTCTATCAAAAGATGCCTATTTGTTTGATGACTATATTTATGGCAAAGGTCAAAAATACAACACTAATTATCTGCTAGGCGATCTAGGTATCATTGATGGCACTAAACGCCTGCATACCATGGGACGCTATCCTGAAAATACACCCGTGTATATTGCTGATCACCCTAGAGCATGTGCAGATTATCTTTATATTGCAGTGTTACAAACAGGCTTGTTAGGTGTTGTCATGTTAGATGAGTGGTTTCCAACTATTGAGGATAAACAAAGAGTGTATGCCCTGCTAGAAGCCATGCAACCCAAACTAAATCCTAAAGAAAAAGAGATATTAAAAGCATGGATGGCAAGAAATCCCATAACAGAATAGAATTAACACTAGAAGAAACTTATCACGAAAGATTGATGTATGGTATCTTAGAAAATATCCAAAACACCTCTCTTGTTCTTAAAGGATTTCAAAATGAAAGTGAATTTTTTAAAACTTTTTGAGCTCTATCAATCTAAGGACTAGGAATGAATGTAGATGAACAAAGTTTGGAGAATGCTCGCCAACTTTTTGAAAGTGGTGCAATCTACAAGATTGAAATAGGAACATTTAAAGGTTTACAAGAAATCCACAGGGCACTTTTTAAAGGGCTATATGATTTTGCAGGACAGATTAGAGATAAGAACATCTCCAAAGGTTACTTTAAATTTTGCTCTGCTTTGTATCTAAAAGAAGCCCTTAAAAAAATTGAAACGATGCCACAATCTTCTTTTGAGGAAATTATAGAGAAGTATGTAGAGATGAATGTCGCACACCCTTTTATGGAAGGCAATGGCCGCGCCACGCGCATTTGGCTAGATTGCATACTTAGGAAAGAATTGGGGATGGTTATAGATTGGCAGTATGTGGATAAAAATGCCTATCTAAGTGCTATGGAAAGAAGCCCTATTAATGATCTAGAACTTAAGACATTGCTAAGAGCACACTTGACAGATCAGATCAATGATAGAGAAGTGATTTTTAAAGGTATTGTGCAATCTTATTATTATGAGGGACTACAGAGCACGCTAAACAACAATTTACACAACGATGCATATTTTGACCCTTCTGTATCAAATCCCCCCACACCCTCCAAAGGCAGGCGCAGATGATAAACATTGTAAAATATATTTTACATTAAATAATATATTACTCTTAATAACTTCTAATACATTTTAAAATATCTCATATATTCTTAAATTTTTTAAACATTTAAATTTTTTTAAGATTTTAAATCATTTTTATATTGTATAATGCATTTTGCATTAATTGTATCCATTCAAAGGAGCTAAAACACATGATTATCTCTGTTGTCAATAAAAAGGGGGGTGTGGGCAAGAGCGCTTTTAGTTTCTCCATTGCTAAGGATTTAAATTTGTTTTTACAAAGCAATGATAACTCTCTTATTGAACAGCTCTATCCGGGCAAAGCTAAGATCAGTGCCTATCCTAAGTTAATTGCTAATTGTGTCTATGACTTTGGTGGGTTTGTACAAAAGGGTGTATTAGAGATTCTTAAAGCCAGTGATGTGCTGGTTATACCCTGCACACCACTTCATAATTCCATTTTGCGCACTTTAGAGAGCCTGCAGGAGTTGCACTCTGTTAATCCGCGCATTCTCATTCTCATCACCAATTTCATTTCGTTGCAAGAGAAAGAACAATGCGCCCAAAAGATTCAAGAAAAATATAAACATCTCTCTTTCTTTTACTTCAAGCACTCTAAAATCTTAGAAAATAGCATGCAGCAAGGATTGAGCTTTACAGAATTAGCTAGCCTTAGTCCTTTAGCTAAAAATGCCTACAAGCACTTTATGGACGAATACACCCGCCTTTTAAACACTCTATCTAAATTAAGGAAAACCACATGGACAGCATAGATGCAGCTTTAAACCACCCCATCACACAGGAAAACACCTTCCAAAACAAGGAGCAACTAGAGAGAAAAAAGCCTGGACGCAAGAAAGTTCCTACAGAAGAACTAAAAAAGAACTACACCGTGCAGTTATACTTTTCAAAAGAGGAATATGAAAAACTAGGAAAACTAGCCTATGAGGAAGCAGAGAGTGTAAGCTCTTATATCAAGCGCCAGATTATAAAGATGTTGCGCTAGTTAGCACGCACTTATTCATTTAACACGCATTCTGGCATAGTTGCAAAGCTCGGTTTGTGTTAACAAGTATCTAGTATTGCTTAATATATTACTTAATGTTTAATATATTTTTAAATATCTTAATTTAAGGTTCACCTTTCACTCCTAAAGAACATAGATTCCCTGTGGTACGCATATGCAAGAAAAGAATAGTTTTGCTCCAATCCATTTACTTTTAAACCCAAAACATTCAAAAGCCCTACCACACGCACTTTTTAACACTTCTCTTAATATCTTAATGTTAGCTTAAAAATTAGAAGCATCTCTTTAGAATAACGGATAAACTTCCCTATTTTAGGCACTTTAGTAAGGATATAAGCCCTAAATTTTAACCTTAATTTTGATCTAACACTGGCTAGCTTGTGCTTTTCATCTAAAAATGCCATACTCAAGACCACACTAGGACATTAAAGTAGATAAGGAATAACAAAATGCAAGCACAAACAAAATCCCTAGAACTCATAGAGGGCAATTACTCATTAAGAGAGGAAGAAGTTTTGGAGTGGGTACAATATGGTCTGCCTTTACAAGAGGAGCTAGAATCACCTATTTTAAATAACCAACAAAGCGCCACTGCTAACACCCCTATACTGCCTGATGAGCCTTGGCTAGATGATATGAGCACAGGAGATGAAGAAAAACCGCTCTCATGATCATGGGCAAGAGTTTTAAAGCAATACAAACAAAGAAAAGATGAAAATAAGGGAGAGAAAAAATGAGCAAGTCTTGGGAAACCATGAGCCTTACAGAACAAAAAACAGCCTTTAGAGATTTTCTAGCCCATGAAATTAATCTTGCTTTAGAACAGGGATTAACATTTAAGCCTAATAACAGAGCTTATAACACCTATTCAGGCAGTGCCTACCATGGCTTAAATGCCCTAATCCTAGATGCTAAACAGCAGGAGGGCAATTATACTAGTAATGCGTGGATTAGTCTTGAGGAAGCACAACACTTAGGAGCAGATGCTAGAGAGTTAGAGTTTATCCACAACAACACCCAATCTAGCCAAAACCCTCAAGGTTCTATTAAGAAAGCCAGTATTAGCTACATCAAGACCCATGAAATGCAAAGTGAGAAAGATTCTAATGGCAATCCTATTCCCGTATTAGGCCCTTATGGAAACCAGCGCTACGACAAGAATGGCGACTATTTGTGGGAGACAGAATTAGTGCGTGTAGAAATCCCTCCTAGATTAGAGATCAAACACCTCTACAATATAGAATGCTTTAAGAGCCTTGATCAAACACGCCTAAAGCCTCTAAATTCTAAGAGCCTCCAATCTATGTATGTGGGACAATACTTCTCCGCAGAAAATAAAAATCTAGTGATTCACGATCTCTCTGCCAAACTTACAGCACCACAATACCAAAGAGTGTTAGACTATGCAAGCCAATACAACCAATACAACCAGCAACACTCTCAAGATAAACAATACCCAAGAAATACTCAGAATCAGCAATCCCCACAGGGGCAAACACAAGGCGCTAAAGCTAACCAGCCAGCTCAAAACAATGTGCTTTATTCAACTAACCAGCAACACACCCAGCAATTTTTAAACCAAACACCTGAGTTTAACCCAAGCCAACATAACCAAGAAATGGCTATGCCAAAAGAATTAGCCACTCCAAACCCTCAAGAGCAGATGATGCAGATGATGCACGCAATGATGCAGATGATGCAAGAACAACATAAAATGATGCAAGAGCAACTGCAAGAGCAACATAAAACTATCCAAAAAATGGCTCAAGAGATTGCATGGCTTAAGCAACAGCAACACACCCAAAACAATGCCCTAAACGCAGTACACTTCACAACTCCCTCTAAGGGTAGAGGCCGCTAAAGCAAAATTGCCATGCACTACAATCCCCAATTTTTAGATCAATTGCATATTCTAAACGCAAAGCAAAAGCAACAGCTAGAAGCTTTGAGTTTTAACTTTAGTGATTTTGCAAAGATGCAAGGTTGCATTGATAAATTGCGCTTTGATTTTATCTATTCCTCCGCTCAGATTGAGGGCAACACCTATAGTAAGTTAGACACACTTGCTTTATTAGAAGAGGGGCTAACTGCTGGGGGTAAGAAATATAGCGATGCTAAAATGATTTTAAATTTAAGAAATGCTTTTGATATGATGTTCCAAGAGGATTTACCCATCAGTTTGCAAACTTGCCAAAACCTGCATGCTATTTTGTCTCAGGAGCTAGTTTCTGCTAACAATTGTGGGGTGATGCGCAACCACAATATTACCGGTATTACAGGCACTTCTTACCTACCCCTTGCCTATAAAGATAGACTCCATACAGAGATGAAACACCTATTCAAACAATACGCTAGCCTTGATCACCCCTTTGAGCGGGCTATTTATTTGCACAATAACCTATGCTATTTGCAATATTTTGAGGATTGCAACAAACGCACAGCAAGGTGTATGCAATTTTTATCTCTTAAAAATGACAATCAAATGCCATTGGTGCTTATAGATGATGATCCAACGCTTTATAAGCAATATAGAGAAGCTTTGATTGTTTATTACGAGAGAGGGGATTATCAAAATTATTTGGATTTTTTTATCCAAACTTACCGGAGAGAAGCCACATTTTTAAGAGAAGTGCAAGCATTAACACACCACACCCCAATTACACCTCATAGAAAGCGAGGGTGAAATTGGATAATTTTCTCAATGGCTTTTTAAAAGCGTGGCGCTCTTGGCGCAGTGATGGGAGGGAGGCTTTTATGCGCGCCTTTTTGCAAGAAATACACCACTCCAAGCCCAATGATTCAGAACATTTTTTTGAAATCTTGCGACAAGAAATGCAGGCGGTGAGTGCTAACCTAGCAGATCAGCAAGATATCTTAGTTATCAGCGATTATATAAACACCCTTAAAGAAGAGATGCAACACACTTTAGACAGTACTTTAGAGCAAGCCCAGATAGAGCTAGAGAGCGCTACACAGATAGAGCAACAAGAGACTCAACAATTAAAGCCATTGTTCCAAGAACTCCAAGAGCAACAACAAATAATCCATAAGATGGCTCAAGAGATTGCACAGCTCAAAGTCCCACAACCCCCAGAGAGCTTAGAGGAACAAGAGCTCCTACAAAGCATTTTAATTTTCAAAGATGAAATCCAAGAAGTCCTAACAAAACACCCCAATGAGCAAGAGTTAGGAACATCTGAAACTAAAAACTTAGTAGAGCAAAGCCAAGAGAATAACTTAAGAGCATTAAGCCAGTCTGAGCAGTTGAACAAGTCAGAGCAAGGCTTAGAGGTAAGCAACAACACATCAGAAACTTTAGAGTCCAAACAGACTCCACCACAAGCCACAGAAATAGAGAACAAATACGCCAAGCTCCATGATTATTTTAAGCAGGTAGAACTAGATGTGCAACAAAAGCGTATTAAGACCAAGTTAGATTTTAAAGAGAGTTTTTTAAACTATGCAAAGAACCATATGACAGAGGATGAGCTCAAAGTCTTATTGGTACTCTCACAAAAACAGCCTAGCAAGCTAACTCAAGAACATCTTAATCTCATTAATGATGTTTTAGAGCAAGCCCATGGCAACAAGCATATGCAAGATAGGGGTCTACAGCTAAGTGTCAAAGCACTACTAGGACATCCTTTAGAGCAAGAACACCACAGTGCCATTCAAAATTATGTGCAACAATGCCAAGCAAGCTTAGAGCCTATGGATTGCAAGGTTGCTGGTGTGATGAATCAATATTTGGACAAAATGCAAAAAAGCAGAGAAACTAGCCAGCAAGAAGCCACTCAAATAAGAGAGAGCACCCAGAGCCAAAATAGCACACAGCCACTGCCCAGTGAGCTTAACCAAGTACAAACTAACAACCAAGTACAACCAATCTCCATTACTCCAAACAGCACACCACTCCCAGATGAACCATGGCTTAAACAAACACAAGATGCACAAGTAGAGCAGCAGGCACAGATTAATAATCAAGCCCAACTAGTTGCAAACAATAGACTCGCTCCTGAACCTTGACTAGATGCTCCAGCAAAACCTAAAGGTAGAAGGCGTTAATGGCTTATACCAAAGATGTTATCTATCTACCCTTAGATAGCATCTTGCTAGATTATGGCTATATCTTAGACAAAGAAAAAAGCAGCCTAAACTACCCCGTGCTCAAACACCCTAATGAAAAAGGCAGGCTTATCATCAAAAACAGCGCTGGGAGTTATCACTACTTCAATACAGAGGATAGAAGTGATAAGGGCAATATCATTAACTTTTGCCAAAAGCGTGGCTTGAGATTAGAGGATTTGATTAAGGGAGATGCACACTACAGGCCCAAAAACCCTATAACTTCTCAAACTAACCAACAGGAACAAAAGAGTCTTAAAAAAGATTTTCAATCTTTGCCACTCTATGACTTAGAAAAAAGCCAACTCCTAAGAGATAGAGGCATTCAAGGCACGCTCTTTAAAAGCTACCAGCACTCTTTGAGAGCTGATAAATATAGCAATCTGTGTGTGCCTAATTATCTTTGTGAAAATCAAAAACTTATATTAAGTGCCATTAGCAAACGCCTAAACCAACCACTTAACACCCATACAGATGGCTCACCTAGAGACAAGCCCTTAAAAGAGCTTTGTGAAGGCTCTAAGGGCGTGCAAATGCTTGTGCCTAGTGGGGGGTTGAGAGCTGTTAAAGCCATTGTTATTACAGAGAGCATTTTAGATAGCATGGCTTATTTGCAGATGAAAGGTTTGAACCCTGATACAACTCTACTATTAGGCAGTGCAGGGCAATTTGCCTTAGAAAAGATAGAGGCTTTTTTTAAACAGCTTTTCAAGGATATAAAACAAGATAAAAGCCAAACATACCAGCAATACATACAGGATTTGCAAGCTTATAAGGAGTGGAAGCGTTATGAAAAAGAGCAAGCAAAAAAGCCTAAAGACATACAACTTAGCAGCAAGACTTTTAAAATTGCTTTTTCAAGACCCAAATACACAGACAAGTACAATCCTAAAGATATGCCTGTGCAAGGTTGGCAAGAACAAAGTGTGAATACTCTAGCAGAGTTAGCACAAGCTATAAAATCTTCTCCTTATTCTAGTGCAGTGTTTGAGAAAGGTTATCGCAACGCCTCTAATGCTAAGAGTTTTACTAATCTCTTAATCTATGATATTGATAATGATAAAGATAGCCCCCAACTCCCTCTTAAACAAGCGCAAGATTTGTTAGAAAAACAAGGTATTGAGAGCTTGGTGATGCCCTCTAAGAGTCATCAAGTAGAAAAGAACGGGCACATCGCTGATAGGTATCGTATCCTCATCCCCACAGCGCAGCCTTTAGGCTGTTTAGATGCAAAAAGCTTTGTGGAATTAAATAGATTGGTGGCTAAAACTTTAGGATTATATGCCTACATAGACAAGAAAGTCCTAGTAGATAAAGGTAGGGCATATTATAAAAGCCCAGAAAATGCAAAACCTGTGCTTGTTCAGGGTAGGATATTAGACATCAAGAATTTTAAACAACAAGTCTTACAAAATCTCTTTACAGAGAAAATCCCCCAAGTGCTAAGCCCTCCTAGTGTAGTTAATCCCCCTGACTTATCTATCAATATCATTTTAGCTTGCGATAATGATGCACAGGGGCAACGCTATACACAGGTGTTAGAGGAGATACTATTCAATCTTACTAATCAATTACCAGAAATCTACACCCCCTTTAGCAAAGATTGCAACGATGATCTCAGATTAAGCCAGATTATAGGGGAAACAAATACCAATGCTAATAGTGTGTATGGGTATGTATCTAGGGGGCTTGAGCAGTTAGAAAGCCCCTATGTCTATACTCAGAGCAAAAGAGAGATTTTAGAGAAATTAGAGAATATTGCTACAATCAAGGATTTTAATACCAGCACTACAAACAGATTAGAAAAGGCACGCACACAGGTAGAATCAAATTTCAAGAATAAAAAGAGACCTAGTGGAAAATAGTATAAATAAGAACTTAAGCATATACGATACTATTCTGTCTTTTTTTGTTTCACCTTCACAAAAGCTAACAGGCGATTTAGCAAAATCTATGACAGACTTTTTCCATGTCCAACTGAGTTTGAACATTATCATCTCCTTTTTGTTTATGTGGTGGGCATATCGGCGACTTAAAGAGGGCGATATTTTCCAACTAAAAACCTTGATGGGTGTATTAGTTTTCTTTGTGTTCATGGGGGTGTTGAATTGGGCTATAGGGCAACCTATAGAATTTATGGCAAAGATAAGAGAGGTTATTACTACACCTGCTAACGCCCTAAGTGATGTCATTAGTCTTGCTATTAACAAAAACATCACAGCACTTAAAAGACATGAATTATCTATGCCCTTAGACAAGTCTTTAGGCACATTAGTAGATACTACCTACTACACTATCACCCATCTTTATAATTCTGTATTTCATAATTTAGGTTTCAAGCTATTTTTTCAAGTTTTTCCACAACTAATTGTATTTTTGTTATTAGTTGTAGCACAAATCTTGTTTTTAGGACTGGTGCTTATCATTGTGTTACTAGTCTCTGTGGAAATGGCTATTTGGCTAGCTTTAGGCATTGTGGTCTTGCCTCTAGCCCTATTCCCTCAAACAAAGGGAATGTTGTTTAGCTATTTGAAAAAATTAATATCTCTGACTTTTTACCAGCCTTGTATGACTTTGGTGGCATTTTTCAATTTGCAGGTTTTAGACTTCATCACTATAAGGATTCCTACAAGAAATGAGTTAGAGGCTGGAGTGTTTGGCGGAGCTAAGCAATTGCTCCAACAGCAGAATAAAGATATGGGAGGATTCTTAGACATTATCGGCTACTTTATTATCATCATCTTGGCTTCTATGATTTGCTTCTATCTTGTCAAACGCATCCCAGATTTCATTAATAATATTTTTGGTACAAGCGGAGGCGTGGGGGCTATTACTGAGATGATGCAAAAGATAGGCATGAGCGCTGGAGGTGTGATTGTAGGTGGTTCTATGGTAATAATTTAGGCATGTTAGATAAGTGGAAACTCTCTACTCAAGAGGCGGCTAACACCTACAAAGAATTAGATCGTATCCAATTAGCTACTAAGTTTAACCTTGATGATTTAGGGGGCATGTTCAAGTCTTTCTATTCCACTGCGGCTA
>NZ_CABIKG010000018.1 GCF_902196125.1 Helicobacter suis
AAACCTTGTTGATCTAAGTTGTGGCTACCTTTATTACTTGCGGTTTTGTTAGTGCTAATTGGGTGTTGTTCATGGAAAAAATCTACTCCGTCATAACAATGTGAATTAGTGTTAAACAAACCAAATACCATCGCGTTATAATGATCAATGATCAGATCGGCCATGCCCGCTACTTGTGCGCCCACAATACCTAAGCTATCGTATTTAAAAAAGTTAGCTAAGAATTTATAATTATCTTTTTGAAAGCCTCCGGCTTGAGTGCCCCACTTTCAGGAATATTTTTTAGTAGGGAACATACTCCCCCTAGCTAAAGCTAGGGACTTTACAGTGCAATTGATTAAATTAAATTATATTTAAAGATTCGTTCAAGGCGCTTTTTATTTAATAAGTTTAAGCCCACACACACAAAAACGCGTAATGATGTTTTTTCTATTTTTGCTAGGATTTTTTGCTAAAATTGCAAGGTCATAAAATTTCTCATCTTAACTTTTGCAAGGCTGGTTTTGAAGTTTAAAAATCTTTGGATACCCTTGCTTTCTTTTTCTTGCTTATCTGCTTTTGATTATAAAATTAGTGGCCGTGTTGGCTCGTTTTCACGCGTGGGGTTTAACAACTCAGCCATCAATTCAAATAAGGGAATCTACCCAACAGGGAGTTATGTTACCACCGTAGGAATGTTACAAATTGATCTTAATTTATTGCCTAAATCTGTAAGTGGGCATAAACTAAAAGCAGGCATTGGAGGAGAACTAGGCGCTTTAGCCTTTGATTCAACAAAAACCCTCATTGATCAAAGCGATCCTAATGCCGGATACCAACCCGCTGGCTGGTATTATATTGGGCGTTGGCAGGGCTATTTATTAAATGCGCCATGGGCTAAGTCTAACTATGGCAATAGCCTATATGCTCATAATTACATTATCTATAATGCCTATATCAGTTATGCCTACAAAGATATAGCGGGTTGTACTCTGGGGCGTTATCATAGCCATGCACTCTTTTTAAGCGATCATAATCAAGGGTTTGAATGCTTTGTACAAAAAAAGGGCTGGCGTTTGGATTGGTTTAGTAGTTATGGACGGGGCCGTTCTACTTTGCAATATATCCGCGATTTTTATGCGCCTGTGCAGTATAAGTTTGCCAATGGAAAGCGTTTTAATTATGGCATGCACGCGATCAATCTCTCTTGGAAAAATAAATCTTGGGATATTAAAACTTTCTTATGGTTTTATCCTAAAAATTATAGCGCCCCGGGGGGGCAAATTTCTTATGATACTAAGCAGAGTTTAAAAACTTGGCGTAT
This sequence comes from Helicobacter suis, assembly GCF_902196125.1. Taxonomy (GTDB): domain Bacteria; phylum Campylobacterota; class Campylobacteria; order Campylobacterales; family Helicobacteraceae; genus Helicobacter; species Helicobacter suis_B. Next base: position 1,304 of record NZ_CABIKG010000018.1, read on the forward strand.
AGAAAATCACTTTTACTTTTGGTTTCCAATTTATGCCAAAGATTTAGCCTTTACTTACTGGCGCAGTAGTTCGATTCAACATTTTACAGCCTCTCTTTTATTCCAGCAAAATTTTTTGATCCATAAGTACCATTTTGGTTGGAGTGTTTATAAGAATTTTGGTAATTCAAACGCGATGTTTGCCCGTTTTGGTACACCTATTAACTACGATACAAAGGACAATACCCCCTATGATGCCCGTTTAGATAATCTTTATAATGCTAATGCACTCACTCTAGTAGCGCGGGGGGGAGCTGTTTATAAAAAGCTTTCTTGGGAAATACTAGGCAGGCTTACTTATTCGCCTAAGGCTAATGAGCAAGCTTTGGGCTTAACCTGTTTTTATAATGTAACTAAAAATATCCGCGCAATGCTACGGCTTAATTATTATGAAGTGTTCACACACCGCGGGTATAAGGTGGGCTATTCTAGAGCCCCTAATTTCAAATTTGCCCCTACGATTCAAGATCGTAGCTATCTTATGACCTCTATTAGTTATCAATTTGGAGGTTTTACAAAATTTATCAAAAAATAAGGATAACCCATGCATCACTCTTTGCACTTTTATATTGCGCGCGCAATTCTTGGAAGTTTACTTGGGTTTATGGATTTATATGCCTTTGATTATCACTTTTCAGGCAATGTCGGCTCATTCTCACGCATTGGTTTTAATAACGCCCCCATCAATTCAGATAAAGGGCTTTATCCAACTGGTAGCTATGTAACCACCATTGGGGCGCTACAAGTAGATGCTAATTTATTACCAAAATCTGTTAGTGCACATAAACTAAGTGTAGGGCTTGGTGGAGAAGTGGGGGGATTAGCCTATGATTCAACTAGGGCTTTAATAGATCAAAGCGCGCCTAATTCAGGTTTGCAGCCGGCTAACTGGTATTATATGGGGCGCTGGGAAGGGTATTTAATGAATGCGCCTTGGAAATCTGTACGCTCAGAAGATGAATCGCATGCTAAAAATTATATTTTATATAATGCCTATTTAAATTACACCTACAAAGATATTTTTGGAATCAAGTTAGGCCGTTATATCAGTTCTGAGGCTTTGTTTTTGCGTGGTTATAATCAAGGCTTTACGCTCTTTTTACATCTGGGCAATTTCAAGCTTACATGGTTTAGTACCTATGGCAGAGGTTTAGCCAATGTCCAATTTATCCGGGATTTTTACGCCCCTGTGAGTTATGAGTTTAGTAGCGGCCGCCGTGTCAATTATGGTATGCATGCCATCTCTTTAGTTTATGCAACCAAGCACTACACGATCAAACCCTTCTTTTGGTTTTATCCTAAAAATTTTAACGCCCCCGGCTTACAAGCAAGCGCAACCTTTAATCCGGGTCAGTGGAAGATTCAAACCGATATTTATGCTTGGTTTCCCATTTATAGCGCTACTCTAGCCAAAACCTATTATCGGGGCAATTTAATAGGCCGGGATACGGCTACTCTTTTAGTACGCCAAAGGCTTTATTACAAAGATTACTATTTTGGTTATGGGGTATATAAGAATTTTGGCAATGCTAATGCCCAGTTAGGCTGGAATGGTTCGCCTGTTTCTTTTGATACCACAGATGATACCCCCTATGAAGATGCTTATACCAATCTTTATGATGCCAATGCTATTACCTTGCATGCCCGTGTGGGTGGGGCATTTAAACATTTCTCTTGGTATTTACTAGGCAAACTCACCTTTGCCCCGCGCGCACAAGCACAAAGTCTAGGTCTGACATGTGAGTACAATTTAGGTAAACATATCCACTTGATGTTACGAATCAATGGCTACCAAGTAAGCATGCATAGAGGTTATAAAGTGGCCTATTTTGAAGCCTTTAACCCTAAATTTGCCCCCACCACCCAAGATCGTAGCTATCTTATGACTTCTATTAAATACGATTTAGTGCTTTAAAAGACTAACTTAGTCTAAAATGTCTGTTTTTCTGTTAGAATGGGGGCTTATTTAATCAAATAAAGGAGACTTATGTCAGTTAGTTTAGTTAAAGGCGGAAGGCTATCTTTGAGTAAGGAAAAACCCGGATTGTCTAAAATTGTTGTGGGGCTGGGCTGGGATGTGAATGCAAGCGATACAGGGCGCGAGTTTGATTTAGACGCTTCTGCATTTTTAACAAATGCTTCAGGCAAAGTTAGCGATGATTCTAATTTTGTGTTTTATAACAACCTTACAAGCAAAGATGGATCTGTAGTACACACCGGGGATAATCGCACTGGAGCCGGTGAGGGCGATGATGAGAGTATTAAAATTGATTTATCTAAAGTCTCTACTGATGTTAAAGAAATTAATATTGTAGTTACTATCCATGAAGCTAATGAGCGTAAACAAAATTTTGGCATGGTTAGAAATGCCTTTGTACGCGTTGTAGATGAAAGCGATGGGAAAGAAATTTTGCGTTACGACTTAGAAGAGGATTTTTCTATTGAAACCGCTTTAATGTTTGGGCGGCTTTATAGAGATAATAATGAATGGAAATTTGCCGCTGTGGGTACAGGGTTTAAAGAGGGCTTAGCGGGTTTTTGTAAACAATTTGGTGTAAATATTTAGGGGGCTTTCATGGTTAGTCTAGTTAAGGGGCAAAAAATTTCTCTTAAAAAAGAAGATGGTAATGCCCTTAAATCCTTTTGTGTGGGGGCTAATTGGGGAGCTATTAGTAAGAAGGGTTTTTTTGGTAATACCAAGACCGAAGCGGTAGATTTAGATTTGAGCGTGGGTTTATTTGATAAAAATAAGCGCCTAGTAGATTGTGTGTATTTTGGTAAAAATGCAAGCAGTGGGATCAAGCATAGCGGAGATGATCGCATAGGTGATGTGGGAGGCGATGATGGCTTGGATAATGAGATTATTAGCCTTGCTTTAGATAGTCTAGATCCAGCCATCGAGCAATTAGTCTTTGTACTCAACTCCTATACCCATATTGATTTTGATAAAATCCCCTTTGCTAGTATTAGGCTCTATGAGGGCACACCAGAGAGAGTACAAACTATCTTTGCTTCTTACAATGTGGCTAAAGATGTCGCCTTTGCAGGTAAGGAGGCTATGATTTTAGGCAAACTCTATAAACATAATGGCGAGTGGAAGTTTAGTGCCATTGGCGAGCCTACAGCCGATTCTAAATTAGAAACGCTTTTAAAAGAGTCTGTTCCTAAATATTTATGATAGAGAAAAAACCCCACTTACAAAGCGCGTTGTTGCGCCGTTTGTTTGTGGCGGCTTCTATTAGGCGTTGGAACGATCAAGCCTGCCCGATTGAATTTAGCGAATTAGACAAACAAGCGCATAAGGCGATGGTGGTGGTTTTATTAGCTAATCACCATGTAGGCATTAATTGGGATAAATTATTGCGTTATTTTTGTTTTGAGTTTTTAAGCCGCGTGGTGTTAACAGATATTAAACCCCCCATTTATCACGAATTACTCAAAAAACACCGGGAGGCTTTTGCTGATTATGTCTGGGGCGTGCTAAAAGATGAGGTAAGCGGATATGCTTTTTTTGAGCACATGCATGGCTATTTTTGTAAACCCCCCACAGATATAGAACACCAACTATTAAAAGCCGCCCATGACTATGTTTCTGCTTGGGAATTTGATTTTATTGCAAATTTCTATCCGCATGGTTATGGGGTTAAAGATATTCAAAAAAATCTAAACGATGCACTATCCCAGCATGCACACCTATTAGATATACCCCATTTCAAATTGCTAGCTTCTATGTTTGGGCAATTACGATTCCAAAAGCGTTGGAGTCAAACCCCAAGAGTCCCACAAACCAGTGTTTTAGGCCATGCGCTATTTGTGGCTTTATGTGCCTTTTTACTTAGTTTTGATCTAAAAGCTTGTGTGCAAATGCGTATCAATCACTTTTTAGGTGGGCTTTTCCATGATTTACCCGAAGTCTTGACGCGTGATATTATCTCTCCAATTAAACATGGCGTACTAGGTTTGGATATGTATTTAAAATCTTTAGAGGCGCGCGCTATGCAGGAAAATATTTTACAATATGTCAGCCCTGATTTTAAGCAAGATTTACTCTACTTTACCCAAGATGAATTTAAAGATCGCTATATCCACCCAGAGACTAAAGAGGTGATCTTTGTAACTGATGCTTTATTGTGGCAAGAATATAACCAAGATCAGTATAAAAGCATGTGTGGGAGTCTTTTAAAATTTTGCGATCGTTTAAGTGCCTTTTTAGAGGCTAAAATTTCTATTTCACATGGGATTAAAAGCGATGTGCTTGTCAATGGAGCGGCTAAAATTAAAGAAAAGTGCCACACCTCTATTCAAGGTATTTATTTAGGCGCGCTTTTAGAGGATTTTATCTGAAATTTTGGCTTATCTGTTTTATAGGTTTATTACAAGCTGCAGCCATGATCACTTTGGATACACAAGCTAATGCTAAGCTAGCGACTTCTAATGCCAATGAAAGTACTATGATTGCTAAGTTACAAGAGAATTTGCGCTTATTCCAGCAATTATTAGACCGGGCTAAAAGCCAAGCCAATACTTTAGAACAAATCAAAGACACTCTAACACAGACTCAAGAATTCATGCAAGCCTCTATTGCCCCATTAGAGCCCATGCAAACCTATTTAGAACAAGAACTTAAAACGGCTCAGATTCAAGAAAAAGATTTACAAAGGCGTATGCAAGATTATTTAAAATTCCAAACTATCCAATTAGCCCGCCTACAAAAAGCTTGTCCTTGGCTAGATTTTAACACCGCTACACTCACCCAAGATCACCCACAAGCCAAACAAATTTTAGAAACTCTTAAACACCACAACCCCCCTTTAGCGCCTAAACCTCTAAGTATGTTGCTTTGTGAACGCGTACAAGCTAGTGAGGCTAAAGAGAAGTATCAAGAAAATCTTAAAGACATGCAAGAGGCATTATTAAAGGGGGATTTTAAACACTATAAACAAATCCAAGCTAAAGTTTTTTATCCAGACTCTAAACAAATGCCTTTGATTCCTCTTGATAAACGCCTAGAACAATTACAAGAGAATTTTTCTAACACCCATTTAGAAGAACAGATCAAAGCCCTTAATTCTCATTTAGCCTCAGATTTAAAACAAGCAAAAAATCCCAATGCTAAAGCCCTAGCCTATGCAAATTATAACCAACAAGCACAGGGGCTACAATTGCGCTTACTTTTAGAATTAACCCGCCATTTGGCTTTTTTAAATGAGACTATGGCCATGCAAGCTAATCTCTTAAATAAACACCTCCCCCTAAAATCTAGTACACCGCTTAATGCTTATGGTTTTCCTAATTAACCCCTAGTATCTAGTAAACTTTGCTCAAAATTAAAAAGCGGTTGGGGGGGTTTTGTTACAAAAATCTGGATTTGCTCAAAGCCTTTAAGTTGATCTTGATTATTCTTAAGATGTTGCGCTACACTTTCATAAGAAACCCCTAAGGATAAACAAACTCCCCCCTCTTGTTTGTAAACCACCCCCTCTAAAGGCCCTAAATGGGGGTATAGGGCATAAAACTCTAACCGTTCTTGCTCTTTTTTAGCCTTGAATTGTACAAAAGCCTCTTGGTGGCCATCTTGAATAATAAAGCTAGCCACTTGGTGGTGTAAAGAGAGTAAAAGATTACCCAACATTAAAAAATCTTGGCGGGTGTGGGCGTGGGCAAAATGATGGATTAAGGTTTCTTTATAATCTTGAAAATGCTCTTGGCTTAGCAGTTTAGGCAAATCTTTTAATTCAAATTTAAGCGGCGCGTCTTTGAGTTGTTCGCTAATGGGAGGTTGGGCTATAAGATTTGAAAGCATGGTCGCCCCTACTGAACTTTTATGCATCAAAGCCCAATAAGTTTTTCCTAGCATTAATTCTTTTTGGCTCTTGGTTTCTAAAATTTGATTACCAAGTTGTAATAAATACTTATGATCCCCCTTTTTTTCTAAGACTTTTAATAAAAGCGGCAAAGTGGCGTTAAAATTATGGGTGTTTTGTGTGTCTTTTAAAAGTTCTTGGAGTAGCGAAAGATTTTGTAAAGCACTAATAGGATTTAACATGGATTATAAGTATCCCGTACAAAGTCTAAAATCTCAAAACTTAGATCAAATTTACTCAATCGTTTAGTGATCTGGCTTGCTACTTGGCTTAATAAAACCATTTGATTATCAGTTGCGCCTAATGCCTGAGTGGAATTTAAACACACAACTTTACAACCCTTACCCCCCAAATCTATAGGCTCTAAAAGTTTTTTAGCATTTTCTAAGGCCTGTATAGATTGCTCAGCCTTAAAACCAATTTTATAAAACCCCTCTAAACTTTTTAAAATATCCGGATTTTGCACACATTTTAAATTCCAAGTGAATCCTAAATCTTGCTTTTTTAATTTACCGGTATAAACATGCGCACTTTTATAATCACTAATAGCAGCTAGCATGAATAAAAAGGGAGGGTTATAAAAATTTTGCTCAAGTTTAAGGGCTTTTAAATAATCCTGTGCGCTTTTAACCTGAATGTTTGTAATTTCCTTTGGCAATAAAGCAGAAGTACTAGAGATAAAAACCACCTGTGCACCCTTAAGCCAGAGGGCTAAAGCTAGAGAACTTGCCTGTAAACCGCTAGAAATATTAGAAATACAGCGCACAGAATCAATAGCCTCTACACTCCCCCCACCGGTAACCACTACTCTTTTACCTTGCCAAAAAGAATCAAGATATAAAGCCCTAACACTAGCCCCTATTATCTCTATGGCTTCTGCTAATGCCCCTTTACCAGTTGTATTACAAGCTAACAGATCGCTTTTTGGTTCTACTATTGTATAACCCCAAGATTTTAACCGCTCTAGGTTTTGCTGTGTGGCGGGTGCTTCTAACATCTGTGTATTCATGGCTGGGGCGATGATTTTAGGGGCATGGCTAGCTAGAAAAGTCGCTGTAAGTACATTATCTGCTAATCCATTGGCAAGTTTAGCAAGGGTGTTTGCACTAGCTGGTGCTAAGAGTACTAAATCTGCTTTGGCATAAGTGATATGATTAGCGGCCTGCTCTTGCATATTCCACCGTTCATTTTGATCGGTTAGTACACTAAAATGGCTTAAGGCCTCAAAACTAAGCGGGGTTACAAATTTACAAGCCCCCGCACTCATCACAACCCGTACATTAGCCCCCATTTTTACAAAAATGCGCACCAAATCTAAAGCCTTATAAACAGCAATAGACCCACTCACTAAAAGTAAGATATTTTTACCCTGTAAAAGTGTGCTATTAGTTAGACTAGAGAGCATGTACCATCTCTAAAAGCTCTTTTTCTGTGAGATACCAAGGGTTATCTTTGCTATTGTAGCTAAATCCTTCGGGGGTGGGTAAACCTTGTTCCCCTAAAAGGGTTTTTGTGTAATTAATAGGTGTTTGAAAAGTAATCGTGGGCTCTAGGATATAAAAATCCTCAAATTCTAAAGCCCTATCATCTGCGCTAATCATCACTTCATGTAATTTCTCCCCCGGTCTAATCCCAACAATTTGTATTGGAATGCGTGGGGCTAAAGCCTTAGCTAAATCTACAATATTCATACTCGGGATTTTAGGCACAAAGATTTCGCCCCCATGCATGCGTTCTAAACTTTTAAGTACAAAAGCCACGCCCTTTTTTAAAGTGATCCAAAAGCGCGTCATGCGCGTATCTGTAATAGGAATTTGTGTTGCACCTAATTTGACTAACTCTCTAAAAAGAGGGACTACACTACCCCGACTCCCCACTACATTTCCATAGCGCACCACGCTAAATTTAGTCCGCGCGCTGCCTTTCATGTTATTAGCACTTGTAAAAAGTTTATCGCTACACAATTTGGTTGCGCCATAAAGATTAATCGGGTTACTTGCCTTATCTGTGCTTAAAGCAATGACTTGTTCTACCTGTGCAGACAAACAGCCCTCAATTAGCGCACTAGCCCCTAAAATATTAGTTTTAATGCACTCTAGCGGGTTGTACTCAGCTGTAGGGACTTGTTTAAGCGCGGCGGCATGGATACACACATCTACGCCTTGTAAAGCGCTTTTAAGGCGATCCTTATCGCGTACATCTCCGATAAAAAAGCGCATTCTTGAATCATTGTAGGTTTTAGCCATCTCATATTGTTTGAGTTCATCACGGCTATAAATAATAACCTTTTTGGGTTTGTGCTGTTCTAATAAAACTTGGGTACATTGTTTGCCAAAACTCCCCGTACCTCCCGTGATTAAAATCGTCTTATCCTTTAAAAATGCATCAGCAGGCTTTTTTTCTGCTATCATTTCACCCCTTATCAATGGTTTTTAACCAAATTAACTATATTTTAAACTATATTTGAAAAAACGACAAAATACTGGTGAAATCCATGCAAAATTTCTTATCTCTTTTAAGCGATACAACTACTTTAAGCCTAAGCATTGGCAAATTTGACGGCGTGCATGTCGCACACCAGCATTTATTACAGGCCCTTGGCCCTCAAAGTGCGGTATTAGTGGTGGATAAAACAAATCTCAAAGAAGCCCTTAGCTCTCTTAATTACCGCCAACACTTATTAAAAAAATGGGTAGATCAGGTGTATTTTTTAGCCCTAGAAGAGGCTTTTTTATTAAAACCTTTAGAATTTATCCGTCTTATTGAGTCTAAATTCTTGCGCCTACAAAAAATCGTGGTGGGCTATGATTTTAGATTTGGGTATAACCGTCTGGGTAGCATTGATACATTAAGGGCTTTATTAAACCCTAAAATTGCCCTAGAGATAATCCCTGAGATCAAAATTAAGGGCATTTCTTTACATGCTTATCACATCAAAGAATGCATTAAAAAAGGGGATATGTCTCTAGCTTGCCAATTTTTAGGACACCCTTTTATGCTAGAGGGGCCTATTATCTCTGGGCAGGGTCTTGGCAGTCAAAAACTCTACCCAACCCTTAATATGGCAATTAATCCTGAAATGTTATTACCTAGTTTTGGGGTGTATGCAACCCATGTAAGCTTTCTTGAAAATTATTTACCTAGCGTGAGCTTTTTAGGGAATCGATTGAGTACTGATGGAAAAATAGCGCTTGAAACCCATGTTTTAAACACCTCTTTTTCTACTCCACCCCCCTCCATGCGTGTTTTTTTTGTACAAAAAATCCGGGATAATGCTTTATTTGACAATTTAAATAGCCTCAAACACCAAATTAGTTTAGACTTACAAGAGGCAAAACACATCTTAAAGGCATAGACAAGAGCAATTTGTTAGAATAGCCCCATTCTCCACTAAAGGTTTGCCATGCACTTTTCTAAACTCCCTCTTAGCCAAGAGGATTTACCCACTTTACAAAAAATGGCCACTACCCTGCGCTTTTTGTGTGCAGACATGGTAGAAAAGGCAAATAGCGGCCACCCGGGTGTAGCGCTAGGTTTAGCCGATGTGGCGGTGGTGTTAGGCTTGCATGTTAATTTAAACCCTAAACATGCACAATGGCTTAATCGCGATCGACTTGTCTTTAGTGGCGGGCATGCGAGTTCTTTAGTGTATGCGCTTTTGCACCTCTGGGGCTTTGAGATTAGTTTAGAGGATTTAAAAGCCTTTAGACAACTTGATTCTAAAACTCCCGGACATTTAGAATTTGGGCACACTCAAGGAATTGAAATCACAACAGGCCCACTAGGGCAAGGTTTTGCTAATGCGGTGGGTTTTGCTCTTGCTAGCACTCTTGCTAAGGATTTTTTAGGGGAGATTATTTCTCATAAAGTTTATTGTCTGTGTGGTGATGGGGATTTACAAGAGGGGATTAGTTATGAGAGCGCCTCTTTTGCCGGACATTTAGGGCTTAATAATTTAATTGTAATTTATGATAGTAATTCTATCACCATTGAAGGAGAAGCCAATCTAGCCTTTAGTGAGGATATTGCTATGCGCTTTAAAGCACAAGGCTGGGAGGTACTTAGCTGTGATGGGCATGATTTTTTAGAGATAGATAGAACAATTTTACTTGCTAAAACTTGCACTAAACCCGTGCTTATTATTGCTAAAACCACAATTGGTAAGGGGGCTTTAGGGGTAGAGGGGAGTGCTAAAGTACATGGCGCGCCTTTAGGCTTAAAAACACTTGAGAGTTCTAAAAAAGCCTGTGGGTGGCCTCTTGAACCTTTTTATATCCCTAAAGAAGTTGCTCTGCACTTTAACATGCAAAGAGGCGAGGTTTTGCAAAATCTTTGGGAGCAACAAATCACACCGGCTATTCAAGATAAAATTACCCATTTGCAAGCTAAAGATTTTAGCCAAGTGATCTACCCTCATTTTAAAACAGGAGAAAGCCTTGCTACGCGTGCAAGTAATGGGCAAATTTTAAATGCCATTAGCCAAGCTTATCAAGGATTTTTAGGAGGGAGTGCAGATTTAGCCCCCTCTACTAACACCACACTTTATCAAGAAAAAGATTACACACCCTCCCATGTTGGGCGCAATTTACACTTTGGTATTAGAGAACATGCTATGGCAGCTATTAGTAATGGAATCGCTAACTATGGTTTATTTGTACCCTTTTGTGCGACCTTTTTTGTCTTTAGCGATTATTTGCTCCCTAGTTTGCGTTTAAGTGCTTTAATGCAGATACCCATTTTTTATATTTTTACCCATGATAGTATCGGGGTTGGCGAAGATGGCCCTACCCACCAGCCCATTGAACATTTAAGCCATTTAAGGGCTTTACCTAATTTTTATGTGTTTAGACCTATGGACGCCCATGAAAATGTAGCATGTTGGCAAGTGGCTTTGGGGCTTAAATCTAGCTGTGCTTTTGTACTCTCACGCCAAAGTTTAGAGATCATGCCCCCTGTATCCTCTGATTATGTACAAAAAGGGGGGTATGTTTTATACAAAAGTCCCAATGAGGCTCAAATTACCCTAGCAAGTAGCGGGAGTGAGGTACAAATTAGCTTAAAAGCCGCCCACTTATTAGAAGAGCAGGGCATTGCTGTACAGGTGGTAAGTGTCCCCTGTTTTGATTTACTTTTAGAGCAAGATCAAGAATATCTAAATTTACTTTTTGTAGGGCGCGTACTTGCTATTGAGGCGAGTAGGGGTTTAGAGTGGTTTAGATTTGCAGATGCGTTGCTTAATATGCAAAGTTTTGGAAAATCTGCCCCCGGCTCACTTCTCTTTGAACATTTTGGTTTTACCCCGCAAAATATCGCTCAAAAAGCCAAAGATTTATTACAGGAGGCTAAATGTTAGAGGAAAAACCGGTTTTATATGTCTTTAGTAGTAGGCGCGCCTGCAACGCTTTTTATGCTAAAGAGCAAGATGGGTTTTTACCTGTGGTTTGGAGTGTAGAGGAATTTTACAGCCAAATTAGTTTTATAGAGGGGCTATTAAAAGTCCCTAGAAGTGTACGCCAAATACTCTTAGCCCATGCCATTAAAGAAGTCGCCCAACATCTACCCGATTCTGCAGAACACCTTTTAGTGTTTGAAAAGAGTTTTTTAGGCTATTTAGACAGCAGTACATTTGTGGCGCATTTTTTTAATGAGTTGGCTATTTTTGATCTGGATATAGAACAGATTGAAAGCCAAGATATTTATGGCGATTATGCTAACCATTTGGAGGTGTTAAAGCGTATCTTAGCCCATTATAAAGAACAGCTAGAAAAGCATCGTTTCTACGATCCAATTTTGCGTATAGAGCCTACCCTTATATCTACTGTACTTGAAAAATTTACACGCATTGAGTTTTACTTGGAGGGTTCTTTAAATAAGCAAGAACAGCGCTTACTTTTTAAAGTGGCCTCTTTAGTACCTGTATTTTTACATGTTAATTGTGATTGTTATAATAAAGATTTTTTAGGCTTTTTAAAATTAGACCTAGAAGAAGATCACTACTATAAACTAGACTTATCAGCCTTTTTACAAGGTAAACCAGCTATTGTAAAAAAGCAACAGCAAAACTTACAAGTAGATAATATCCGTGTTTATTGTTTTAAAACCCGTTTAGAACAAGTGGGTTTAGCCCTTTTAAGGGTACAAGAATGGTTAGAAGATGGGTTAGATCCTAGCACTCTAGCAATCATTACTCCGGATTCTTCTATCATCGCCCACCTTAAGCTTTTAGATATAAAAAATAACCTCAACCTTGCCCATGGCCAAGATGTTCAATGGGTTTATTTTGCCTATTTTCAAGCCCTTAAAAACCTACAAACAAACCCGCCCCCTTTAAATGCCTCCCCCTTAGAAGAGTTTGATAGGGTGTGTAAAGAATTAATGGAGAAGATTTATCCCACCCCCCCTAAACATCTCCAAGATTTCCAGCAAGATTTTTATAACAACCTCATGGCAATTCAATCTTTATTAAAAGACTATTCCCTAGCTAATCTCTTAGAACTCTATTTACAAGAATTAAAAAAACAACGCATTGATGATGTCTCTGGAGGTAAGGTTAGGGTTTTAGATGTACTAGAATGCCGCGGGCTATCTTTTGAGCGGGTGGTGTTATTAGATTTTACAGACAATTTAGTCCCCTGTATTGCCGATCACGATTTATTTTTAAATAGTACAACCCGTGCACACCTTAATATCCCAACCCTTAAAGATCGTGAAAATCTACAAAAACATTACTATTACCAAATTTTGCAAAACACCAAACAAGTAGACATTGCCTACTACATTGATGATAAAACGACTCATTCAAAAATGCTTTTAGAACTGAATTTAAACACAATAAGCCCGGTAAACTTCACTCTCTTTCCCCCTGAAAACAAACACGAGTATTTAGAGGAAGAGTGTAAAGGCAAAGTGTCAGAGGGCTTTAGCTTTAGCGCCACTAGTTTTAATGATTATTTAACCTGCCCTCGCCGTTTTTATCTTAAATATATCAAAAATTTAACCCCTCCCTCTGAAGATAAATTTAACATGGGTACTTTTTTACATAATCTTTTAAAGAAGCATTATGAAGAACACAAAAACACCCCTGTTAAAGCCTCTGATTTGCTAGAACTAGCACGGAACGAACAACTAAGCGCTTTGGATCGCTTAGAGTTTGAAGTGGCGGTGGATAAAATGGGTGCGTTTTTTGAAAAAGAAAAAGAGATTTTACAATCTGAAGAAGTGTGGGCTTGTGAAAAGAAATTTGAAGCAGCTATTGCTGGGTTTACATTTAGAGGGCTTGTTGATCGCATCGATTACCTAAAAGATGGCAGTTATGCGATTTTGGATTATAAATATAAAAGTGGACTAAAAGTAGACACTTTAGAAAACATGGAGGAAAGCCAAGATTACCAGCTAAGTATTTATCATTTAGCTTTAGCTTCTTCTTTAAATTTAAAAAACACCCCCATTAGGGTATATTTTTATGATCTTAAAAAAGGTGAATTATTGGAGGAAGATTTACAAGTTGTGGGTTTTAAACAAAAGCAACTACTAAACCAACTAAAAAACTTCACCTCTACTATGTCCTTTGAAAAAAGACCTAGTAAAGATAATTGTGAATACTGTCCTTATATGGATATGTGTGGTGTGGTTTATGAGAGGGAAAAATATTAGGCTAGGTTTTTATAGTGGCTTACTGGTTTTATTGTTAGCTACTTGTTTTGGATCAAGTGGGTTACTTGGCTCTATTGGAGAATTAATAGCCGCTTTACACTTCCATTATTTAGGATATATTGCCTATGTAGATGTGTTTTATTTACTCTATATTTCTTTTTTAATCCGCCAAAAAAGTCTAAGGGCATTACAATCTCTTTTGGCTAGCTTATTAGGGTTTTTAGCCTTGCTAATTATCCAATCCTTACTGCTACACAAGGGGGAGGTTGGCATGGCTTTATTAGAGGCGATGTTAGATTATATTGGGACCTTAGGGGCATGGGTTGTGGCTTTAGTAATTCTGATATATGCCTATTCTAATCTCTTCCCCCAAAGTTTTACTAGCGCTCTAAAACACTTACAGGCAATTTATCGCTCTATCCCAGCTAAGCTTAAAGAAGCCATCACAACCATTAATAGCACCGCTAATGCGCTATTTAAAGTTAAAACTTCCCCTAAAAGCCCCCCATTACATAAAGATTTTTTTGAGAATGAAAACCTGCCTTTTAAAGTTAAGATTAGCCACTATACAGAAACCCCCAAAGAGGATACACTCCAAGTACGCCTAATTAATCTGCAAAATACCCCCTCCAATCAACCTCCTTCTAATCCTCCCCCCTTAGATATTTCTGCACACCTAGATTTACTCCAACAACGCCACTCTTTAGAAAATCCATCTATGCCAAAGTTAGCCAATTCTAAACCCTCCTTATTACCCCCCACTGATTTACTCAATCCCATTTTAACAACACCACAACCACAAATGCAGATTCAAGAAAAGAGTCAAAATCTTTTAGCCAAATTGCGCATGTTTAAAATTGAAGGCCAAATAGTTAATACCCATGTAGGCCCTCTAGTAACCACCTTTGAATTCCGCCCCGCTGGCCATGTTAAAGTGAGCCGGGTTTTAAGCCTAGCAGATGATTTAGCTATGGCTTTATGCGCCCAGTCTATCCGTATACAAGCCCCTATCAAGGGCAAAGATACAATGGGCATTGAAATAGCCAATGCTAAGAGTGTACCCATTAGTTTAAGAGAGATTTTAGAAAGCCCGGCCTTTGAACAAGGGCCAGCTTTAAGTTTAGCTTTGGGTAAAGATGCGTTAGGAGAACCCTATATTTTAGATTTAAAAACCCTCCCCCATCTTCTTATCGCAGGGAGTACCGGCAGTGGTAAAAGTGTGGGCATGCATGCCATGATCATCTCTTTACTTTATAAAAACACGCCAAAAGAGCTACAATTTTTAATGATTGATCCAAAACGGGTAGAATTTAGCATGTATGCTAATATCCCCCATCTAAAAGCCCCCATTATTACAGATCCACAGCAAGCTATTAGTATTCTTAATGAAATGGTGCAGGAAATGGAAGCGCGTTATACCCTTTTAAGTGAGCAGCGCGTTAAAAACATTGATGCCTATAATAAAAAGCTAAACAAAGAACAGCAACTCCCTTTTATTGTATTTATCATTGATGAATTAGCAGATTTAATGTTAGTGGGCGGAAAGGAAGTAGAAACCCCCATTATTCGTATCGCCCAAATGGGAAGAGCAAGCGGTTTACACCTTATTATTGCCACCCAACGCCCCAGTGTAGATATTCTAACCGGCCTTATTAAAACCAATTTGCCCTGTAAAATCAGCTTTAAAGTGGGTTCTAAGATCGATTCGCGTGTTATTTTAGACACAGAGGGCGCGCAAAATCTCTTAGGTAAGGGCGATATGCTCTTAATCCAGCCAGGCAGCAACGCACCTATACGCCTCCATGGCCCCTATGTGGCTGAGGAGGAGATAGAAAGAATTGTTAATTTTATTGAAGGCCAACATACTAACCCATAAAAATCCTACCCGCATTTAGTTCTTAAAATGGAGTGATATAGCCTCGCTTCATTTGAGTTTTACAAAAATTTTTCTTTTAAATCTCACTCCGGCGCTTATCACATAAAATCTTTAGGCGTCTTAATTTGCTTAACTAAAGCTTGGCAAGCTCTAGCGCTAGTGATTAGTGTTTAAAACGGCTAATCCACGCGCATTTTTAATATTAGATTAAGTTTAACTGGGTAATGTTGCATTCCCCCTCCTTTTGACCCTTGAGGGTTTACCTCAGGGGTCTTTGTATTTTTATTATGATTTGTTTTTACTCCCATTTCTTTTATCAAGTGGCTACCAGCCTTTATAAACTTTCTTTAAAAACAATATAACCCCAAGTCAATATTTTCTAGCCCTTAAAACCGGCTAACTTTTAATCGCGATTTGCTAAGATTAGAAAATTTTTACAATCTAAGGAGAAACATGCTAAGTCTCAAACAAGCCATGTCTTTAGGTGGCTCAGATTTAGAGCAACTCAAAAAAGAAATTAGCCAGAAAGTCCAAGAGAATTTAGAACTTAATGCCTACATCTGCCCACCAGAGACAAGTAAATCAGGCGTACCCATTCTTATTAAAGATAACATAAATGTAGAGGGCTCTGAGATTACATGTGCTAGCCGGATTTTACAAGGCTATAAAGCCCCTTATAGCGCTACTGCTATTATAAACTTGCAACAAAATGGAATGTGTGCCTTTGGGCGGGGTAATATGGACGAGTTTGCTATGGGCAGTACTAGCGAGTCAAGTTTTTATGGACCTGTGAAAAACCCTAAAGATTTAACTCGCGTGGCTGGGGGGAGTTCTGGGGGCTGTGCGAGTGCTGTAGCGGGGGGATTAGCTATTGCTGCTTTAGGGAGTGATACAGGTGGATCGATTCGCCAACCGGCTAGTTATTGTGGCTGTGTAGGGCTTAAGCCCACTTATGGGCGGGTGAGTCGCTATGGTTTGATTGCTTATAGCTCTAGTTTGGATCAAATAGGCCCCCTAACCCAAAATGTAGAAGACTGCGCGCTTTTATTAGATGCCATTAGTGGATACGATCCACATGATTCTACAAGTGCCAAATTAGAGAGCTCTTTAACCTTTAAAAATCTCAATAAAGAGCGGCGTTTAAAAATTGGGGTACTTAATCATTATTTAGAAAAGGCTAGTGAAGAGGTGCGCATCGCCTATTTTGATACAGCACATCTACTAGAACAAATGGGGCATACAATCTTGCATCAAGAAATGACAGATAGCAAATACGCCATAGCCGCCTATTATGTTTTAAGCACAGCGGAGGCGAGTTCTAATTTAGCGCGCTTTGATGGGGTGCGCTATGGCAGGCGTGCACAAGCCCATAGCCTTAAAGAACTCTATATTAAAAGCCGCAGCGAGGGTTTTGGAGCAGAGGTAAAACGGCGCATTATGCTAGGTAATTTTGTACTGAGTAGCGGGTATTTTGATGCCTACTATTTAAAAGCAAAGCAAGCCCGCGCCTTTATCAAGGCTGAGTACAACAAACTTTTTAAAGAAGTAGATGTGATTTTAGCCCCCGTAGCTCCAGATATTGCGCCTAAGTTTAACGCCCATACTAGCCCCTTGCAGATGTATTTAAGCGATGTATACACCGTGGGGGTGAATTTAGCCGGTTTACCCGCTCTTTCTTTACCTATAACACAGAGTAAGGAGGGTTTGCCCATTGGCATGCAGCTTATCGGGCGTGCTTTTGCAGAACAAGATATTTTAGATGTGGCCTTTGGTTTGGAGGAGGAGGTAGATTTTGAGTTTAAAGGAGAAGTATGCAAATAATCCAAAAAGCCTTGACCTTTGAAGATGTTTTACTTGTACCCTGTTTTTCTGCTGTACTGCCCCAAGAGGTGAGTGTAAATTCGCGCTTAAGCGTGCACATTGATTTAAATATCCCCTTTATTAGTGCGGCTATGGATACGGTAACAGAATACCAAAGCGCCATTGCTATGGCTAGGTTAGGCGGTATGGGTGTGATTCATAAAAATATGGACACTAACGCGCAGGTGGCACAGGTTTTGAAAGTTAAAAAGAGTGAAAGCGGGGTGATTCACGATCCTATTTATATTTATGCAGACGCCAGTTTAGCAGAGGCCAAAGAGATTACAGATAATTATAAAATCTCAGGTGTACCTGTGGTGGATAAGGAAAATAGGTTAATTGGTATCTTGACAAATCGCGATTTGCGTTTTGAAACAAATTGGGCTAAAAAAGTAGAAGAGGTGATGACTAAAGCCCCGCTTATCACGGCTAAAGCAGGCGTGAGTTTAGAGCAAGCCCAAGCCATCATGCACAAACATAAAATAGAAAAACTCCCCCTTGTAGATGAAAACAACATTTTAAAAGGGCTTATCACCATTAAAGATATCCAAAAGCGTATTGAATACCCACAGGCCAATAAAGATCATCTAGGCCGTTTGCGAGTGGGTGCGGCCATTGGGGTTAAACAAATTGAGCGGGCGCGCGCTCTTGTAAAGGCTGGGGTAGATGTGTTAGTTTTAGATAGCGCACATGGGCATTCTTTAAATGTGATTAAAACCCTAGAGGCGGTTAAAAAAGAATTAGCCGTAGATGTGGTGGTGGGCAATGTCGTAACCGCACAGGCGAGTAAAGATTTAATCAATGCAGGAGCCGATGCGATTAAAGTAGGCATTGGTCCGGGAAGTATCTGTACAACCCGCATTGTAGCCGGTGTAGGCATGCCTCAGATGAGTGCTATTGATGCATGCTATCAAGAGGCAAGCAAACATAATATCCCCATTATTGCTGATGGCGGGATTAAATATTCAGGAGATGTGGCTAAGGCTTTAGCTGTGGGGGCTTCTTGTGTGATGATAGGGAGTTTATTAGCCGGTACAGAAGAATCCCCCGGGGACATGCTCATTTATCAAGGACGGCAATATAAAAGTTATAGAGGCATGGGTAGCATTGGGGCGATGAGTAGGGGCAGTTCGGATCGTTATTTTCAAGAGGGGTTAGCCTCTGAAAAACTTGTACCAGAGGGCATTGAGGGGCGCGTGCCTTATAGGGGCAGAGTGGCTGATATTCTTTACCAGTTAGTAGGGGGTTTGCGATCCTCTATGGGCTATTTAGGCGCTAAGGATATTCCCACCCTTACTCAAAATGCCCAGTTTGTACAAATCACACAGGCCGGGCTTAAAGAGTCCCATGTACACGATGTAGACATCACTAAAGAAGCCCCTAATTACCACGGATGAACCGGAATAAAATTTTTAGGGTAAAATACCCCTTTTTAAACCAAAAGATGAGGTTATTTTTATGGATTATTACGAACTTTTGGGTGTGGAAAGAAACGCGAGTAAGGAGGCCATTAAAAAAGCCTTCAAACAACTAGCCCGCAAGTACCACCCTGATTACAACCCGGATAATAAAGAGGCGGAGGAAAAATTCAAACGCATTAGCGAGGCTTACAGCGTGCTTAGCGATGATGAGAAGCGCCAAATTTATGATCGCTATGGCAAAGAAGGTTTAGAGGGTAGAGGTATGGGAGGGTTTAATGATCTCTCAGATATTTTTTCTAACCTGTTTGGGGAGGATTCAATTTTTGGGAGCGCCTTTGGTTTTGGCAATGCCACAAGGCAAAAACAATCCAAAATCCCTAAAGATCTGCGCATGCCTTTAAAACTGAGCTTTAAAGAGGCGGTTTTTGGCTGTAAAAAAACCATCAAGTTAGACTATAAAACCCTATGTTCTACATGTCAGGGTAGCGGGGCTAAGGCGGGCAAATTAGAAACTTGTAGCAGTTGTAAGGGCAGAGGACAGACTTTTATCCAGCAGGGTTTTATGACTCTTTCTAGTCCTTGCCCTAGATGTCAGGGTAGCGGGGAAATTGTGGCAGAAAAATGCAATGCGTGTAAGGGGGAGGGTTTTATCTTAGCCCAAGAGAGTTTTGAGATCAATGTGCCAGAGGGTATTGATCAACAGATGCGTATCCGTGTGTCTTCTAAGGGCAATGAATACAAAAAGGGCATGCGCGGGGATTTGTATGTGGAGGCGGTGGTGGGAGAAGATGAGCATTTTGTACGCGATGGTAACCAAATTTATATAGAGGTACCGGTTTTTTTCACCTCTATTCCACTGGGCAGTAAAATTATGGTGCCCTCTCTTAAGAAAGAATTAGAGTTACAAATCCCGCCTAATACAGGTGATCGCGCGCAGTTTGTGTTTAGAGGCGAGGGAGTAAAAGATGTAAATACAGGGCGCTATGGCGATTTGATTGCGGTAGTAAAAATTATCTACCCCAAAAAGCTAGAGGAAAAACAAAAAGAACTCTTGCTCAAACTCCATGAAAGCTTTGGCTATGAAAGCGAACCGTATAAAAATGTCTTTGAGGTGTGCTATGGTAAGGTTAAACGCTGGTGGCAAGATCTCACCAAGAGCAAAGAGGCATAG
Source organism: Helicobacter suis (assembly GCF_902196125.1). Lineage (GTDB taxonomy): Bacteria > Campylobacterota > Campylobacteria > Campylobacterales > Helicobacteraceae > Helicobacter > Helicobacter suis_B. The sequence goes on from NZ_CABIKG010000018.1 coordinate 21,188, forward strand.
GGTTATGATGATGCAGGGTAGAGCTTTAGATGTTTCAAAAATGTAAGTTGGTTGATCATCTTATAAATCTCTGGCCACACTGACTAAAGGTTAAAAGTTAATTCTAACCCGCGCCTTAGCCTCGTTTTATTTTTGAGATCTGTGTTGGTACTGTGCTCCGTGTAATAACACAAGTTTTACTTCTCGCATAACAAAACCCTTGCAAATTTTTTCTTGCCATGAATGTAGGGAAAATATTGCTTTGCAACAACTATTTTAAACCCACACTCCAACACACCATTTAAGATTTGCCGTGCCGACACTGCAAAAGGCAAATTATAGTCGCTTGGGATACAAATTATCTTTTTGTCCCATGTAATTCCTTTGTACAAAAGTTTAAGTCTTCTTCTAACAACTCGGTATAGATCAAAAGTTCGGAAATATCTTCCGCTAGAGTGGGCGCGTTTAAGCTAGGCCGTGTTCTCTTTGGGATTTTACAGCTAGTAGGGATATACACCGGCTTATAGACTCGCATACACCCGCTAAACATAAACGCGCTAACTAGCAATGCCCACATCAATTCTTAGCCTTAAAGACTTCTAAAGCCTTTTTGATATTTTCAAGTTGGGTGCGCTCTTGAATGCATTCTTTGTGACGCATTAGATTAATATCATCTTTAATCGCTCTATAGCGCGCTTTAATTGCCTCTTTATTTTTCTCTAGGTTTTCAATGTAGTTTTCTGTGGCGATATTTTGATCTAAGATCGCTTTATTCTGTGCATTTAGTGCAAGCGCGCAAGTTTCACGCTCCACTAAAATACGCTTAAGATACCACCACGCAAAGCCCACCCCCGCTAATAAAATAGCAAGAGCTAAAGCTATGCCAATGCTTTTAGTATCAATGCTAAACATTACTTTTTATCCTCTTTTTTATCAAAAGGTACATCTAGCTTTTTGCTTAGCACCTTTAAAAGATAATCGCCCATCACCTCCGCCCCGATATAGCCAATACCCCCCGAAATTGCTGTAATTAATCCCGTTGGCAAAGAAGTGTAAAACTGCAAAGCCTCAAAGGCGATCCAAGTAGTTAACATACTGGAGCCTATTCCCCAAAGTATGTAGCGAATTTTGTCTAGGCGGTTTTTGAAATCCTCATTTGAGATTGTACGCATCACAAATAACGCGCCCACACAAAAGCCCACTAACACCATAAAGATGTATTGAATGTAGTCTTTGATTGAAATACCTAAGATGATCAAGTCTTGATTATTCATGGGATTGTATTACAGAAATTGCCTTATCTAATTTGTGCTCTACTTTATCAAGTTGGGCATCAATGGAGGCTAGGCGTTGTATCTGGGTTTCTGCTTGACTTAATAGGCTATAACTCTCGCCTACTATAAAGACAAGTGAGACAACTTGAATTAAGCTAACAAAGAGAATAAAAAGCTCAATTCGCTGGGATTTATCTAGGTTAAAATTAAATTTAAACATTAATACCAATCCTCGCTTTCTTCTATCACATCAAAACATGGACATTCTTTCTTAGGTTCAAAATCACGGTGTCCATAAAGCTTAGCCGCTACATTTTCTTTTAATAATTTTAGGCATAAGCTTTTAAGTGCCTCTTTTTGCTCCGGAGTTCTGGTATCTTTAGCTTTATAATTTTTATCTAGGCCGCCAATGTAGCAAATCCCTAGAGAATCGCTATTATGCCCCCTACAATGCGCGCCCACACAATCAAGTGCGCGCCCCTGCTCAATAGTGCCATCTAGTTTAATTACAAAGTGATAGCCTATCCCCTCCCACCCCTTTTCTTTATGCCACCTATCAATATCCTTAGCGCTAAAGTCTTGCCCCTCTGGTGTGGCGCTACAATGAATGATGATTTTTTTAACTTGGTTAAGTTTCATATTAGCTCCTTGCTAGTTGGATTTGAAAAGAAATAGCAAACACGCTTAAGAAGTCTTCAAAGCTAAAGCCCTGCAAGCTTTTAAACTCTAATTTGCCATCTAAAAAGCCATAGCGCTTATTAAACATTTCAATCAGCGGATCAATGTGTTTAGCTATAGCGCGTACATCTCGTTCTAATAATGCACAATACAAAATCCCATTAATAGCCACGCATTGGGCATTAACTTTTTCTAGGCTAGCAAATTGCACAAATAACCCGGGTTCTTTGATCTCTTTAGGCTCAAGGATAAAAAGCACGCTAGGGAAAATTTGAATCAAAATATCTATACTTCTGTCTAAAAAGTTCATAAGGCAAACCCCCTCCGGCGTACTTGGGAATTTTTAGCCTTAAGTGGCTCAATTTTTAAACTAGATTGAATGGCTTTAATGGCGTTTTGATAGATTAAGGCATCTTCATCACTAAAAGGAATTTTAAGCAATCTTTTAAGACGCGCTAAAGCAAAATCATAGAGCGCATAAGCTGGCGCGTTATGATTCTGGCTAAACTCTAGCGCCTCAGAATACGCCCAAGCCAAATACTCTTTACTAATTAATTCTTGATTGATTAAAAGCGCTTTTGCTTTAGATTCTAAAATCTCTAGGCTAAAATTTTGCATGCCCTATTTTGACATGCACGCGTAGCAGTTTTTGCGCTAAATGAAGGGGGCTAGCTGTTTGTTAATCTCTAATTCTAGCGGGTTAGGGGTTTGCTCTTTATCTATTTTGAGCTTTTTAGCATGATAAAGGCTATTGGCCTCAAGGCTATAAAGCTCTACAAATTGCTTAAATACAGGAGAGCCGCATAACTTATGCAAAGAGGCCAAACGCTTTGGAAGTATGGCATTATTTTGCTCAAGTGTTTTTAGCACACTTTGGTGGGCTTCAATTAATGTTGTATCCTCCTCTTGCTCCTCTTTCTCTTGTTCATCTGGGCTTATCTTTAATCTCTTTAATCGCGCTTGATAGGCTGTTTAATAGCTCTTCAATGCTACTTAAACGGGTGTTAAATTTTTCAATCTCAAGCTTTAGATCAAAAGCTTCATCATTGTTTGTATTTTCTGTTTCTTCGATCAACTCATTCATGGTTACTCCTTTTAGTGAATTTAATGCCTGTTTTAGAATATTTGGCTTATTAACTAGCCCTAGCCCGGTAATGGTGATCACATTATTATCATCATCAACTAAATAAGTTGGGCTAAGGTAGCGATAGCTCCGATCTTTAAGAGCGGCTTGACCCGCGCTATTAAAATCTGCATTGCCTAAAATTTGATCGCCATTAAGCATTAAACTAGAATTTTTGATCCAGCCAATCGCGGGGCCTGAGTGATCTAGCTCAATGGGTAGGTCTATTTTATTAGCCTTAAGCGTCTCATAAACTTTTGTATCAATTTTGAAAGTTCGCCCGTCAATGCCGCTAATTTGTCCAATCGGTGAGATCACAACTTGCATAGCAATAGAATACGATATTTTAAAGTTATTTTTTGCGCATTTTGTTAAGATTAGGCATGACGACAAAGCAAAAGAAGTACCGCTTAAGTTTGTTAAAACAAATTCACATGCACCCGGAGTATAAGCGCCTTTTCGCTAATGGTGAATGGGTGGGCTGGTTAGAGGCTATGTGGAATACCACAAGCTCTAAGTATTTGCGCATTGATCAACTAATAGATACACTAGCCTTTTTAAATGGGGCTAACCCCCACTTTATTGTACCAAGCACGCCAACAAGCCCTACACCCAATCAAATTAAACGCGTTCACTTCTATTGCAAAGAGCTAGATTGGAATTTAAAAAAGCTAGAGGAGTTTTGCCTACATGTGTGTAAAAAGCCCTCGCGCCACTTTAATAAGGAGGATACAACTAAGCTACTGATTGGTTTGGGCAAAGTCTATGCGGCGGTGTTTAAAAACAAAGAAATCGCGATCAATGATCCTAACTATATCCCAAGTTGGCTACAATGAGGGTGGCGCTAGATTTTGAAACCTTTAAAACTTTAAGTTTTGAGGAGTTGCGTACCATTTATG
>NZ_CABIKG010000019.1 GCF_902196125.1 Helicobacter suis
CTTTTAGTGATGTCAAAGTTGCCCATATGCTTTAATACATATTGTCTAACCTTGCGCTCCTCTGCTTGGTCTCTCCACTCCCCAGCGTGTTTGCCTTTATGATGGATAAACGAATTTTTTGTTAAACGGGGAATGTGATCAGATTCTAAATTTGAGAGATCAACTGGCTTAGATCTAATTAGATTTGCTAGCTCCTCTTGTGTCATGTCTTCGGGTTGTTTCAAGTGCTCCCCTTATTAAATACTTCATCTTGGGGGAGGATACAGACAATCGCCTTAAAATGCGCTTAGCACCCACCGCGCCAACAAGGCACGATCGCTAGTGCAATTGGCAAGGTCTACAATGCCGCTAATTGAAGCACCTAACTTTTTGACATACACGGCACAATTTGCAATAAAATGTTATTTACTTTGTTAAAAATAAAGGTTTATAGTTGTGTGTTTGTCTGTTTAGGAGATACGCGCCCCCATTAGCCGATCAAACCCTACCAACAAGTCTATCACTTGCCCGAGTTCTGCATCTATGTTTTTTATAACACATTTGCTATTCTCTTGTTCTCTTGCTACGATCACCCTTTTTTGGAATTTTTTAACTTGATTTAACCTGCTAAAGCGCAAACCTTTTTTAGCTGGTCTGCTTATGCCGTTGTTTGTCTGTTGGAGATTAGGACACCCGCCTAGCTCTTGCTCTATTAACCGATCAAAATCCATTAACGAGTTTATTACTTGCTCTACTTCTGCATCAATGTCTTTTATAACATGCCGTTCTTGTTCTCTTGTTCTCTTGTTCTCTTGTTCTCTTGTTCTCTTGTTCTCTTGTTCTCTTGTTCTCTTTCCACGACTACCCTTTCGTTTAAATTTCTCTCATCTAAAAACCACGATGATATAAAAAACAGAGTAAATAGAATCTAAATAAACCTAGGTCAACCACGAATAACCCCAACCTTTAAGCCCTCTTAGCCCCTATTTAAAATCTTTTTTAGCTTGCCTTTGTGGATAATTGTATGTTTGTTTGGTTAAGAGATACACGCCTTATTAGCCGATCAAATTCTATTAACAAGTCTATCACTTGCTCAAGTTCTGTATCTATATCTTTTATAACATACCCGCTATTTTGTTCTCTTGCCACGATCGCCCTTTTTTTGAATTTTTCTCATTTGCAGGCGATCATGGTATAAAAAATAAAATTAAAAAAAACTTAGGTTGATAATGATTAATTAAATAAAAATGGTCGGAGTAGCGGGATTCAAACCCACGACCTCACCCACCCCAAGGGTGCGCGCTAATCAGGCTGCGCCATACTCCGCCCAAACCTTCACTCTATCTAAAAAAGATTAACTTTAACTTATAAAAATTCTTTCTGCATCCATGATCGCACTTCTTGATCTAGATTTTTAACATCTTCTAAAGTGTGTAGATAAGAGCAAACATCTTTAAAATGATAAAGGCTTTGATTAATCCAAGTGGCTATTTTTCCAAAACGAATTTGTTTATCCATAAAGGCTTTTAGCGCGATTTCATTGCTTGTATTAAGCACTACCCCTAGTTTAGGGTTTTCAAGTAGCAAATCTTTTAAACCCCATAGAGGGTATCTAGCTGTTTGGATTGGTTCAAATGTCAGCGGGGGGATTTGTAAAATTTCAAGGGGTTTATGTGGGGTTTTATAAGCTAGATTAGGGCAAAGGGCATAGGCAATGGGCAGTTGCATATCCGGGCTAGCTAGTTGGGCATGCCAGCTTTGATCTTTAAAACGCAACAAGGCATGCACACAAGAACTGCGCTCAATACAGGCTTCAATCTTTTCTATCCCAAATAAATAGTACGCTTCAAGCACTTCAAAAAGTTTATTAACCATATTAGCCGAGTTAATCGTGATATGGGGTCCCATTTGCCAGTTAGGGTGTTTTAAGACCTTTTCTAAACTTTGGCTAGAAATTTGATCAATGGGCACATCGCGCAAAGCCCCACCGCTAGCGGTGATATATAAACTTTCTACGCGTTCTTTAGGGGTGTTTTGCAATAAATCCCATAGGGCAAAGTGTTCGCTATCAATAGGTAAAATCTTAGTTGTATTCAAAAGCCACCCGGCTACAACTAGAGATTCTTTATTAGCTAGGGCTAGGGTTTTACCTTGTTTAAGAGCAATAAGGCTAGGTTCTAGCCCGGCAAAACCCACTAGTGCATTTAGTACAATAGAGCTAGAAGCGCTACCTACTAGTTCATTTAACCCCTCTATTCCTACAAATACCTCTACACCTGCAGGGACTTTTAAAAGAGATAAATCCTGTGGATCTAAAAGCGCAACCTTTTGGGGGTGGTAGGTTTTAATTTGGGCATTTAAAAGTTCTATGTTTTTACCCGCACTCAGACCCTCAATAGGTAGATTAAAAGCTCTAGCCACCTCTAAGCTCTGTCTACCAATAGATCCGGTGCTACCTAAAAGAAGTAAGGAATTCATAAAAATAGTTCTAATTTAAAATTTAAGCAAAAATACATGCTTACACCTGCAAAGAGCATCGCATCTAATCGATCTAGTATGCCTCCATGTCCGGGCAAAACAAAGCCACTATCTTTTACACCAGCGGCTCTTTTTAAATAACTCTCAAATAAATCCCCTAAAATAGCACTCAAAGCAACAACCATGCTAACTAAAAGCGCTCTTATAAATCCTAAACGGGCTACGCCTACTAGCCCTCCTATTAAACTAGCTAACATAAAACCAATTAAAGCCCCCTCTAAAGTCTTTTTAGGTGAGATTGGGCTAAGTAAAATACTACCCAGCCACCGACCCCCAAAATACGCCCCCACATCGGCTAAAACCACCACCACCACTAACCACGCCACAACCTGTACCCCAAAATCTTTAAAGAGAGCAAGAAGACACAAAAAAGGTAAACTAGGATAGATAAAGGGCAAAACAAGGCGCATATCTAAAGCTCTGTAGGCTAAAAACCCGGCTATACAAACTCCCATGAAAAGCGCGCTTTCTATGGGTGCAAAATAACCCAAAACCCACACACAAACAGCCCCTAAAAAGTACCAAAATCCAAATTTTAGACGATAAATTTTTTGATAAAGTTCTAAGGCTTCATGAAAACCTAGTATATAAACCACACCTAAAACCCCCCAAGAGAGAATTAGATGGTTAATCCAAAGTACCACAACAGCTAATATAATTAAAAGAATGCCTGTGATATAACGCGCTTTTTCCTCTAAAAATTTTGCTTTAAAACCCATAACTAACCTAACTAAAACATAAATTTAATAGAATCAATCAAAAATAATACCAACTAAATAGTCTAAAAACTTGTTAGGTTCGTCTATAGCGCTACTAAATCATGCCCAATTTTCTAAACACCTCTTTAAAGCGCTGTTCATAGGTGTGTTTGGTAGAAGCTTCTAAAAATGCCTTTTCTCTAATCTTTTGTAGTATCTCTTTATGCTTTAAATAATAATGCGCCTTTATGATTAAATCTTTTGTGCTGTCATAAAAAATCATGCTTTCTCTACTAAAAAGATCGGCTAAATCTTTATGATAAGTGGTGATATAAGCCGCCCCACTCATGGGTACATCAAAATCGCGTAGTTTCATGTTAAGCTTGCCAAATTCACCCCCTCCTGTTCCAGTCCCCCCACAGCCTAATACCAATTCACATTGGTTAAAAAAGAGATTAGTTTGCTCTAAGGGTAATCTGCCTCCAAAACCATGCCCATAAGCTTTTACTTTAAAATTCTCTTTTTCTAGGGCTTGGATAATCTCAGCTCGCCCACCATAATTAAGCCCCACAAATCCAATATCATAAATACGCTCTACATTTTCTAAAGGGTGGTAGAAATCTAAACTAGAGGCTAGGGGAAAATAAAAGGCGGGCGTGCCCTCTTTAAGTATCCGTTCTACTTTTGTAGGTGCTGTACTAAGGGCTAGATCGATAAAGGGTAAAATAGCATGTGTGCCCAAAGGATTATCTAAATAATAACAAGTTGCATCGTCCATTTGTAGATTAAGGATTTTAAGGTCTTTGTAGCGGTGTTTGATAGATAGTAAATCTCTAGGGCTATAATTCCACCCCCACCCTTGGATTATTAAAATATCAGGTTTGGCATTTGCCGGTGCATTGTCTATGATCTCACAAATTTTAGTGGTATTAATAAAAGAGTTAGCTTCTTTGCAATTAAGGAGGCGATCTGTGCTAAATCCATAATGGGCTGTTCCATAACTCCCATCATCTTGATAAAACAAATACACCTTTTCACACACCTTTGATAAATCCTGAATAAACCCGCTTTTATCCTGTGATTCATCATTGCCTGCAAAAAGTACAATGGGTTTTCTATCTTTAAACTTATCTCTAAAAGCTTGGTTAAACCCCCTTTTTTCTAAAAGTTCTTGGGTGTAATTTTCAAAATCAATAGTATTCCAATCAGGAGGTGTTACTAATAAATCTGCCTTGTTACCACTAGAACAATTAACAAAGGGAAAATTTTGATAAAAGGCCTCTTCTCTTGCATACATTTCTTCGCGATAACCAAGCTTATAATACCTGTCTAAATACCTGTCTAAATACCTGTCTAAATACCTGTCTAAATACCTGTCTAAATACCTGTCTAAATACCTGTCTAAAGCATGCAAAAAATACTTATCCAGAACAATACGAAAAATTTTATGATAAATCCTGCCACAGAACTTATAGGCAGCACGAACTACCACTCGAGCTATCGCTTTAAATTTTGCATACATTTTTAAATCCTAACCAAAATAAATAAAAGCCTTAGACTAACATAATCCATTTTAATTTTCTCATTAAATGATTATTAAAATCTCTAATTATAAAATCAGCAAAAAGGATTGCCATGTTAGATATTGTTGTTGTAGGAGGGGGGCATGCAGGTATTGAGGCCTCTATTGTGGCGGCTAAAATGGGTGCAAAGGTGCACCTACTCACGCTTTTAATAGAAAATATCGGGCTAGCTAGTTGTAACCCGGCCATTGGGGGACTTGGTAAGGGGCATTTGGTGAAAGAAATTGATGCTTTAGGCGGAGTCATGGGGGTTTTAACCGATTTATCTGGTTTGCAATTTCGCATTCTTAATGCCTCTAAAGGTCCAGCCGTGCGGGGTACGCGCGCTCAAATTGATATGGATATTTACCGCCAAAACGCCCGTAATTTGGTGCTAAACACCCCTAATTTAAGCGTGTCTCAAGAAATGGTGGCGGGTTTACTTTTAGAAAAGGGGGCTGTGGTGGGGGTTAAAAGTACTCTAGGTAAAGAATATAAAGCTTCAAAGGTTATTCTCACTACAGGGACTTTTTTACAAGGTCTCGTACACATTGGCAAACACACAAGTCAAAACGGGCGTTTTGGTGAGAGTGCTTCTATTGAATTAGCCCAGCATTTAAAAACTCTAGGTTTAGAAATAGGGCGGCTTAAAACCGGTACCTGCCCACGTTTAGCTGGAAATAGCATTGATTTTACAGAGCTAGAAGCCCACTTTGGAGATTTCCCCCCGCCTAAGTTTAGTCATAAAACTACAGATTTTAACCCCACACAGTTACCCTGCTTTATCACCTACACTAATTCTAAAACCCATGCCCTTATTGAGCAAAATTTCCATTTAGCGCCTATGTTTAGTGGCCAAATAGAGGGAGTGGGGCCGCGTTATTGCCCTAGCATTGAGGATAAAATCTATCGCTTTAAAGATAAAGAGCGCCACCAACTCTTTTTAGAACCCCAAACAAGAAGTGGTAGCGAATATTATGTCAACGGTTTGAGTACTTCTTTGCCCTTTGATTTACAAGAACAGGTTATCCACTCTATTAAAGGTTTAGAGCATGCCCACATTACGCGCTATGGTTATGCCATTGAATATGACTTTATCCAACCTACAGAACTCCAATATTCCCTAGAGAGTAAGAAAATTAAAAATCTCTATTTAGCAGGCCAAATTAATGGTACAACTGGCTATGAGGAAGCGGCTGCACAAGGTTTACTTGCCGGGATTAATGCCTGCTTGGCTTTACAAAATAAACCCCCTTTAATTTTGCGGCGCGATGAGGCCTATATGGGTGTGATGGTTGATGATTTAGTCAGCAAGGGTACACAAGAGCCCTATCGCATGTTTACCTCTCGGGCTGAATACCGCCTACTACTACGAGAGGATAACGCTAGGTGGCGTTTGGGTAAGTATGCTTATGCTTTAGGTTTAATGAGTGAGAAAGAGCATGCCAAATTACAAAAGCAACAAAAACAGATCACAAGAGCCTTAGAAAATCTTAAAAACACGCATTTTACACCCTCTAAAGAGACCATGCAAAAACTCCAAGATTTAGGACAAGAGAGGATTAATGATAAATGTAATGGGGTGTTTTTAGCCGGAAGAGATAGCTGTAGTGTAGAGATTTTAAGCTCTCTTTTTGACTTTTTACAAGATTTAGAAATAGAGGTTTTAGAGCAAGTTAAAATTGCTTGTAAATACCATAGCTATATTGAAAAACAAAGCGCCTCTATTGCAAGAATGCAGCAGATGTTACAAAGTAAAATCCCTGCAGATTTTGTCTTTTATAAAATTCCCGGTCTTGGCTTAGAGGCAATAGAGAAGTTAGAGAAGTTTCGCCCTAAAAGTCTCTTTGAAGCTGCACAGATTAGCGGAATCACCCCCTCTAACTTAGAAGTGTTGCAACTCTATCTCCACCTACACACTAAAACCACTTTTAAAGAGCTCCCATGAATGCCCTCACTCTTACCCAAAAACTTTTAACTTATCAGACAATCACACCCAAAGAAGAGGGGATTTTTGCCTACCTAGCCTCTCTTTTGCCAGATTTTAAAGTCTTGTACGCCCATAAAGAACCGGTTAAAAATGTTTTTTTCTATAAAGATTTTGGTGGGGAAAACCCTTTGCATTTTTGCTTTGCCGGGCATGTAGATGTCGTGCCTGCTGGGGAGGGTTGGAGTGTAGATCCTTTTGCTGGGGTGCTTATAGATAACTTTTTATATGGGCGCGGGGCGCAGGATATGAAGGGGGGTATTGCGGCTTTTTTCTGTGCTTTGATAGAATTTTGTAAGCAATTTAAAGAGCAAAAAATCCCTTTGATTCTCTCTATTCTTTTAACCAGCGATGAGGAAGGTAGAGCCGAATTTGGTACAAAACACATGCTAAAGGTTTTGAAAGAAAAGCATTTATTGCCCCATTTTGCTTTAGTGGCCGAACCTACAAGTATGCAAACTCTAGGCGATAGCATTAAAATTGGCAGGAGGGGTTCTATAAGTGGTAATATCACCGTCCAAGGCGTACCCGGGCATGTAGCCTATCCTAAAAAATGTTTAAATCCTATTGATCTGATTTCTGATAAATTAAATTTACTAGCTGGGGCGCTTTTAGATAAAGGCGATGCCTTTTTTGAGCCCTCTCGCTTGGTGCTTACCTCCATTCAAAGCCATGTACCCGCTGAAAACATGACGCCTAGAACTCTAAACATTGCCTTTAATGTCCGCCATTCGCCTGCTACAACCCGCGAAGATGTGGAAAATTTCTTAGAAAGGGTGCTTTCTAAAGTCCCTTGTGATATTTATTTACGGCAAAACTCTTTGCCCTTTGTCTCCTCTAAAGATAATCTCATTCTCTCCTGTCTTAAACAAGCTATCATAGAAGTTTTAGAGATCACCCCTGCGCTTAACACTAAGGGGGGTACTAGCGATGCACGCTTTTTTAGGGCTGTGGGGGTGGAGGTTATAGAATTTGGCGCGCGCAATGACCGTATCCACTCCATTGATGAAAGGGTGGAGACTAAGGAATTAGAACAACTCCAAAGCGTCTTTTTTAGATTGCTTGATTTGATTTTTAAAAGATCGTTAGAAAGATAACACGCTTTTAGGTGGGGTAATCTTGTGCGTCCTTTTATGTCGGAGATCAAATTTAGGGATAGCCAACATTTCCTACGGGCAATCCCAGCGTAAGCCAAGTGTTTTTAGTATTTGAGTGCTTCACAAGGGCTTTTAAATCAAAGCTTTAATTGCCCTAAAAAACTTTAATCGTTTTAACTAAAAATATCTACTCGTATCACACGCTTTTTTTAATCCTAGCTCACAGGCTTTTTTGAGATACCCTTCTGCCCTCTGCAAATTTTTCCATACACCCTCCCCATTAAAATACATAGCCCCCAAGTTGTAATAAGCATGAGCACTTCCCATACTTGCTGCTTTTTGGTAGTACTCTATGGCTTTTTGGTAATCTTGTTTTACACCCTGCCCATTCCCATACATGCCCCCAAGTTGTTATAAGCCTCCGCACTTCCCATGCTTGCTGCTTTTTTATAATACTCTAAAGCTTTTTGGTAATCTTCCACTACACCCTCCCCATTCTCATACATGATCCCTAAGTTGTTATAAGCCCCAGCATACCCCATACTTGCCGCTTTTTTGTAATATTCTAAGGCTTTTTGGTAATCTTTATTTTGATAGGTTTTCTTAGCAATTGAACAATACTGATCACCTTCTCCCTCAGCCTGCACACTACCTAAACAAAGCGCGCCTACTAACGCTACACGCAAAACACTTTTTAGCATTTTCTATTTTACCTTTGAAATAAAATAAAATGATTTTTTAAATTCTACTTCTTTTGCTCGCCACAGCTAGTATCTTGAACGCAAAGACTCTAAAGGTTGCATCCCCCCTCATTTCCAAACTCTACGCCTTTTTAAAAAACCTCAATAGCCTTTTTAGGTTTGATTTTTGTACCAATGCCCTAGCTTTAGTTATAAAAAACATAACCATGCTAAGAGCTTTTAGAGTAGCGTAATATTAAGAGTTTTCTACACTTTTTGGGTAACAGAAACGATAACCTCTACGGCGCACGGTTTCTACGGTGGAAATACCTAGTGGTTTGTCCATTTTTTGGCGAATCTGATTAATGGCCACCTCAATTACATTAGGCGTTACTAACTCTGGTTCTTCCCAAATGGCATCTAAAAGTTGCTCTTTAGACACGATTTGATCGCGATGGCGCGCTAAATGGGTGAGTACTTCAAAGGGTTTACCTTTAACTTCAATTTCCTTACCCTTATAGACGATCTTTTCCTCATCTGGATTGATCACTAAATCTTCAATTTCAATAATGCTAGAACCCCAAAAGCGTAGTCTCGCCTCAATCCTAGCCACCAGCACCCCCAAATCAAAAGGTTTAGCGATAAAATCATCTACTCCCTCTTTAAAGGCTTTAATTTCCTGCTCACTAGAGGCATTATTAGCTAGCATGATGCTAACAATAGAGGCGTGTTTGGCCTTCGCATAAGGCACTAAACTTAAGCCATTGCCATCGCTAAGTTCTAAACTAATTAGTACCAGATCGTAATTGCGGATGCTGATGTAATACTCGCCATCCTCTAAATTCTCTGCCACATCTACCTGAAAACTCTTTTCGCTAAGATAAGCGCTAATTTCTTTGCTTAAATCAGCGTTGTTTTCCACCAACAAGATACGCATTCAAATCCTTTAACTTAAACTTAAATTATTATAACAAAAGTTTAAGAGAAAATTACAGATATTTTAGATATTTTAACTAGCCGGCACTTAGTCGGCACGGGCGGGGTAACTCCCCCTCCTTATCCCCGTCCGTTACTACATCTTTGTTTTAGCTTTAATCCCGAGTAGTTTTAGACCGATCGTTAAACTCAAGCTCACCATTTGGCAAAGTTTTAAATAGGGCAATTCTTGCGGGGTGTCTAAAATTCTATGGGCGTTATAAAAGCTATGAAAATCAGCGGCTAAACTTTTAAGATAATCGCATATCTTTTGCAACTCTCTATCTTGAAAGGCGGTTTGTAAAATTTTAGGCAAGTTAAGGGCATTAAAAAGAAGAGCGCCCCCTGACTTAGGGAGATTTTCTAGGGAGCTTGAAAAAATAGCCTGCAAGCTAGCATGTGGTTTTTGTAAGAATTTTTCTAACATAGTGTGGATACGGGCGTTGGCGTAGTGGATATAAAAAATAGGGTTAGAACTGTCTTGTTTTTGCAAACTGGCGATGTCAAATTCTAAATGCGTATCTAGCCTTTTACTCAAAAACACAAAACGCAAAGCATCTTTGCCCATGTCCTCTAGCACATCGCTAAGTAGCACTGAATTACCCGCCCGTTTGCTCATTTTATAAGGCTTGCCATTTTGCAATAAAGCCACCATTTGCACTAATAGCACCTCTAACTTTTGTGCCTCATAGCCTAGAAACTGCAAAGCTGCCTTGATACGGGCTACATAGCCGTGGTGATCAGCCCCAAAGATATTAATATAATGATCAAAACCCTGTTTGAATTTATAATCATGGTAGGTGATGTCCCCAGCGATATAGGTAAAATCCCCATCACTTTTACAAATTACGCGATCTTTTTCATCTCCAAACATGCTAGATTTAAGCCACATTTTATCCTCAAACTCATACACACCTCCAGCCTGCTCTAAACGCTTAAAAACCTCCTCTTGAGATGCAAACATTGCCCTTTCGCTTGCATAATTTTCTATAACAATCCCCAAATCTGCCAAACTCTGTTGAATCTGAGCTAATACCACTTCTTTAGCAAAGTCTCCTAATGTGGTGTAAAGATTAGGATCGTTGTTGTTTAAATCCGGGAAATGCTCTAGCGCTTTTTGGGCTAGTTCATTGATATATGCGCCTCTATAATACTGCGCTGGGTATTCTACTTGGATATGTTGCATCTCACAAATAGCTAGCCAAAGCGAAAGACCGAGTAATTTAATCTGTGCGCCTAGATCGTTGACATAATATTCAGTGTGTACCTTATAGCCTAAAAAGCGGGCTAAATTGCCAAAGCTATCCCCAAAAATCGCCCCTCTAGCATGCCCGATGTGCAAAGGTCCTGTAGGATTAGCGCTAACAAATTCTAAATAAAGACTCTCTTTTTTATCCGCTTCTTTGCCAAAATCTACCCCCAGTTTTAAAGCTTGGTTACAAAAGCGATCTAAAAAACTTTCCTTGAGGGTAAAATTAATATAGCCATTGAGTGCCTCTATTTTTGCAAAAACAGCCTGACACTCTTCATCTTTTAAAAGACGATCTACTAGTTCTAGCGCAATAGCCTTAGGTGGCTTTTTATACACCTTTGCTAAAGGAAAAGCAACCACACTAGCATAATGCCCCAAATTCCTATCTTTAGGGTGCTCTAAGATCACCTCTGTTTGTAAAACCCGCTCTAGTAGGGTTTTGATCGTGTAATGCATTTAGCTAACTTTGCTAGGGTCTTTAGTTTGACTTTGTTGGCTATTTGGGGTTTGGGGGTTAGGGGTAGTGGTGTGTAAAGTTTGCACCTCCTCCTTACCCTCTTTTTTCTCCTCCTCATCATCTTTCACAGCCTTTTTAAAATTCTTAATCCCGCTACCAAGCCCCTTAGCCAACTCAGGGATTCTTTTAGCCCCAAATAAAAGCAAGATCACCACTAAAACAATCAGCCAATGCCAAACACTTGTAAAACCACCCATGTTTATCCTTTTATAGGGATTTTCCCCATATTAGCATAGCCTAACTTAGTCTTTCCAAGCACGGCAAAGTTGCTCCTTAGGAAACATCTGCTGTTTGTAGCGCAAGGTGTGGGCTACTTCTAACACCATTTTTTTAGAAAGTTCTAAATCCTCATTGATAAGCACATAATCAAACTGATCCACCTCTTGGAGTTCTTTAAAGGCTGTAATAAGGCGCTTTGTAATCACCTCGTTACTATCTGTTTGTCGTTGCTCTAAACGGGTGCGTAAAACCTGTGCATTTTTAGTCGTGATAAAAATAGAAGTTGCTTTGGGATAAATGTTTTTAACGCTGCGATGCCCTTGTACATCAATATCAAGTAGCACAAGTTTATTTCCTTTTAAGGCCTGCTCAATGGGTATAAGAGAAGTGCCATAATAATAGCCGTGTACTTTAGCCCATTCTAAAAATTGGTGCTTATCAATTCCTTCTAAAAAAGCCTCTTGGCTCACAAAATAATAATGCTTCCCCTCAATCTCTCCTTCTCGTCTGGGACGCGTTGTAGTTGAGATAGAAAAATAAATATCCTCACATTGTTCTAATAAATGCCTCACAAGAGTACTCTTACCCGATCCACTCGGACCGGCTAAGATGAGCATGCGATAAGCACTCATGCTTTATCAGCTAATTGGACCTGGACATGGAGGGTTTTATTCTCTAAAATCTTAGGATCAATGGGCAAATCTTTAAGCAAGGTTTGTAAATCAAAACTTAAGCTTAAAGGGGGCAAACTTGGTTGTGCCTCTTGAGGCGCTTGTTCTTGGGGTATTTCCTCTTGAGGCGCTTGCTCTTGAGGTGTGGCTTTTGCTTTCTCGTCTACCTTATCTGCCTCCTCCTCTGTTTTTCCCCCTGTTTCGTTTGCCTCCTCTTCTATTTTTTCCTCTACTTCACTTGTTTCTTCTGCCTCACTTGCCTTTTCCTCCCCTTTGATTTGCTCTGCTGCTATTTGCTCTGCTGTTGTGTTCTTTGGCTGTACTTCTTGCTTGGGCTCTTCATTGGGTATTTCAGATTCATCCATCACACTAGCCATAACCGGCTCAGGAATGTCTTCAATTTTTTCAAACTCTTGGGATTCTTTTTCAGGCGGGGTTGTTAAAGGCTCTTTAGACTCTACTTCTTGTGCGGGCGTTAAACTTTCTATCTCTGAGGGTTCTTGGGCTTGTATCTCTTTTTCTAAGTGAGTTTCTGGAGTTTCTGGTTGCTCTTTAAGTTCTTGAGATTCTTGGATTTGCTCTTGAGGCTCTTTTTCTGCATTTTCAATTTCTGCATGCTGTTCTGGCTCTTGATTAGTCTTTTCATCTTGAGAAGAGGGGGCGGTTTCTTTTGGCTCTATCTCTTCTTGTACTTCCTCCTTTTTAGGCTCCTCTATTTGGGGTTGCTCAGATTCTGCCTCTTGAGTTAAACTAGATTCTACAGGGGGGGTTTCTTGTACCTCTTGTGCCTCTTGTGCTAAAGAAGGTTCTATATCTGTGAGGGGTTGAATATCCTCCATAGCCATGTGCATTGCACTATCCATTCCATGCATGCTATCCATGAGTTCTTGAGCCTCAGGAGAATTTTCTTGCATTAAATCCTCTAGCATGTCCATATGTACATTATCTGCATGGGTATGGGGTTCAAGGGAAATATCATCTAAAACAGCAGAGTCTGGCGCAGATTCTTTAGAGTTATCTGTTTGCTTTTCTGGGGTGTGTGTCTCTACTGGCAATAAATCCTCTAAATTTAACCCCTCTGTATCATCGTGATGGGCTTGCGGTGGCAAGGGGGTTTGGTTTGTTTCTTCTGCCTTTTGCTCTGCGTTTGGCTCTTGTTCTTGTGCTTTAGCCTGTGAGGGTTCTTGTGATTTTATAGGTTCTTGTGGTTCTGTAGGTATCTCTGGGGTCGCTATTGCCTCTGGGGCCGCTTCCTCTTTATGTTCCTCTTTATGTTCCTCTTTATGTTCCTCTTTATGTTCCTCTTTATGTTCCTCTTTATGTTCCTCTTTATGTTCCTCTTTATGTTCCTCTTTATGTGCGCTATCCTCTGCCTTTTGCTCCACCTTTTGCTCAGAAGTGTTTAAAGAAGCCTCATGTTCTCCGGGTACATCTAACAACCCTTTTAATTGGTCTAAACTTGAATCAATATCCTCTAAAAAATTTGCATCTGTGGGTTGTGTTTGTTCTACTTGGGGAGTTGGGGCTTGCTTAGGGGCTTGATCATTAGGAGAGGTGTCCATAACTCTTTGCAAGATATAAAGTACATCTGTGGGTAAAAAAGGCTTTTGGATACAATGTGTAAACCCCTCACACTCCTCCACACCTTTTCTATGCAAGAGCGCTTTAAAGTGTACTTTTTCTAAGTAGGGTTTGATTTGTGCATATTCCTCGCCACCTATAGCTGTATCGTCTGCGAAAAAGAAATACGCTTGATCTTCTTGTAGCAATGAAATAGCGTCCCCTACACGATCTACGGCCACTAGCTCTAGGTTTAACTTTTTAGCAATGTTTTCAAAAAGCTTACCCACCATCTTATTTTGATTGACTAATAGAATTTTCAAAGACTCTCCTTAAGCTAGGCTAGCTAAGCTGTGGATTATAATACAACTTCGCCTTTTTTTACTTTAACCATAAGGACATTGCATGCGCTCTATTAAAGCCTCTTTATTTTCAAGTCTACTAGCTCTTAGCCTTAATTTGCAGGCTGATTCTACCCTATACATGCTCCCTTATGAACAAAATGAGGCGCTTAAAAGTCTAATTAGTGGGATTAATGCGGCTAAGAGTAATATAAATATCGCCATTTATAGCTTCACCCATAGAGAGATTAGCAAGGCGCTAAAAGATGCGGCTAGCCGTGGCGTACACATCAATATCATCTTTGATCGCAGCTCTAATATCCATAGCGAATACTCTGCAATGGGTTATCTTTCTAAATATCGTGGGATTAATACTTGTATGCTTAGTGGTAGAGAAGCGCGTAGGTTTGGGCGTGGCAGGCATGAGTATAAGGGTATCATGCACCAAAAACTAGCCCTTATTGATAATAACACCATCTTTTTAGGTTCGGCTAATTGGAGTAAAAACGCTTTTGAGAATAATTACGAACTTCTAATGAGAGATAACAACCCAGCCATTATCCAAAAAGCCCAGAGTTATTTTAAAAAGATGTGGGCAGAGTGCCAACACCCTTAAAAATGATAGCTATACCCTATGTAAAAGGCAAAAGTACGGCGGAAGGTGATACTGTAATGGCTATCGCTGTAGTAAGTGTGATTAATTGTAGGGATTTTAAATCCTAGATCGATTCCATGCGCACCTACCACTAAAGCGCGAATCCCTACATCAAATAGAAACTGGAAAGCGCTCACGCTAGGCTTAGCATCTGCGGGCAGGCCCATCGCATTTTGCCCATTCACACCCATTAGCCAAGAATTTCCCGCAATGGCCACACCGACATAAAAACCCAAATCTAAAGAAATATCATCGCGATAAAATGCCCCTTGAAAGAAGTTATAAAAAAAATCTGCCGCCGCTCCATAGGCAAGCATGTTATTGCTCCCATAATAAGCCCCCCCTCCATAAGGGCTAGGTTTATAGCGCGCTCCATACCCATTCCAGTCTAAAAAGGCATAATAGCGCATTCCAAACATCTGATCATCGCGAAAATAGCCTGTATACCCGATATTAAACCCTAGCCCATTAGCCCCAACATTCATGTCATTGCGCCCCGGCTGAAAAACACTTGTAGCTGTGGCATTGGTTGTTAAAATAGTTACGGTACCTGTTTGGTAATTTGCACCGATAAATAAGCCATCTTTCCAAGAAGTGTGTCTTCTAAATTGATCGCTAGGCTGTGCGCATAAAGACCCCGCCCCTAAGATCATCGTAAAAAACCACCCTAATTCCTTACTTCGCATATTTCTCCCTAAATCTTAAAAGCGTCTAAATAAAGCGCCATTATAGTATAATTGGGCACAAAATGCGCCAAATTTTTTTTTAGAAAGGATGGTTGTGCTTATCAAATTCATTTCCCCAAAAAGCTTACTAATTCATGCGCTTTCTCTTTCTATAGCTCTAAGTGTAGAACCCGGGATTAAATTTGATCCACCCGGCTATGTAGAGGACATGCCCTCTAAAGAATTTATCCCCCAAATTGCCAAACCCGGTAGTTTATTTGGGCAAGGAGAACGCCCCTTATTTGCTGATAGACGGGCTATGAAACCTAATGATTTAGTTACTGTGATGATTAATGAAAATGCTAGTGCTAATTACAGCGCCTCTAAAAATTACACCAATACCTCCAATGGCAACTCCACAGCCCCCAGACTTACCTACAATGGCACTAACCCTAATAAAAGAAACCAAGCCCAGTTTTTAGACGATCAAAGCAATTATAGCCTCACCCAGTCTACCACCAATAACACTTTTAAGGGTGGGGGTTCGCAAAAGAAAAGTGAGGATATGAAACTTACTATCACCGCTAGGATTGTCAAAGTTTTAGAAAATGGTAATTACTTCATCTATGGTAGCCGCGAAATTTTAGTAGATGGAGAAAAACAGATCATTAAAATTAGCGGTGTGGTACGCCCCTTTGATATTAGCCGCAATAACACCATTGAATCTAAATACATCGCCGATGCTAAAATTGCCTACACCCATATTGGGAGTTTAAGCGCGAGTAATAAAAAAAAGCTAGCTAGCGATGTGTTAGATTCAAGCTTTCCTTTTTAATGCAACAGATCATTGCCTTAATTTTAGCTAGAGGGGGGAGTAAGCGCATTCCTTTAAAAAATATCACCCCCTTTTTAGGCAAACCTTTAATCTTGCATGTGATCCAAGCGGTGTTAGAATCTAAGCTTTTTGCGCAGGTTGTGGTGTCTACTGATAGTAAGAAAATTGCACAAATTGCTAAAGCACATGGCGCATCTGTACCTTTTTTGCGCCCTAAAAATCTAGCGGGGGATTTCACACCCACTTTAGAAGTAATTGCCCATGCTATTAAAACCCTATCTATCCATGAAAAAACTATGCTTTGTGTACTCTATGGTACTAGTGTTTTTGTGCGACCTATCTACATTACAAAAGCCCTTGAGTTATTAAAAAACAACCCCCATAAAAAGTACGCCTTTACTTGTAGTGTTTATAGTGCCTCTCCTTATCGCTCTTTTAGTATCCAAGAAAACAACCCCACCCCGCTTTTTGTAGAAAACATGCCAAAACGCTCCCAAGATTTGCCCCCCCTCTACTATGATGTAGGGTTATTTTATCTAGGGCAGGCTTTACATTTTAGCCAGCTTGAACCCCTTTTAGCCCCCCACTCTATTCCGCTAATCCTGCCTGATCTTTATGTGCAAGATATTAATACACCTGAGGATCTAGAATTAGCCACTCTCAAATACACCTTTTTAAAGACCCATGCAAATTAGTATTTTTTGTGATGCTTCACCTCAAAGTGGATTAGGGCATTTAAAACGCATGCAAAAACTCAAAGCTCTTTTAGAAACAATGGGGGCACAAATAACCCTATTTGCTATACACTCTCTAGCTGATATACATTGGCGCAGGGCTAGTACTAATGATGTGGTTATTATAGATAGCTATTTAGCGCCCCCATCTTTTTATCAAACGATTCTTTCTAAACTTGTGGTGTTTGAAGATATGCCACAAACATACCCCCCCCATGTGTTTGTGATCAATCCGGGTTATCAAGCCCACACCCGCTACACAAAAACAGCACAGCAAAACCCGCGTTATTTTCTAGGCATTGATTTTTTACCCGTTGATTCGCTCTTTATCTCAAAGAGTAAGTTTCTTAAACCCACCCTTTCTAAACTCTTTCTTTGCTTTGGAGGCAGTGATTTAGCTTTGCCCTTTTATCAAAAAGCCCTTCATTTACTCCAAAAAACACCCCTAGAAGTACACATAATCGCCCCTCTTAATATTATCCAAACTTTAAAAAGCCACCCACAAAGCCCTAGATACCACTACCATGCTAATGCTTGCTTAAAAGACATTGCCCTTTTAATGCAAGAGAGCGATTTAGCTTTACTAGCTGGAGGGGGCATGCTTTATGAGGCTATTTTAAGTAAAACCCCCATTATTACAATCCCTATTGCACCCAATCAACAACCCCAAGTACAAGCACTCAGCGCGCAAGGATCATGTTGTGCTAGTAACTTAGAAGGGTTATTAGAATCTTTACAAGATTTAAGTTCACTGCATCATAGAGAACGCATGCAAAAAGCCCAAGAAAAGCTAAAAATAGGGCATAAACTGCATAAAACCATGCAAGAGATTTTAACATGTTAGATTCATCTACTTTTTCTCAAGAATTGCTTCTTAAAAGTTTTGAAATCCCCTCCAATCCTTTTAAAAAATACCCGCCTCTATTTGCCTGTCATTTTATCCACACAAGCGAGGCCGAGCGTTTGCAAATTTTAGCCTTTAGAAACCACCCTAAAACAACGGCGTGGATGTATACAGAAGAAATCACCCTAGCCTCTCATCTGCACTTTATAGAACAACTCAAACAGAGCAATAACAGCGCTTATTACCTCTTTAAACAAGGGGATTTATTGCTTGGAGTGGGATCGCTAAGCCGAATCCACCCCCTGCATCGCCATGCTTTCTTAGGGATTTATAAAAACCCAGATTTAGAACATGTAGGCGGGCAAATTTTAGATGCTTTAGAATTTATTGCCTTTTTTAAAATGCGTCTGCATTCTATCCATTTAGAAGTTTTAGCAACCAATGAACAAGCCATCACCTTTTATACCCGCCATGTTTACCGCAAAGGCGGATTTTTAAAAGATTTTATTTTCCGTCAAGGAAATTACCATGATGTGTGGCTATTTTCTAAACTCTCACCCCTCTAAACTTTTTGATAAAGGTTGTAGGTGATTCCTTTAATCGTTGCAGAACTTAGTTCTAACCATGCTAATTGCTTAGAAATTGCCCAAAAATCTTTAATCACCCTTAAAAATATTGGTGCAGGCGCTGTTAAACTCCAAACTTATACCCCAGATTGCATGGCGCTTAAAACCCCTACGCGTATACAAGGCACACTTTGGAATCAACAAAACCTCTATGAACTCTACAAACAAGCAGCCATGCCCTTAGAATGGCACGCTCCACTCTTTACACTAGCCAAAAGTTTAGATTTATGCCTCTTTAGTTCTGTTTTTAGTTTAAAAGGTTTAGAGCTGTTAGAAAGTTTAGAATGTCCTTTATATAAAATTGCTAGTTTTGAGATCACCGATTTAGAGCTCATTTTTCACACCGCTAGTACTCAAAAGCCTATCATTATCTCTACCGGTATTGCCACGCACGAAGAAATTTTAGATGCATTAGAAGCCTGTAATAAGGCAAATAATAGCGCTATCACTCTTTTAAAATGCACTAGCGCCTATCCGGCTCCATTAAAAGAGGCTAACTTACTTTGCATGCCAAAACTACAAGAAATATACGGGGTTAATTATGGCTTAAGCGATCACACTCTAGGAAATCTCAGCGCTATTATTGCCACCACACTAGGCGCCTCTTTGATTGAAAAACATTTTATGTTAGATAAGAGTTTGAATACCCCCGATCGTGCCTTTAGTATGGATACAGAGGAATTTAGCCAGTTGATTCAAGCCGTGCAGGATACTGCTCTTGCTTTGGGTAGTACAAATCCTATTTTAAACCCGCATATTTTACAAGAGGGGCGGCAGTTTGCCCGCTCTCTTTTTGTGATCAAACCCCTTAAAAAGGGCGAAATATTCACTAGAAAACATATTAAAGCCCTGCGCCCTAATACAGGCCTAGCGCCTAAATATCTCCTACAAATTTTAGGTAAAAAAGCTAGCAAAAACCTAGATTATGGCCACCCGCTTAGCTGGGAGGATATACAAGACTACCCTTCTGCCCCTTGAGCCAAACACTTAGCACATATCACAAAAAGTTTCATGTCATGGCTGACAAGTTTAGCCTTATGCTCTTGTGCCACTTGGATTTGGCGCTCTTCAATTTCTAAATCCACAAATTCAATAATTTCCCCACAATGCAAACAGATAATGTGATCGTGGTGTTCTTTGGCTGCAATTTCATAGCGCCGCCCATTTTTATTTGTTTCTAGGGTATAAATAAAGTTTTCTTTCTCTAAAAAATTTAGGATACGATAAACGGAGGAAATACTGGTATTTTTATCATTGAGGCGGATACTTTGGGTGATCTCCTCTGGGCTTAAATGCGTCCCACTCTTATAAAGCACACTCACCACTTCCTCTCTTTGCTTGGAGTTTTTTAAACCATTTTTCCTAATAGAAATACGCAAACGCTCTAAAATAGACTCTAAAGTTTCTAACCGTTGCATATAATTAATCCCCTTGCTTTTATAGAATAATACCCCATGCCTTATTGATAACAAACTAAACAAAAGATTATAACATTTTATCTTAAATCCGCCATGTGCCTATGATAATGCTAAGAATTTGTAGTGTATAATGCGCATTTAATCTTGTTGCAAGGGGTTTGGCATGGGCTTTTTTAACAAGGGTTTAAAGCAATCAGAGGATAAAGACGCAGAGATCAAGTCTTTACAAAAAAAGCTAGATTTTTATAGACAGCTTGTGGATTTGTGTAGCCATATGGGTTTTATTGGGGTTAAAGATCATAAGATCGTATTTAAAACAGGGGAGATTGTTAACATGGAAGGCATTGATAGCAAGGCTAGCGATCTCTCTAGCCCTAATGAGGATTTTAGCCTCAATAACCGCTTGTATAAAACCAAGAGTCAAAACATTGATGGGACGCTTTATCACTCTGTAATGCAAACCTCTGATCTTCTCATTGAATGTGGCAAAAACCAAACCTTTAATCTCTACCACACCAGCATGCGCGAAGGGCTTGAAGAGTTACAAGCCACCGTGCAAGATATTTTTAAAGATACAGATACCCTTTTCCAGCGGACTGCTACAGGTGTAGAAAGCGCTAAAATTGCTATTGAGAAAGTTGATAAAGCCAATGAAAATATCTCTAATTTACATGAAAAAATGCAAAATGCCACCTCTTTAGCCGACTCGCTTAATCAGCGCAGTAGTGAGATCACCCAAGTTATTTCTCTAATTGATGATATTGCCGAACAAACCAACTTATTAGCCCTTAATGCCGCTATTGAAGCGGCTAGAGCGGGCGAACATGGGCGCGGGTTTGCAGTGGTGGCTGATGAGGTGAGAAAACTTGCTGAAAAAACCCAAAAGGCCACAAAAGAAATTGCTGTAGTGGTTAAATCCATGCAACAAGAAGCTAGCGATATTCAGACTAACACGCATGAGACTAATAGCATTGCTGAGGTTATTAAAGATGATGTCAGTAATATGCGAACTCTCTTACAAAACTCTTTAGTAGCAGCCGATGCGGCTAACTATTCTATTGAAAATCTTAATAACTTAGCCTTTTGTTGTTTGGCTAAAACCGATCATGTGGTCTATAAAGGCAATTTATACGGCGTGGTTTTTGATATTCCTAACCACTTTAAAATAGTAGATAGCCATAATTGCCGTTTGGGCAAATGGTATTATGAGGGCGATGGGAAGAAACATTTTTCTCATATGCCTAGTTATCGCAGTATGGAAGGATGCCACAAAGAAGTACACGACAGCGCTAACGCCCTTGTTGAACAACTCAAAGATCGCAGTAAAGTTAGTTCTGAGACGATTGAAAAGGCCATTAGTGCAGTTGAGAGAAGCTCTAAAGAGGTGCATAATGCCATTGATAGAATAAGCCAAGAAAAAGGAGAGGAGTTACGCAAAAAGATCAGCAATACCCTAAACACCGCCTCCCCTAATACTTAAAGTTGTTAAATCACGCTTTAAAAGCCCTAAGACGGGCTAGTTTGCACAGAGAAAGACGCCTTTACTCCCCCACTTTAGCAGACTTTGCCTCCAATGATTATTTAGCTTTAGGATCGCATAAAGGTTTATTACAAGAGGCTTTTGATATTTTACAAAATCTACCCTCCCATGCCCCCAAAGCCTCCATGCTTGTTAATGGCTATTATCCCTTGCACCAAGAATTAGAAAATTACCTTTGTGATCTTTTAGGGTTTGAGGCGTGTATATTAGTAGGAAGCGCCTTTTTAGGTAATCTTGCCCTTATTGATGCTTTAGTGCGTAAAAACGATCATCTTTTAATGGACGCACACTACCATGCTAGCGGCCAGTTTTTGGCTAAAAAATTACCCAATACCCTTTTTTTTGAACATAATAACCCACAAGATTTAGAGGCTAAACTTAAAGCCTGTAAAAATAAAGGCCAGCTTTTCATCGCCATAGAGGGGGTGTATTCTATGGATGGAGAGATCGCACCTTTAGAAATATTAGAAATTGCAGAAAACTATGGGGCGTATTTAATCTTAGATGAAGCGCATAGCTTGGGTAGCATAGGATCGCACTTATTAGGGCTTTTAGATCACTACAGTCATAAACCCAGCAAAAAGATTATTTTACTAGGGGCTTTTTCTAAGGCTTATGGCAGTTATGGGGGATTTATAACAGGCCAAGCAGAGGTGATTGATTTTTTATGCAACCGCGCAAAAAGCATTCTTTACACCACTAGCCCCTCTTTGCTTGATAGCGCCTTAAGCCTTGTTAATCTAAAACATCTTTATAGCAATATAAAACACTATCAAGAGATGTTAGAACAAATGCGCGCTTGCTTAGATCGTTTTAATTGGCATACACAGAGCAATATTTTACCCCTGCCTTTTGCAAACCCTACCTCTTTGTTAGAAACGCAGAATAAACTGATCAAACATGGGTTTTTATGCGCGGCTATTCGCCCCCCCACTACAAAAAACCCCCTCTTGCGCCTCTGTTTAAATATCCAACCCCAAAGAACTTTAGAACTTTTAGAAAACTTATGTTATCTGCTAAAGCATTCTCTTTAATCTTACTAAGTTAGTTTATACGCTCAAAATAGCTAAACTCATATAAACCGCTAATATTAATCTGTGCTCTTCCCCAAGATTAAGTATTTAAGGGGAGCACTTGAAACAACCCGAAGACATGACACAAGAGGAGCTAGCAAATCTAATTAGATCTAAGCCGGTGCAATTTTCAAATGCAACACCTAAACATACCCCCCGCCTAACAAAATTATCATTCATTTATTTTAAGGGTAAACACGCTGGGGAGTACAAAGACCTAGCAGAAGAGCGCAAAGTTAAAGAATATGTCTTAAAAAATGTAGGCAACATTGATATAAGAAGACGCTACAACACAGAAGAAGAAAAACGCCAAATGGTAGACTTTCTAAATGGTACAAAACATGAATTTGCCATTGCAGTGGTGGTGCGCATTCTCCTAGAAAGTAGGGGTTGTTATAAAGAACTAGCAGATAAAAGACGGGTTGAAAATCTTGTATTAAAGTTTAGACGCTGGCAAAAAGCCAACAAAGCTGACCCTTACAACGGCCTTAAAAAAAAGCCTCGTGATATGTCCCACACACGAAAGATTAACCTTGATCTAGTCCGTGAAGCTATTCTTGCAATAGGCAGTAGCGCCCCACGCAAGGGCTATAAAGCCTACTATGACTACTACATGGAGCTTGAAAGAGAAAAACGGCCTGACTTTCAACATAGCTTTAATAATTTCATGTTGTGGTGTGATAAGCTCATTAGAGAGGATAGGAAGTTACAAATCTATCTAAAAAAAGGCAAAGATGGCCTATTACAGTGCTATCCGGTGGGCAAAGGCTGGTGGCATAGCAGAGTCGCGGCTAAGATTAGACGCCAACAAAACGAGGCGGTTAGCGCGGTGTGCAACATCTGGCAAGACTATGCCAATAGCATTGGAAAAGATATTAATAAGGCCATTCAAGAGGCTTTTACCCACTCGCGCCGTAAAGCCCTAGCTTTAGCTAAGCGGATTAAGGCGCATGCTCGTCAGAGCATATGATGAGATACAACCCTTTTAATGTATTATTTGATAAATATTTTGTATAATACACTGCATGAAATATATCAAGTATAAAAGTAATAATAACATTGTCTATTCTTGCAAATACCACATCGTATGGTGATGCAG
>NZ_CABIKG010000020.1 GCF_902196125.1 Helicobacter suis
TCTTGTCCAAGCTGTAGTCTTTTGGCTATCTCTACTTAGCGTAAGTTCTAAACAACCTATATCAATACTTTGATCACTTCCATTAAGCGGATAAATAAATAAACTACCGCCGCCAAAATACAAGTTATCCTAATAAAAAAGATGATCTTTGGGATGTGTATTTTAATAACGAAGGTAGTAAAGAGGTGGGTGGATGGAAAGTAGCAAAGCGGAATACTCAAGTAGAGGAGAACTACTTAAAGCGCAAATTCCCGCGACTGTCACACCCAAAACTAGTAACTGAAATAAAAAAATACCCGGTTCCAGCTTTAATTTTATATATCCTAACACTAGAGCAGGAAACAACAGAGCAAGAAGAAAACCCACTCAAAGGAGTTTTAGTATCCGCATATGAGGTATTTTTCCCTAGTGAATATATTAAATATGAAGGGAAAAAAGGAGAAGAAACTGTGGATCGCTATCTTAATATCACTGCAGCCAAGCAGGAGAAAGAAGACAACTAGGTTTAACTTTTTAGAATTTTGCTATTATCTGTTAGCCTTTTTTGTTAGTTACCTTATTTACCTAGAATTACCCCTACAAATAACCCACATCTCTTTCTAAGAAAACATGAAGAAAATTTAAGTAAAAACTCAAGTAAAGAGTAAAAGAGTTCCGGCATGTCATTACCCTACAGCTACAACCACAAAAACAACATAATCGCCCTATTACTCATATCTCTCTTTCTTAACTTAGATAGCCATGAACTCCCGGTATTTGTGCGCTCATGGCAGGGGGTTTATAAAGCAGAATGGATACAAAAAGGGCAAAAAGTCCAGATGGCCTTTGAAGTGAGTGATAATTGTTATGCAAATGATGCAGATGATGGAATGGGAAAATTTTACTGTGAGATTGGATACTCTAAAAATGGGAGTTCTTTTGATAATAGCGACATTGATTTTTATACAGAAAAACCTAACCAGATGGAATACTCTACCGTGCGCATTTTAGATATTAAATCACCTAATAAAGCCATTATCAAAGTGTATTCTATGGAATATAGCAATGACTTTTGTAATATCGTAGTTAAAAAGCAGTAAGATCGTATCACCCTTAAATCTGGAAAATGTAAGCTTAAAGATTTTATTCTACACAAAGATATTTTTCACACCTACACAAAACAAGCCGCGCTTAAAACTAAGCTAAAACCCCTCTAGCACCCTCATTTTAACCCTTGCGTGTAGAGAATATTTTTTTACAAGTCTAAAAAACCCCACCTTTCTCCCCCTCCCTCTTGATACTTTAATTTAAGTATCTTTGATCACTTCTTGCTCTTCTTCAATCTTTACCCCTACCTTTTTATCCTTATAAAGCCCCGTGCCTACTGGAATCATGCGCCCTAGCACCACATTTTCCTTTAAATCCTCTAAAAAGTCCTTTTTCATCGCAATACTAGCCTCTGTGAGTACTTTAGTTGTTTCTTGAAACGAGGCGGCTGAGATAATGCTATCACTCCCAATAGCTGCGCGGGTGATACCAAGCAACACGGGTTCGGCAATGGCTGGTTCGCCCTTAGCCTGTAAAATCCGCTGGTTTTCCTCCCTAAAATGTTTCTTACTGACTAAATCCCCCTCAATAAACTTTGTATTCCCACTATCTAAAATCCGCACTTGGCGCAACATCTGCGAAACAATAATTTCAATGTGTTTATCTGCAATATTGACCCCTTGGCGTCTATAAACTTGTTGTACCTCACTTACAATATATTTATGCAGCTCTTTTTCCCCGCTAATGCGCAAAATATCATGGCTACTAACCACCCCATCGGTGATGGCCTCACCGGCGTGTACAAATTCGCCCGGCCGGACTAAAATCTGCTTGCCTTTATCAATGAAATACTCTGCTTGTCTTCCATCGCTAGCGGTGATACAAATCCGTTCTTTATTGCGCACAGGTTTTTCAAAGCTCACCTGCCCATCCATTTCGCTTAAAATGGCTAGGTCTTTGGGTTTGCTTTTGCGGGCTTCAAAAATATCAGAAACGCGGGGTAAACCACCGGTAATATCCTTAGATTTAGCCGTAGCTTTAGGGATTTTTGCTAGCACATCAGCCACTTCTACCTGCGCGCCCTCTACTACTACAATAGAGGTTTTAGGCTCTAACGGATAAAAGATATTTTCTTGATTAGGGCTTTCAATCACCAAACTAGGTTTAAGCCCCCCGGTGATGTATTCATTTACCACTAAAGATCGCATGCCCGTATTTTCATCTTCTGTTTCGGTTACACTTACCCCGGCTACAATATCTACAAAGCGCACCACCCCGCTTTTATCTGCAATAATGGGCGTGTTGTAGGGGTCCCAGCTAGCAATAGTGGTTTTGCCCTCTACACTAGGTTTAGCCAAAAGCGTATGTGTTTCAACTGGGCTTTTATCCCCTACCTGCATTAAAGAATTTCTAGCGATGTAATGGCGAATAGCCTCTTGGCCATTTTTATCCACCACCACCGCAAACAAGCCTTTTTCTTGCACCACTTCCCCCGCTCTTACTGATTCAAAGCGTTCTAAATGATCCCCTTCTAAATAGTAAAACTGCACAATGCCCTTTTCTTTGGCGTAAATATTTTGGGCGATAGGCTCATTATCTTGAATGGCAATTTGGCTTGCATAGGGAATGCGGTGGGGTACATTCCAGCTATCTTTAATGATGTCTGCGATGCTATCGCCATATTTAACCTCCTGATCATGGGCATAGGGTAGATAAAATTTCCCCTCAATCTTGCCCCCCACACCGGCTAATTCGCTTGGCTTAGCCACATCACTTTTACGCAAAGTAAACTTAGCCTCTTTCTCGCCTATTACGCTTAAGAAGATCTCCTCATGGGCGTTGTTAATTTTAAGCACCCCATCAAAGGGGGCTTTGATCTTAGGTTCAACCACCAAAATCGCGGCATTACGGCGATTAGTAATAATATTATGCCCCTCTTTATTTTGGTAGGTTTCAATGTTAAAAAAGCGCACAAAACCCTCTTTTTCAGCGATAATTTCGCGCTCCTCTTGGCTCCTAGAGGCCGTACCGCCCACATGGAAAGTTCTTAAGGTTAATTGCGTGCCCGGCTCGCCAATGGATTGTGCTGCTACTACACCTACTGCCTCACCCGGTTTAATCATCTTGCCCTCGCCTAAATTAAGCCCATAACATTTTGCGCACACACCCTTTTGTGCCTTGCAAGTAATAGGGGTACGAATGATCACAGATTTAATCCCGGCCTCTATAATGCGTTTGGCTTTTTCCTCTGTGATAAGAGTATCGGCGCTAAAAAGTACCTCATTTGTAAGCGGATCTAAAATATCCTCCACAATAACCCGCCCAAAAATGCGCTCCTCTAAAGGCTCAATGAGTTCACTACCCACAGTAATATCTGTAATTTCAATGCCTTCATGCGTGCCACAATCCTCTTGTACCACCTTGACATTTTGAGAAACATCAATGAGTTTACGGGTGAGATAGCCCGCTGTAGCGGTTTTAAGCGCGGTGTCAGCTAGGCCTTTGCGCGCCCCGTGTGTGGAGTTGAAGTACTCTAATACATTTAAACCCTCTTTAAAGTTAGAAATAATGGGTGTTTCAATAATTGAGCCATCTGGTTTAGTCATCAGGCCACGCATAGCAGAAAGTTGGCGAATCTGCGCAGCTGAACCACGCGCCCCGCTATCTGCCATCATATAAATAGAGTTAAAGCCCTCTTTATCTTTAGAGATAGCCTCCATCATTTCCTTACTCATTAAATCATTAACTTCAGTCCAAATATCAATGATTTTATTGTAGCGCTCTTGATCGCTTAAATGCCCGCTCTCAAATTGCGCTTGGATTGCTTTAACCTGTTCTTTGGCCACCTCCACCATGCGGTTTTTATTAGCCGGTGTAATAATATCCTCCATAGAGATAGAAATTCCAGCTTTAGTTGCGTATCTAAAACCTAACATTTTTAAATTGTCTAAAAAGCTAGCCGTTTGGCCAATGCCACTTTCTTTATAGACAAAATCCACCAAAGCCCCAATATCCTTTTTCTTCATCACCTTATTCCACAAATGTGTAGGCACAAAATCCGGTAAGATAGATTTAATGATCAAACGCCCCGCTGTGGTTTGTAACATGTGGCGATCTTGTAAAACCCGTACTTTAGCATGTACATCTAATTCTTTAGCATCTACAGCGATTAAAACCTCAGCCACACTTGAAAAAAGCTTGTGTTCGCCTAAGACCCCGCTTTTTTCTAAAGAAAGGTAATAAATCCCTAAAACCATGTCTTGGCTAGGTACGGCAACAGCCTTACCACTAGCGGGTAATAAAATATTCATAGAGCTAAGCATTAAAACTTTACATTCAGTGATGGCCTCTTGGCTTAAGGGCACATGTACAGCCATTTGATCCCCATCAAAGTCGGCGTTAAAGGCAGAGCATACAAGGGGGTGTAGCTGGATTGCCTTACCATCAATGAGTTTAGGGTGGAAGGCTTGGATAGATTGTTTATGCAAAGTAGGGGCGCGGTTTAAAAGCACCGGATAGCCCTTCACCACTTCCTCCAGACACTCCCAAACTTCGGTACTTTTTTGTTCAATCATGCGCTTAGCTTGTTTAAACGTGGTAGCAAAGCCCTTTTCCTCTAACTTAGCTAGTAAATGGGGTTTAAAGAGTTCTAGCGCCATGTTTTTAGGCAACCCACACTCATCCATTTTTAAATTAGGCCCCACTACAATCACGCTACGGCCTGAGAAATCCACCCGTTTACCTAATAAATTTTGTCTAAAGCGCCCTTGTTTGCCTTTAATAATCTCTGAAAGCGATTTAAGAGGCCGTTTGTTTGCCCCTTTGACCGCATTAGCGTTGCGCCCATTATCAAATAAAGCATCTACGACTTCTTGGAGCATGCGTTTTTCATTGCGTACAATGATTTCAGGCGCGCCTAGTTCAATTAACCGTTTGAGTCGTTGGTTGCGATTAATCACCCTTCTATAAAGTTCGTTTACATCACTCACCGCAAATTTGCCCCCATCTAGCGCCACTAAAGGCCTTAAATCAGGTGGCAATACAGGCAAAGCTGTAAGCATCATCCACTCGGGGCGATTTCCTGAATTAATAAAGCTTTCCACCACTTTTAAACGCTTAACTAATTTCTTTTTCTTAGCATCTGAATGGGTGTCTCTGACCTCTTCTTTAAGCGATTCAAGTAGGCTTACTAAATCTAATTCTTCTAAGAGTTCTTTAATGATCTCGCCTCCCATTTGGGCGTTAAAATCTTGATCGCTATAGTGGCGCTGGATAGTTTGAAACTGCTCCTCATTTAAAATATCATATTTAAGCACGGGTCTAGTGCCCTCTAGATCATAACAAACCTGACCGGGATCTTTAACAATGTAGGCCTCGTAGTAAAGCACGCGTTCTAAATCTTTCATTTTAATGCCAAGAAGTGTACCAATACGGCTGGGTAGAGAGTTAACATACCAAATATGAGCTACCGGAGTGGCTAATTCAATATGCCCCATGCGAAAAGATCGCACCTTAGAGCTAGTAATAGCCACCCCACATTTTTCACAAGTGCCAATGGTTTTATAACGCGGCTTTTTATACTTGCCACATAAACATTCATAATCTTTAGTGGGCCCAAAGATTTTCATGCAAAAGAGTCCATCGCGCTCAGGTTTAAGGGTGCGATAATTAATCGTCTCTGACTTTTTCACCTCCCCATAACTCCATTCGCGGATTTTATCCGGGCTAGCTAGGGTGAGTTGGAAAGAATTAAAGTCTTTAGGGCGATCGTCCTCTTTAATCACAATGGGTTTTGGCATGCCAAATTCATCTACTTCTTCATTAAAGATATTCACATCTAAAGCTAAAGATTGCAATTCCTTAGTTAAGACATAAAAAGTCTCTGGAATTTCTGATTCGCCTACATGTTCGCCTCTAGCAATGGCTCTATAGGCATTCTCCCGTCCTTTAATATCATCTGATTTAACCGTAAGCATTTCTTTAAGCGTATGTGCCGCTCCATAAGCTTCTAGCGCCCACACCTCCATTTCCCCAAAGCGTTGCCCGCCAAAGAGTGCCTTACCACCCACTGGTTGGTGGGTTACTAAAGAATAGGGGCCGGTAGATCTAGCATGTACTTTTTCATCTACTAGGTGGTGGAGTTTAAGCATGTACATATAGCCCACATTTACCCGCTCTTTCATTTTTTCACCTGTGCGCCCATCATAAAGCTCGGTTTTGCCGTCTAAATCAATCTTGGCTAACTTAAAGAGTTGCATGAACTGCTCTTGAGAAATGCCCTCAAAAACAGGGATAGCAAATTTCACCCCTAAACTCCAATCTCTAGCATAGCTGAGTAAATCTGTATCACTACAACTTTCTAATATTTGGGCTAGAGCTTGGTTATCTACATTGACTACGCGGGCAATTTCTAGCATTTTAGAGCGCAATTTAGCAATAAAGTCCTTAGTTTGGTTATCTAAGAGGGCTTTAATTTGCTTACCTAACTCTTTACCCACAAGCCCTAAATGCACTTCTAAAATTTGCCCGATATTCATGCGGCTTGGCACGCCCAAAGGATTAAGCACAATATCAACCGGTTCGCCATCGGCTGTATAGGGCATGTCAGCAATGGGTACAATATTAGATACAATGCCCTTATTGCCATGCCGTCCGGCCATTTTATCGCCCACTTTTAATTTGCGTTTAGTAGCGATGTAAATTTTAACTAGCTTAATCACCCCATTGGGTAAAATATCATCTTTTTCTAAGATAGAGAGTTTTTTCTCATGCCCTTGACCTAAGAGTTTCTTTTGCTCTAAGATATTGATCTTAATTTGTTCAAAACGGTCTTGTACCTCTTTGCTGTACTTTTTAGCTAGAGAAATTAAACCAAAGCGATTACTCCCCTCTATGACTTCTCTAGGGATTTTTGAGCCTTTTGGATAGGTGATCTCATTAAACACCGCCTCTTCCTCTAGGGGTTCTTGGGAGAAAATATCACTGATTTGTAAAAGCTCCTCTTTATCAATCATTTTAAAATGTTTATCATGCCTATCATCTAAGACCCATTTTTCCTCTTCATAAGCATTAGTGGCACGGGTATCTCTTTCATAACCCTTTTTAGTGAAAATCTTAACCCCAATCACAGTCCCCTCTAAAGAAGGCGGGCAATAAAGCGACTTGTTCACCACATGCCCGGCCTTATCCCCAAAAATAGCGCGCAACAAACGCTCCTCAGGCGTGCTTTTAATTTCACCCTTAGGCGAAACTTTCCCCACTAAAATCATGCCCGGGGCCACATAAGTCCCGATCTTTACAATCCCCCCGCTATCTAAATGCGCCACCTCCTCCTCTTTGACATCAGGAATATCTGCGGTAAATTCCTCAATGCCGTGTTTAAGCTCTCTAGCCTCAATTTCTTTTTCATAGATGTGTACGGAGGTAAAAACATCTTCTTTAATGATTTTCTCACTCACCACAATCGCATCTTCAAAGTTATAGCCATTCCAAGGCATAAAAGCCACGCGGACATTTTTACCCAAAGCTAACTCGCCCTTATCCATGCTAGGGCCATCGGCTATAATTTGCCCCTCTTCTACTACATCGCCAACTTTAACAATGGGCACTTGGTTAAAACAAGTATTTTGGTTAGTTCGTAGGTTTTTTTGGAGTAAATAAGAAGTGATATGCGGGCCTTTTTGTGGGTCTTTCTCTACGATATAGATATTTCCCGCATCCACTTCATCAACCACACCCCTACGCTCAGCCTTGATACTACCCCATGAATCACGCGCGATCACACTTTCAATACCCGTTCCTACAATAGGGGCTTCTGAGCGCAATAAGGGCACAGCTTGGCGTTGCATATTAGTACCCATTAAAGCGCGGTTGGCATCATCATGCTCTAAAAAGGGAATTAAAGAAGCGGCCACGCCTACTAAAATGCGCGAGCTTAAATCCATTAGGGTAACTTTGTGCTTTTCATTAAGCACAATTTCACCCCCCACTCTGGTTTCTACTAAATCCTCTTGGATATAACCTTGAGAATCTACAACTGTGCTAGCCGGTGCAATTACATGCCCTTCTTCTTGAATAGCAGTTAAATACTCAATTTGTTCGCCCACACGCCCCTCAACTACCTTTTTATAAGGCGCTTCAATAAAACCCAAATCATTAACCCGCGTAAAAGTAGAGAGGGTGTTAATAAGCCCAATATTTTGCCCCTCTGGGGTTTCAATAGGGCAAATGCGGCCATAGTGGGTGGGGTGTACATCGCGCGCCTCAAAACCCACGCGATCTTTAACAAGCCCACCCTCACCTAAAGCCGAAAGTCGGCGTTTATGCGTAACTTCTGAAAGCGGGTTTGTTTGATCCATAAACTGGGAGAGCTGGCCACTCATGAAAAACTCTAAAATCGTGCTGGTGATCATTTTAGAATTAACGAGGTCATGGGGCATGAGTGAATCTAAGGCATTATTCATCGTGGTGAGTTTATCTTTGATGGTTTTTTGCATTTTCATCAAGCCCTCATGCAATTCATTAGAGAGCAATTCACCCACCGCGCGGATACGGCGATTACCTAAATGGTCGCGATCATCAATGCGCCCCTGTCCATTTTTAATTTTAATGAGGTATTTGACGGTTTCAATGATGTCTTCATGGGTGAGCACGGTTACATAATTGGGCACTTTTAAATGCAATTTATGATTCATTTTCATGCGCCCTACCATTGTTAAATCGTAGCGCTCTGGATCAAAAAAGAGTTGTTGTACATAGGTTTTAGCCACTTCAGTAGTAACTGGATCACCCGGACGCATGACTTTATAAATACGAATAGCAGCCAAAGCGCTTTCATCTTCAATTTTTTCACTTTGTTTAAGTAATTTAAGCGATTCATTGCGCAAAGACTCAGCATCGGAGCTAAAAGATCTAATGATAGAGGCATCATGGCCTAATGCAAGATCGTTAGCAATGATAAATTCATTAATGCCCGCTTCACGGATTTTATCTAATTTAGGTTGTTCTAAAAGAGTGAGCGCATCTAGTAGTACTAATTGGTTTGTATCCATAATAGGTTCTGCTAAATAACGGTTGAGTAAAATTTTAGTGGGGTATTCCACCCACTCAACCCCGCTTTCTCTAATTTCTTTAGCTTTTCTAGCCGTAACTTTTTTACTAGCCGCTAGTAAAACCCGCCCCTTCTCATCTTTTAAATCAAAATCAAGGCGGCTATCTACCATAATACTTTCAAAGGGAATATAATATTTACTCTCGCCATTAACCACCTTATGGCGTACTTTTAAAAGGGGGTAAAAAATCTTGATAATGTCTTGTTTACTATAACCAATGGCTCTAAATAAAATTGTGGCAGAAACCTTGCGGCGTTTGTTAATGCGCACATGCAAAATATCTTTTACATCATATTCAAAATACAACCACGATCCACGATCTGGGATAATTTGACCGGCATAAATAAGCTTATTCGTGCTAGTGGTAGATTTCTCTTCTTTAAAAATCACCCCGGGGCTTCTGTGTAGTTGGTTAACCACCACCCGTTCAACACCATTAATAATAAAAGAAGTGCGATCGGTCATTAAAGGGATTTCACGGATAAAAATACTTTGTTCTTTAATGTCTTTGGGCCCTAGTTTTTCCCCTGTTTTAGGGTCTTTTTCCCATAAAATCAAGCGAATCTTAATCTTAAGATAAACCGAATAGGTAATACCCCTTTCCATAGCCTCGCGTACGGTGTATTTGGGTTCGCCATATTCATAGCCTCCATATTCTAAGGTGATACGATTTTGGCTATCGTGTATGGGGAATACGGACTTAAAAACCCGTTCAATCCCGCTTTCTTTCCCGTCCTTAGCGTATAAAAACGCCTCATAACTCTCTTTTTGTAAAAACAAAAGATTAGGAACTTGCAATTCTTGAGGGACTCTTGTAAAATCCGCACGCAACCGATTTTTTAAAGTTTCCATGTCATTAAACCTTTGTAATGGAGATCTAAGCTGATGTGTAACCAGCTGGCATTAACCACAAACACCAATGTGGCCCCTCCTTTTAAACTATTTGATTTCTGCTTTAGCCCCCACCTCTTCTAATTTCTTTTTAATCGCCTCAGCTTCCTCTTTATTCACCGCTTCTTTGAGTACATGGGGGGTTTTTTCGGTGGCCTCTTTAGCTTCTTTAAGCCCTAGCCCAGTGATTTCGCGTACTACTTTAATAACCTTAATTTTCTCAGCCCCTGTTTCTACTAAAGATACGCTAAATTCGGTTTTTTCCTCTACAGCTTCTGCTACAGCTCCAGCTCCAGCCCCAGCTACCACAGTAGGGGCTGCACTCACACCAAATTTTTCCTCAAAAGCTTTTACAAGTTCAGAGAGTTCTAAAACGCTCAGGTTTGCGATGTACTCTAAAACTTCCTCTTTTCCAATAGCCATTATCTATCCTTTATTCTTGTTCTTTTAACTTTCTCAAATTATCTAAACCTGTAACAAAATACCTAGCAGGCGCGCTCCAAACCGATAACAACATGCCAATAAGCTCTTGCTTACTGGGCAATTTAGAGATGGCTTGTATATGCGCACTATCTACAGCCTGTTGCTCATAAATCCCGGCCTTGATCACAAAGTGATCTTTATGATCTTTAGCAAAACCCATCACCAGTTTAGAAAGCGCAATCTGATCAGCGCCCCAAATAAAAACATTGTTCTCTTTGAGGTTTAAAACGCCCAAATTTGCCTCTTTTAGCGCTAATGAGGCAAGGGTGTTTTTAATCACCTGCACAGAAATACCCTGCGCGCGGGCTAAATTGCGCAACTTTTCTAAATGCGCTACACTTAAACCCTTATAATCACACACCACTAAAGCCTGCATCGCATTAAAAGACTCTTTTAAGCGCGTTACAAGTTCTTGTTTTTGCTCCCTATTCAAGATTTCCTCCTTTCCAACCAACTTCCACAAGGCTACCAAAGTAAATTAAGCCAAAAGCCCTTGTTTCTTCAGTTTAAGATGAATTATTTCACATCCATGAGTTCTTGGGCATTAAGTTGTATGCCCGGAGACATCGTAAGGGACATGACGCTATTTCTAATATACTTACCCTTAGCTGTATTGGGTTTTAAGCGATTAATGGCACGCACTAAAGCTAGCATGTTTTCTTTAATCTGCTCTTGTGTAAAACTCACCTTGCCAATGGGGGCGTGTACATTGCCCTTTTTATCCACACGGAAATTCACCTGCCCGCTTTTAGCATTGCTCACAGCCTTTTTAATATCCATTGTTACCGTGCCGGTTTTAGGATTTGGCATTAAACCCTTAGGGCCTAAAATACGCCCCACCTTCCCTACAACAGCCATCATATCCGGAGTGGCAATAACCATATCAAAATTAGTATTGCCATTTTTAATTTCCTCAGCTAAATCCTCGCCTCCTACAATGTCTGCGCCCGCTTCTTTGGCCTCATCAAGCTTAACATCTTTAGCAAAAACAGCCACCCGCACTTTTTTACCTGTGCCATGGGGTAAAACCACCGCCCCGCGCACCATTTGATCGGCATGTCTGGGGTCCACCCCTAGACGCAAAGCCACCTCCACACTTTCATCAAACTTAGCTGAAGCCAGAGATTTAACCACCCCCACGCCCTCCTCTAAGTTATAAACTTTATCTTTTTCAAATTTGTCTGTTAATTTTTGCAAACGCTTTGCTATCTTTGCCATCTTTATCCTTCTATCTCAATGCCCATACTCTTAGCACTGCCCATCACAATTTTTTTAGCCGCCTCTAGGGTGGTGGTGTTAAGATCCTCCATTTTATTTTGCGCGATCTCCTCTACCTGTTGCATGCTCAGTTTGCCCACCTTATTTTTTAGCGGATTATCCGAGCCCTTAGCCACCCCGCTAGCCTTTTTGATCAAATCTGTAACTGGGGGCTTTTTGGTGATAAAGGTAAAACTCTTATCCTGATAAACCGTAATAATTACTGGGATATTAAAACTACCCATGTCTTTAGTTTTCTCATTAAAAGCCTTACAAAATTCCATAATATTCACCCCTCTTTGGCCTAAGGCTGGGCCAATGGGAGGCGAAGGGTTAGCCTTGCCTGCGGGGACTTGTAATTTAATCTGGCCGACAACTTTTTTTGCCATGCACTCTCCTTAAATGATTTTTTCTACCTGCGAATATAAAATATCAATCAGTGTATTGCGCCCAAAAATAGACACACTAAGTTTGAGTTTCCTATGCTCTACATCATACTCCTCTACTGTGGCTGTAAAATTAGCAAAAGGACCCTCTACAATGCGCACCACCTCGCCCTTCTCATAGTAAATTTTAGGCTTAGGCGCGGCGCGATTGCTCATCTTTTCTAAGATATTGCCAATATCTGCATCGCTTAAAGGTGTGGGTTTTTTGCTCTCGCCAATAAAACGACTCACTTTAGGTAAAGACTGAATCTTATGCCAAAGTACCGTGTCTAAATCCACCTTAATAAAAACATAGCCCGGGTATAAACTACGCTCTGTAACTTTATTTTTACCTTTTTTAGAAAGCTCAATCACATCTTCAGTGGGTACAATCACCTTTTCCACCCGATTAGCAATGCCATTTTCGCGTACCATGTTTTCAACGGCCTTTTTAACAGCCTGCTCACTACCTGAGTAAGTTTGGATTGCATACCATTCCATGCCCACAGCTTCCCCCTAAAGAATGCTAGCGACAAAAGAAGACAAAACAAAATCAATCAAAGTCAAAAACAGAGTGATAATAGTTACCACGATCAGAACAGAAACTAAGGCGTTTCTAATCTGTTCTTTGAGTGGGAAAATCACCTTTGATAGCTCTTCTTTTGTCAGTCTATATTGTGATAATAACTTCTTCATGCCACCTACTTTAATATTCACCCCTTGGCAGGCCAGGAGGGACTCGAACCCCCAACAATCGGTTTTGGAGACCGACGCTCTACCATTGGAGCTACTGACCTTTATACCCCCCTCCTTATCTTAGCTACTTTTTAGCTTGATCTCTTTATGCACCGTGTGCTTATTTTCACGAGGGCAAAACTTTTTGAGCTCCAGTTTTTCTGTTTTGGTTTTAGCGTTTTTGGTTGTGCTGTAATTAATCTCAGCACAATCTGCACACTTCAACCCAACCTTAACTTTCATTAAAAAGCCCCTATTCTACAATCTTAGTAACCACGCCTGCGCCCACAGTCTTACCGCCTTCACGAATGGCAAATTTAGTACCTAGCTCTAGCGCAATAGGGTTAATAAGCTCCACTACAATTTTTGTATTATCCCCGGGCATGATCATCTCAGTGCCTTCTGGTAGAGTGATAGAGCCGGTTACATCTGTAGTGCGGACATAAAATTGGGGGCGATAGCCGTTAAAAAAGGGAGTGTGCCGCCCGCCTTCCTCTTTAGAGAGTACATACACTTCGCCCTCAAATTTCTTATGGGGTGTGATGGATCCGGGTTTGCAAAGCACCATACCACGGAAAACCTCTTCTTTTTTAGTGCCCCTAAGCAAAATGCCCACATTATCCCCCGCTTCGCCCTTGTCTAGTTCTTTTCTAAACATTTCAATACCCGTAACGGTGGTTTTTTGGGTAGGTTTGATGCCCACAATTTCAACTTCATCGCTAATTTTTACCATGCCCCGCTCAATTCTACCAGTAACCACAGTACCCCGACCCGCGATAGAAAACACATCTTCTACAGGCATCAAAAAGGCTTTTTCAGTATCGCGCTCAGGGGTGGGAATGTATTTATCCACTTCCTCCATGAGTTTAAGCACTTTTTCACCCCATGTACCAATGCTTCCAGATTTAGCCTCTTCTAGGGCTTTAAGAGCAGAACCGGCAATAATGGGGGTGTCATCTCCGGGGAATTCATAGGTGCTTAAAAGTTCGCGTACTTCCATTTCTACCAAGTCTAAGAGTTCTTGATCATCTACCATGTCCTGTTTATTTAAAAACACCACAATATGGGGTACACCCACTTGGCGGGCTAAAAGAATGTGCTCACGGGTTTGAGGCATAGGGCCATCAGCTGCAGAAACTACTAAAATCGCGCCATCCATTTGGGCTGCACCGGTGATCATGTTTTTAACATAGTCAGCATGGCCCGGGCAGTCTACATGGGCGTAGTGGCGGTTTTCTGTGGCGTACTCAATATGAGAAGTCGCGATAGTAATCCCTCTTTCTTTTTCCTCAGGGGCGTTGTCAATGTTGTCATAATCCTTGAGTTCTGCCAAACCTTTTAAAGACAACACAGCTGAAATTGCCGCGCTCAAGGTGGTTTTGCCATGGTCTACATGCCCGATGGTGCCCACATTGACATGGGGCTTGTTTCTTTCAAATTTTGCTTTTGCCATTGGATAACTCCTCTAAATTTTTATAAATAAGCGCGTGCTAGGGGACTCACACTGGAGCCCATAAGCGGGATTGAACCGCCGACCTCTTCCTTACCAAGGAAGTGCTCTACCCCTGAGCTATATGGGCACTCTCCCTAAACTGGAGCGGGAAACGGGGCTCGAACCCGCGACCCTCAGCTTGGAAGGCTGATGCTCTAGCCAACTGAGCTATTCCCGCATGGTGGTGAGGCGTGGATTCGAACCACGGAAGACAAAGTCAGCAGATTTACAGTCTGCCCTCGTTGGCCACTTGAGTACCTCACCTGGAGCTGGCTAAGGGACTTGAACCCCCAACCTGCTGCTTACAAGGCAGCTGCTCTACCAATTGAGCTAAGCCAGCAAAATAAACTCACATTATAGCTAGTTTTGCGCTATTTTGTCAAGATTAAAAATGTTTAACCCTTGACAACCTGTTTTAAATCCGCTAGAGTGCGCTATCTTAATCTTTTGAAAGGATCTTTATGGTATTATTGCAACAAATCACAAATCACAAACGCGTAGCGTCTTCTCTCTAGCTTTTACCCGCTTTTCCTTAATCAGTGCTCTTAGTTTTAT
The DNA here is from genome assembly GCF_902196125.1 of Helicobacter suis. GTDB lineage: Bacteria > Campylobacterota > Campylobacteria > Campylobacterales > Helicobacteraceae > Helicobacter > Helicobacter suis_B. The sequence continues at coordinate 14,976 of NZ_CABIKG010000020.1, forward strand.
CTCTTTGGCGCCTTTGAGTGCAGAAAGAAACGGTGGTTTTATGGAAGGGGGTTTTCAATATTCTAATTTTGGGGGTGAGGATAGTTCTAGTTTTCAAGAAAGTGGTGGTGGTTACCCAACAACTTCTACTTCTTCTACAAAAACCTATAACGGCAATCTCTTCGGAGGGGATTTCCAAATTGGTTACAAACAATTTTTTGGCAGAACAAAACGCTTTGGTTTGCGCTACTATGTTTTCTTTAGCGGTCAGGGAGGGAATGCGACTGTTACTAATAGCTACAACACCTCTAGCTATAACCAACCCTCAGCTAATCTCTTCTATGGTGCAGGTATTGATATGCTCTTTAATTTTTATGACGAAAACGAGAAAACCTTTGGCATGGTTCTTGGCGTAATGGGAGGGGGGAGTTCATGGCTAATGGGGAAGGCGACTTATCAAAATGGAACATGTGTTTATGGAGAGGCAAGTAGCGGTATTTGCCAGACAATGAATCAGGCTCTTTGGAATTCAAATGATATAGGTGGAGAGCTTATTCCTATCTACGGGCAATTCATCGTTAACATTGGTTTTAGGGGTAATTTTAGTAAACATCAGGGCTATGAATTTGGCGTGCGTGTTCCCGTCATCAACGATCTTTATTACACCCAATCCTTTAGCGGTTTTTTATATTCAAACATCACACAAAACATCACCTTTAGACGCAGGGTTGCCGTTTATGTTAATTATGTGATTAACTTTTAACCATGCTTAATCCATTTCCTATACACTAATTTCTGGAGGCACTCTATTTTTTAAGGGTTAAAGTTGAATGGCTAGTAAAGGCTAGCACAGAACTATAAGGTGAAGTGCAGAAAATGTAAGAGGTGGATTAAGCTAAAATTAAACTATTTTTAAAATTATATAAAGAGGCTAGCGCGCTTAAAAATATAGCCAAATTAGATTAATAGAGCCACCCTAGAACCACATAAAACCTACAAATAAACCCCCATAGCTAAGAGCTTAAAGGCCTTAGAACGATTTAAAAGCATTAGAGGCTTGACAAGTTAGTAAAAAAGCTATGATCAAAGGCGTTAAGGTTTTATCGCTCTGCTGTGTGATGAGCATGGCACAAGCTTTTATGGCTCTTTTGGAGCTAAGCAGCTCTTTTTCTTGATAGCTAAAATCGCACTCCAAGCCAAAAGCAACAAAATTGCCCTAGATAGACACTATGCACACTATGCACTCCAAATTGTTCCTAGAACCTTGAACTTGAATTTGAACATCTTGCAAGATAAGGGATTTATCAAGCTCATCAAGGGTAAACACCGCTACACCTACATCTACCTTAATGACTACAGACAGATCAAGGGCTATACAGATACAGGAATCAACAAGAAAGCCAATATCCCCACACCTTTTTTCTTGGCTATTCTAGCTTATGCTAAAAAGATTGTCCAAGCCTTAAAAGAAGTAGCTTTTAAAGTGAAGGGCAGACACGGACTTTTTACACTCAAGTCCACCAAAGATAAGGGGCGTATGCGCCGTCTCAATGATGTTATCTTAGAATTTAGCCCTTTGAATGATCCTAATACCACCATCTTGATAACCTACGAGCAACTCACAGGCAAGCAAATCCCTAATATGAAGTGCTTTTACCAGCTTGCTATTGTGAAGAAAAATCTCATAGAAGCTTTAAAGAGCCAAATGGTTTTAGAAGAAGTGGCATGAGTAAATATCTAAAAGCATTTATCTTACTTTGTATGGGAGTGTTACAAGCAGGGGGCTTGGAAAACCTGCAAAATGCTATCCAATCTTGGCTCAGCAGTGGCAGTGCCAAACTGATTTTAACCATCATCTTCATAGGCATTGGCATCTTTGTGTGGAAAAACTTGGATCGGTGGAAAGAGATTTTATTGACGGTTCTAGGCGTGGTGTTGGGCTCTTTAGTCTTTTTTGGTGCACCTAAGCTATCTGCTTGGTTAATGCAAATTTTTCAATAAAGGAGAATAGATGCAAGTTGTACAGGTAAGTGTGCCCAACCTAAGAGAAATCTCTAGCAAAGAAAAATTCCTATGGCTCAATGCCAAGAGTTTTTTAATCTGCCTGCTCGTGCCCTTTGTGCTGTTGCCCACTATTGGAGTCTTATATGCCTTGTTGCTTTATAGCGTGCTTTTATTGGTGTTTAGCATTTTAGAATTTTTTGATGAAGACATTAGCGATATTTTGGTTGCGCGCTCTAAGATTAAGACCAAGAGCACGAAGTTTTATGCTTAAAGGAAAACACGATGCAAGTCAATCTTGAGATCAAGGACTCTACTTATAAGGAGTGCAAGAAGTATGCCAAGAAGTTTGGTGTGGATTTAGAAACTTTTCTAGTTTCTATGCTAGAGAAATCTTTTCCACCCACTTCTAATTCTAAGATCAAAGAAAAAAAGCTCCAAGAATTGCAAAAAGTAATGGATAGAGTGGGAGACTTTCATTTACCTTGGGAGTACTTTAAGAACAAGGGCATTACAAAGAAGCGCACGCCATATTTGAGAAATTAGAGCAAGAACTTTTAGCACACCTAAAGCGTGCGCAAGAGCCCATATTAAACCCTTAAGGAAGAAAAGCCTAAGTGATTTGCTCACCTTTTGCAAACACAAGAGCATTGATTGCCTAGCAGGTTTGATGAACCTACTCTATGGCTGAGGAAAATAATATTTTAGGCATCTACGATTCCCAATTTTTAATCACCAAACAAGAGAATTTAGTGGGGTTGTTGGAATTGCAGGGTTTGAGTTATTTGAATTTAATGCAACAGGATTTAGAACATTACTTTAATGCCCGCCAGAGTGCATTAGATAGTATCCCTCTAGGTGTGCATCTAAGAATTGTGGCTAAAAGAAGAAAAGAGCAAATCAAGCAAAACACACAAATGGATAATCCTTATGCTAGGGCTATCATTGCAGAGTTTGAGAGCAAAGAGATTTATGATAACCGCTACTATCTTGTTTTTGAGAGCACCACCAGCACACTCAAAAGTTTTTTTGAGAAAAAGAAGCTAGAAATAACCACTTCTATAGCAGAGAGCCAAGATAATCAAGAGCACTCTAAACAAAAAACCACCACTTTTGTTAACAAGTATTCCACACTCAAAGCAGCCATGCAAAGAATGAGCCACGCGCTCAAAGACTTCAAACCCAGAGAACTTAGCAGCAAAGAAGCCCTTAGATTCTATGCAGAATATATCAATGGTGTTGACATTCCTTTAAAACCTAAAATGGGCATTCTCAGCGATAGCTATATTGCCAGCGATGTAGAATTTAGAAAAGATTACTTCCTGATTAACTTTAAGGGCAAAACCACCTACCAGCGCTTTGTAGGGGTGAAAAACTATGAAAACCAAACCATCACTTCTGTGGCCCTCTCTTGCTTGTTACACTATGCATGTGAGCTAGATATTATCTTTTCTATAGAGCCCACTTTTGAGAGCTTGCATTTTTTGAAAGTGCGCAAGAAATTTAGCTTTGTTAATTTTGTCAAAGAGGAATTGGATAGATACATTGATCTGGTGCAAGCCTCTAGGCTCTCTATGCAAAAAATTGCCTTGAATGTGCTCATCAAAGCAGAAAGCAAAGAGAGCTTGGCACACTGAGGCGGTTTTAAACTTGCTCAACAATGAGGGCTTGGTGAGCAAAGAAGAGACTATTGGGATGATGCCCTCTTATTTTTCCTTCTTTCCGGGTCGGATGGATTTAAACTATAGAGCCAGATACCAGACTTCTAGCGTGATGGCGCTTGATCTTGTTTGAAAAGAATAACAGGGGCTTTAAAGCCAACTCTTGGGGGGATATGCCCCTGAGTGTGTTTAAAAACTTAGATCACTCCCCTTATTTATTCAATTTCCACAACCAAGAAGTGCAACACCGTGTTAGCCTACAATATCGCTCGAGTCAATGGGCACACGATGATTATCGGCGCAACAGGGGCAGGCAAGACCACTTTGATGAGCTATTTGATGATGAGTGCTTTGAAATACCCAAATTTAGACATTCTAGCCCTAGATAGACTCAATGGGTTGTATTCCTTCACTAAATACTTTGGAGGGGTGTATAACAATGATGAAGAGTTTTATATCAATCCTTTGATCTTAGAGGATTCTAAAGAAAATGCCTCCTTTTTGTATAGTTTCTATACCTATATGCTAGACATTGGAACTCCTAATAGAAGAGATAAAGAGATTACAGAAGATCAAAATGCCGTGCGCAATGCCATTATGAGCATGTATGATGAACACAGGCAAACCAAGAAACAAGGCATTTATAAGCCCTATACTTTAGAGGAATTTATTAACACCTTTATTAAGACACAATCAGGGCAAATCCAAGAAGCCTTAACACATTATTGCAAAAACCCTATTTTTAATGCTCGAGAGGATTGCTTGGAGTTTAAAAGCCGCATCACCACTATCAACATGGACTCTGTGATCAACAACCAAAAGGACGCGGGGCTACTTGCTTACTATATCTTTTATAAGCTTATCCATAGAGCCTTGCACACCAATCGGGGCTTTTTTTGTTTCATTGATGAGTTTAAATCCTATGCCCAAAATGCATTGATGAATGAAAAGATCAATCTTATCATCACCCAAGCACGCAAGGTCAATGGGGTGGTTGCTTTGGCTTTGCAAGACATCCACCAGTTAGATGAAGTGAAAAATGCCGACAGCTTTATTAAGAATATGGGCACACTCATTTTCTATCCCCAAAAGAACATCAACACAGACAAGCTCAAAGACCAGTTTGGTATCAAGCTTAGCGATTTAGAACGCCATTTCCTAGAAAACACCAATGTTTCTAGCCACCAAATTCTCATTAAGAACATGAATGATAGCACTTCTAATGTGGTGGATGTGAATTTAGCCGCATTGGGTAAATACCTACCCATCTTTAGCTCTAATGCCAGCACTATGGCACATATCAAGCATTTGATCAAGCAATACCCAACTAGCTGGAGAGAAGTGTTTGTGCATGTCTGTATCCTCCCCCAAGATGAAGTATTTAATAAGGGGAGCACTTGAAACAACCCGAAGACATGACACAAGAGGAGCTAGCAAATCTAATTAGATCTAAGCCAGTTGATCTCTCAAATTTAGAATCTGATCACATTCCCCGTTTAACAAAAAATTCGTTTATCCATCATAAAGGCAAACACGCTGGGGAGTGGAGAGACCAAGCAGAGGAGCGCAAGGTTAGACAATATGTATTAAAGCATATGGGCAACTTTGACATCACTAAAAG
>NZ_CABIKG010000021.1 GCF_902196125.1 Helicobacter suis
CTTTTAGTGATGTCAAAGTTGCCCATATGCTTTAATACATATTGTCTAACCTTGCGCTCCTCTGCTTGGTCTCTCCACTCCCCAGCGTGTTTGCCTTTAAAATAAATGAATGATAATTTTGTTAGGCGGGGGGTATGTTTAGGTGTTGCATTTGAAAATTGCACCGGCTTAGATCGAATTAGATTAGCTAGTTGCTCTTGTGCAAGTTCGGGTATTTCCAAGTGCTCCCCTTAAATACTTAATCTTGGGGAAGAGCACAAAAAATAGCCTTAAAATGCGCTTAGCACCCACTGCACCAACAAAACGATCGCTAGTTTGGCATACTCTTGCTAGGGGCTTTAGGGCGCAAGTTGTAATTAACAAGGCCTACAATGCGGCTATTTTAAGCACCTAACCTTTTGGCTAATGCCTTTTAATGGCTTGGCTAAAGCTAAGTACTTCACAACAAAAGCTACAAAAAGCTACAGGTTGTAAAATACTTAATTAGAGGTAAAGGCTTACAAGTGTAAGGGTTTGTAGAGTTTAAACTCTTAGAATGTGTTGAGCACCAGCGCTAAAGCTTACAAGCTTAAGAAGGGCTTTGTACTAAAAGTGCCAAAATAAGGCTGCACTTAAAGATCTAAGATAGCCTTAGCAAGCCGGCTTTGATAATCTAATTAATCCTCTAGCTTGAATGCGGGGCATAAACTGCCATTTATATCTTTATTTTTATGTAAGCCATGTTGGTGTATGTCTTTAGTAGGCAAAGCTCTTGCCAATAACTAGGGTTGAAACAGGAATACAACAAAAGTCCCGTACTCTATAGGTTTATAGAATTTTATAGGGTTTTATGGGATTTTATTTGTAAGAGCGCAATGTATGATTAAGACATTGATTCTTTGAGCCGTTTAATCTTAGCCCCTAGCGCATTCATCTTAACTTCTAAACACTCATAACCGCGATCTAAGTGGTAAATACGGTGTACCCTGCTTTTACCAGTAGCAACTAAAGCGGCTAAAATTAAAGCTGAGGAAGCTCTTAAATCTGTAGCCATCACATCTGCACCCATTAGGGCACAATTGCCCTTGATTTGGGCTAAGCAACCCTTTAAACTAATCTGTGCACCCATGCGTTGTAATTCGCTTACATGCATGAAGCGGTTTTCAAATAATCTTTCCTCAATAAGGCTACTGCCCTCACACTGGGTAGCTAAAGCCATAAACTGGGCTTGTAAATCGGTTGGAAAACCCGGGTATTCTGTGGTGGTAACATTAAAGGCGCGTCTTTGATCTGTTTTGTGGATAGTAAGCATATGGCCTTGTCTATCTTCTTTAATATCAATGTGAAAGCCAATTTCATTTAATTTACTTAAAACTGCCTCTAAATGAGAAGCGTTAGTATTTGTTAAAGAAAGAGTAGAATTAGTAATGGCTGCTGCGCATAAATAAGTCCCGCATTCAATGCGATCTGGCATGATATGGATAGGTTGCAAGTTTAGCGCTTCTTGATTGCTGCCACGGATATATAATTCGCTACTACCAATCCCCTCAATTTCTACACCCCCAGCTTGTAAAAATTCGCATAATTGCACCACCTCCGGCTCTTTGGCCGCATTGATGATTCGACTCTCTGCACGCGCTAAACTAGCAGCCATGACTACATTTTCTGTACCCGTTACGGTGATCTTATCAAAAATAATATCACAGCCTTGCAGCCCGTGTTTGGCCTTAGCGATAATATAACCCCCATCAATATGAATATCAGCCCCCATTTTTGCTAAAGCTTTTAAATGCAAATCTACAGGTCTAGCCCCAATTGCACAACCACCCGGTAAACTCACCTCGCATGTTCTAAAACGCGCAAGTAGGGGCCCTAAAACTAGAATAGAGGCGCGCATTTTGCGCACCATATCATAAGGGGCTCTAAAGCGCGTGATCTTCTCTGTATTGATCTTAAGATTATGCGTACTCTGCCACTCCACCTGCGCGCCTAAATGCATTAAAAGATCAACTAAAGCCCGCACATCACTTACATGGGGTAAGCCACTAATGCACACGCTAGCCTTACCCAGAAGTGTACTAGCCAAAATAGGTAAGGCGGCATTTTTAGCACCCGAGATAGCAATGCTCCCGCTTAGTGTTTCTCCACCCTTGATTTCTAAATAATCCACGCTAATCCTTCTTTTTATGTTTGAGCGCTAAACCTACAGTGTTAGCGATGGTTTTTTGCATTTTAGGGTTGGCATCTTCTATATCTTGTCCAAATTTAATGCTTGAATCTAAATCTAAAAATTCAGACGCGGCTAGCTTTTGGATTAATTCAAGCCAATCTCCTTCTTTAGTGTTCTTGGGTAAAACTTGGTAATAGCGGTTAAAATTTTCTAATAAAGCATGATAGCCCGCTGTATCTTTGATCTTATCAAACTCTGATAGAAGTTCTTTAACTGTAGGAATCTTACTTGGTGGGGGTGGGGGTTTTAAATAAGTGTAGACAAAACCAATAAGAAAGATAGGGAAGGCAAATAATAAACTAATTGCCCAGTAAAAGCCATAAAACCACAGATCATACATTCAAATCACGCGTATATAAATGATAAAAATCATTTGTAGCCTTTACAAACCCCTCTACATTCCCACAATCATAACGCTTACCCTTAAATTTGTAGGCTAGTACTAATTTATTTTGGGCTTGTTCTAACAAAGCATCAGTGATCTGGATTTCTTGATTTTTACCCGGTTTAGTGTGTTTGAGTATTGCAAAAATATCCGGGGTTAGAATATATCGGCCAATAACGGCTAAATTGCTAGGGGCTTCCTCTGCTTTGGGTTTTTCTACCATGTCTTGTACTTGATAAACCCCCTCTGCTATTTCGCGCCCTAAAATCACCCCGTATTTATGCACCTCTTCCATGCTCACCTCCTCAATAGCAACCATGCAACATTGGTATTTGTGATACAACTCCACCATTTGGGCTAGTACTCCCTTACCCTGAAAGTTAATGCATAAATCATCGGCTAACACCACCCCAAAAGCTTCATTACCAATGAGGGTTTGGGCGGTGTAGATAGCATGCCCTAATCCTTTCATTTCATATTGGCGGGTGTAGGAAAACCTGCATTCTTGCATTAGTGTGCGGATACTCTGTAAATATTGCTCCTTTTTAGTACCATTAATTTGGTGCTCTAATTCATAGCTAATATCAAAATGATCTTCAATAGCCCGTTTACCGCGCCCTGTAACAATAGCTATACTATGACAACCCGCCTCCACAGCCTCCTCTACGCCGTATTGAATCAGGGGTTTATTGACAATGGGTAGCATTTCTTTAGGCATGGCTTTTGTCGCGGGTAAAAAACGCGTGCCATAACCTGCTGCCGGGAAAAGGCACTTTTTAATCATGGTTTCTCCTTTTGTAAAGTCGCGTTAAAAAAACCCCTTATATCAAAATGGGGGTGGTGGGCGTGGTGTTTAAAAATACTTTGGTAGATAATGTAATTAGCCATGACCTTTTGGCCATAAAGACGGGTTTCTTCATAAGGAATTAGTTCCATGCTAAGCCATGGATCAAATCTACGCCTTTGGCTAAAAAAATGCCGCTCTTTAAGGAGTTTTCTAAAAAAATTAGGCCCTCCATTATAACAATAAGCCACAAAAAGGGGGTGTTTAAATTCCTCTTTAAGTGTGTTGAGGTAGTAATTACCAAAGAGTAAAGAGATATTTGGGTTAAACATGTCAGTAAGGCTAATAGAGTTAAACCCTAGTTGGTGTGCAAAGGGAGCCACATTAAAAGGCATGATTTGCATTAAACCTAGAGCATAGGATCGAGAAACTAAAGCGGGTAAAAGCAAACTTTCTTGTCTAGCAATCGCATAAGCCATAGCCTTTTCTTGTAGATTTTTCCAGCGGATACTGTGCTCATAGGGGGTTAAAAAGTAATGCCGTTGCTGGTTATAGTAGTGGCTTAAAAAATAGGCTAAATGGGCTTGACTTTTTTGTGTCCGTAAAGGTTTAAGCGCTTTTAAAAAGGTACTTTTATCATTAATAGCCAGAATCTTTTCTTTTAAAATTTGCCATGCAAAAGGGTCTTGTATATCAAAATAGGGTTGTCTATGGCTTAACCAATCTAAAGAGGTAACTAAATGGTATTTCGGTGTGGTTTTAAGGATTAAATTAGCATAAAGACTAAAAAGATTGGGGTTTAAACTATAGCTTAGGGTTTTTAAATAGCTACGATCTTTACTCATCAGATATTGCCAAAATAGCGCGCGATCGCGCAAAAAATCAGAGTTAGCGCTTTTTTCTGAGAGTTTAAAATAATTAAAAGCTTTTTGTTCTTGGTGGTGCAAAAGAGAGTTAATCCCTAAAAGAAAAGCGGTTTTAGAATCTGAATGGGTGATAGAGGCCTGACTTAAAGCTTGTTTGAAGTGTAAAAACCGGGTATCTAAAATAATGCGCTGTAAAATATCATTAAAGGCAGCGTTATTTTGATTAGCCAAAAAGCTTAAAATATCCGGATCAATGGGCTTATCTAAAAATTCTTGTCTTTGATCGTAGGAAAGCGCATTGTATAAAATAGCCACATTGGCCGCCCCAGCTTTAAGAAGAATCTGAGTATTAGAGGGGTTAAGTAAAATCTCTAGTACCGCGTAGTATTTAGGATAAGCGCTTAGTTTGTGTTGCAAAGTTTTAAGAAGAGAGAGATTAGCCTCTTGTTTAGCCTTACTAAAGATTTTAGAAAAAGACAAGCTAGCAACAATACAAGAGCTATCTTTAGAAATTAAATCGGCTAAGGGAAGGTCTTGGCATGGGCTTTTGCTAACAGGTTCTAATGCTTTTTTTTGATACATCAGAGTTTGGATTTTGGCGTTTTTATAGGCCACAAGTGCGTAAGCCTCTTGGGCTTCTTCGGCTGTGGTGCTGGGGTCTTGTAAAAAGATCCAAATGAAGAAATCTCGCGCAATGCCCTTAGGTTTACTCTTTAAAAAATTCAAAGTGAGTTCTTGGGCGCTAAGGGTGCTTAGTAGAATTAAAAAGCCTAAAATCCAAGCGTGCAAATTTAACCTTGTGCGTACACAAATAAGAGTTTGACCACTGTCATGTCTAAAAACTCCAAGATGATAATCACGGCTAAAGGGGAGAGATCAATTCCATTAAAAAGCAAGAAGGGCATCATTTGTCGTATTTTTAATAAAACCGGCTCTGTGAGGCGATAAAGGATTTGTACCAAAACATTAGACGGATCAGGCCTTAAAAAACTAATCAAAGAGGCAATGATAATGATCCAAAGATAAAGATTAAGCAAGGCATGTAAAATAGTGGCAATAGCATTTAAAAAAGTGTTAACAACCATGATCTGTAGCCAAAATAAGGATTTGATCTAAAAAAGGATATACATGGGGATAAAGTGTGGCTAATTCTAGGCCGTGGGATTGTCCGGTGAGTAAAATTCGTAGGGGTTTAAAAAAATCCTTCCCCTTAAGCTGGCTTTTTTGCATCGCTATCTGTTTAAAATTGGCAAAATCTGTACAAACTGGCATGGTTTTTAAAGTGTTATAGAGTAATAAACATTGATCATAAAAATTTTGCCCCTCATAATCTTTAGAAATATCTTTAGGCGCAAACATTGCCTGTAACTTGCTGCGTAGCTCTACTAGGGTGCTAGATTCTTCTAAGAAAAGCTGGGCTAATGGGGCCTTAGAGGGTTCTATTTGCAAAACTTTAGCCAACTGCTCTAGGCTAAGATTTTGGAGGCGTTTGTGATTTAAATGGCGCAAATAAGAGAGGCTAAATTTAGCACTAGAGGCACTTACATGTTCAAGTGCAAACCAAGTAGCCGCCTCAGATAAATCAAAAACTTCTTTTGGAGGCTTATACCCTAAAGCAATCAAATAATTAGCAATGCTAGCGGGTAAAAACCCTTGTTTGAGTAACCACTGCACACTAGAAGATTCAACTCTCTTGCTCATCTTTTTCCCATCTTCTTCGTTTAGAATAATGGGTAAATGTGCGTAGGTGGTGGGTTTATAGGGTAAATTAAGTACGCGAGAAAGCGCTTGTTGGATAAGCATTTGCTTGGGGGTGTTACTTACATGATCTTCTCCGCGGATAATATAGCTAATGTTATAGGTAAAATCATCGCAAGCACAGGCAAAGTTATAAGTAGGGGTTTGATTAGATCGCAAAATCACAAAACTATCAAGTTCATGGGCTTTAAAACGAATTGTACCCTTGATTGTATCTGTAAACTGCATTTCTTGGGTACTTCCTTTTAAACGCACAACAGGATTAGGGTTACTCTCTTTTTCTAAGAGTGCCCAATGATCTTCATAGCGAAAGGGTTTTTTAGCCTTTAAAGCTTCTGCTTTTTTGGTTTCTAAAAAAGCAGGCGTGCAGTAGCAGTAAAAAGCCTCTTGATTTTGCAAAAGTTTTTCTGCGTAGGCTAAATGGGTGGGTAAGTTTACACTTTGATAGATCAACTCATTCCAAGTAATGCCTACTTTTTCTAAAATCTCTAAGATTTCTTGATCTTTACCCGGAATATTGCGTTCTAAATCGGTGTCTTCAATGCGCACCATCAGGGGGAGTTTAAGGCGCTTGGCTACTAGAAAATTGAGTAAAGCCACACGCAAATTCCCAATATGCATACTTCCCGTTGGAGAGGGGGCAAAGCGTAACATTGATTTAGCCTTTTTGCCCGATTATAACTAAAAGTGCTTTAAAAGTGCCCTTACTTATGCAGTTTAAAGGGCGTGCTTGCAGGGGTTAACCCTGCAGTAATACTAATCCTCAATTTGGTTAGTTTTGATGCGTTTAGCGTAGATTTTTCTAAGCTTTCTAATATCTTGTTGGACCTCAAAGACCCCATGCCAGTGGGAGTAATCCGGAGCCATCATAATACCCCCTTGTCGCATGCGGCGGCCTTCATGGTGCCACATGTGATACATGGTGTTTTGGAAATCATCGCTCCACATGTCTTTGCCTAACAAGTGCTTTTTAGCCAAAGCATCGCGCATTTTAACCGCCTCTTGGTAATACTCATTATAGAGCATGATATTTTTATCTGCCATGAGGAAGAAGTTATCAACATGGGTGCTATTATGACAATCCATACAACCTGCTTTCATTTCCTCGCGTGCTGCTTCAGGTCCTTTAACATTGCCTGCTAAAGGATTACCTGCAGTAACTTTATTATCATACTTAAAGGCATCGCTAGCGGTTTCATATCCACCTGTGCGCAATTGGCTCAAGGGCATGAACAAATTCCATTTTAAGCGACGGCTCACATTGTGGGTTACAGCACTTTTAGAGTTACCACTCATATGACAAGTTGCACAGGTAGGGGCTCTAAAGTCTGGCACTTTCCAAGTACCGGGCGCGGCATCAAAATTCCATTGCTCAGCCTCAGTATTGTAGATATGCCCGTGCATAGAGTTATTATAAATCTCAATATCTGGGTGATCAGGACCTAAGTGGCAACTTGCACATGCAGCCGGTTTTCTAGCCTCAACCAAGCTAAATTTATGCGCACTATGACAACTTGCACAGTTACCCAAAGATCCATCCGGGAAGGCCGTACCAATACCATAAGTAGGCCAAGTTTCTGGGGTAGGGCGTCTGTTTTTGTTTAATTTGATGATCGTGCCATGGCATTGTGAACAACCCGTAATGGAGGGTGCAAGCCCTAAATCTGGATGCCCACGCCCTTCTACTTCAATCATGAGATTGCGCATGTTAGCCTTAGCCCAAGTTTGCACCGCACCTCTGGAGTGCCCGCTGTGTCTAAACTCTGTAACCTCTTTTTCATGGCATTTAGCACAAGTGTTAGTAGAAACAAGTACAGAAATGGGCACTTTAGAACCTTCATGCCCATCCATAGTGAGCATGGGGCTATCTTTAGTGATGCCATGGCAATCAATACAACTCACTCCCGCGTGGGCATGGCGACTCATCTTCCAATCAGCCACAATACCCGGATTCTTTTTAGCATGGCATTCAACACAGGCCTTAGCCTCTGGGGTCATGCCTCTAAAAGTTTTAAGGGGTAGTTGTGTATCCATAGTGTTATCAACACTTGTACCCCCCCCTGTATGGGTGGCGCTATTTGTATGAGTGCTACTCGTGTGAGAGCGAGCAGAAGCCACCCCTACAAGACACATAAACATCAAGGCTAGCAAACTCATTTTGCTAGAAGCACGCATGGTTCTCTCCTTTAGTCGGGTTAAAGCACATTTTTACTCCTTTGTCTGGGTCTTTGTTTGGATTTTACGATCAGCCATCGCAGAATCTGAGGCGGGTTTGATTCTGCTTAACTCCTCTAGCGTCTGCTTACTATCCTGCACTAGTATAGCTCTAGGATAGGGTTTATAATCTTTTTTCAAGAAAGCCCTAAAGTGTAAACCTAAATTTTTATGGCCTACTTGATCTAAATGGCATTCTACGCATTTTTTGTGCGAAAGCCCGCTAAAGTAATCGCGGTGGGGCAAAAAGGCTTTCAAGTTAGAAGTGGTTTCGCTTTTAAGATCTTCATGGCAGCGCAAACAACCGGAGTCAAACACATACTCTTTTGCGCGCCGTCTATTTTCCTCCCAGTCAAATTTGTATGGATTTTTAAAGGTGTTACCATATACATCATTAAGCCCCAAAATGGTTTTTGTTACAAAGTAATTGATGATGTTGTCATGGGGTAAATGACAATCCACACAAGTGGCTTTAAAACCCACACCATTTTTACCGCCATGTTTATCTAAGTGGTAGGCATCTACCTCAGGGGTCATGATATGGCACATCCCACAAAACTTATCATCTCCTGTCCACTCCACTGCTTGCACGGTTAAAATGCTTAAAACCACGCCAAGCACACACCCCCCCACAAAGAGCCAGAACAAGAAAAACCGCCCTTCTTTTAAAGCAAGTAGAACGCCCATATTGCCCTCGTTTAAAAAGTTGCCTAAAACTTCTTGGAATTATTACTATGTAAAGTTAATGAAAAAGAAATTTTTTTACAAAATTGTAAAAAATTGAGAATTAAGCGATAAAAGATTATCCCCCCCGCTCCCATTTATAAACTAAAGGTGTGTAATACGCCCACTACTCTACCTAAAATAGCTAATTCGTCCAAATTATGTACCGTGATGGGTTTGTAAACAGGGTTATCACTGATGAGAGATATTTTAGGGCGTTTGCTAAGACGGCGGATATAATACTCCCCGCCTAAATTTACCACATAAATCGCCCCCTCATAACGGGTACCATCGCTTTGGAATAACAATAAATCATTTTCTTTAATGCGAGGCTCCATAGAATTACCCATAGCCTGTATAAAACCTAAATGATCGGTAGAGACCAAACCAAAGCGCCGGATTAAAAAGGATTTGCTTAAAGGCAGAAAGGTCATTTTATCCTTATCCTCCGGGCTATTGCTAGTACCCACTTTAATATCTCTAAAATAAGGCACCATCACGGTATCTTTTACCTCTTGGTGGGTGGAGGTGAAAAAATACAAATCGGTGTTAAGCGCGTGGGCTAGCTTTTCTAAAGTCTCTAAAGTGATATTGCTTTTATGCTCACTCTCATAGCGTTTAATGCTTTGTAGACTAATCCCACATTTTAAGGCTAACTCTTCTTGGGTTAAGTTATTGGCACTCCGTAGTTGTTTTAATTTTTCTTTTAGCATAAAAACTCCCTTCTTGTATCTTGTGTATCCTTGTGTACCTAAATAAAACATACCTAACCCTCTTTAAGTCTCACTTAGAGGCTTTTATACGGATAATTTATACAAGTGAGTTATTTAAAGTATGTTTAAAGCACCTTTTTTAGGCATAAAAACTTTTAGCTTGACAAGATAACCCTATTTAGGATAAAATACCCTTTTGTGAGAATTTCGGGGCGTAGCGCAGCCTGGTTAGCGCACTTGGTTTGGGACCAAGGGGTCGAAGGTTCAAATCCTTTCGCCCCGACCAGCAAGGTTTTATGGTGGGTGTAGCTCAGTTGGTTAGAGCACCAGATTGTGGTCCTGGGGGTCGTGGGTTCAAGCCCCATCACCCACCCCATTGCTTTTTAACTTCTGCTTATTTCCCCTTTCTTGCGTTTTTGCGCTTGTAGCTCAATTGGATAGAGCACCAGACTTCGGATCTGGGGGTTAGGGGTTCGACTCCCTTCAAGCGTACCACGCGCTTGTAGCTCAGTTGGATAGAGCAACGGCCTTCTAAGCCGTAGGCCGCAGGTTCAAATCCTGCCAAGCGTACCACCCCTTAAACACTATTGATTAACTTAAATGCCCTATAATGGGGCAGGTTTTTATTCATTGATTAAACGGAGTTATCATGCCAGCACAGCCTCTTGAGGAAATTATCCGCTCAACTTGTACCCTTGCCCGTACCTTGCAACAACGCATCAGCCAGAAACTTAGCCACACCGAGCGTTCTTTCCATAACAAGATGCAAAAACTCTTAAGCAACCCCTCTAATAAAATCATGCTCATTGAATTACTCGATCGCAGTTTTCGTTGCCAAAACAACCGCGCCCGCTTTGATCTTATTGAACACACACTAAAAGAGCACGGCATCGCAGATTTTTTTAGCGGCTTTGAAAAATTCTTACTTGTGGCCTTTTTGAGTGTGGGTAAAATCGCCCCCTCTATTAGCGTCCCTTTTTTCATTAAAAAACTCCGTAAAGACACAGAAACGCTTGTTTTAGACGAGGAGGGAGCGAGCTTGCGCCAAAAAATTGAATCGCGGCGCGAGGCGCATATCACGCTAAATATCAATCTCATCGGGGAGGAAGTGCTAGGCGAGATAGAGGCTTCTTATCGCATGCACAAATACCAAGAAGCCATTAAGACTAGTTTTATTGAATACATCTCTATTAAAATCACCACGATTTTTTCTCAGATCAACATTTTAGACTTTGAACGCTCCAAACAAGAGGTGGTTAAGAGGCTAGATATTCTTTATGGCCTAGCTTTAGAGCAAAAGGAAAAACATGGGCGAGATAAGTTTATCAATTTAGATATGGAGGAATATAAAGATTTAGAACTCACCGTGGCTGCCTTTATGGAGTCCATTGCCAAATTTCCCATTAGTGCAGGCATTGTATTACAGGCCTATATCCCGGATTCTTATGAATATCTTAAAAAATTGCTAGCCTTCTCTAAAGAGCGGGTTTTAAGCCAACTCCCCCCTATTAAAATCCGCTTTGTCAAAGGCGCGAATATGGAAAATGAGGAAGTGGTTGCGGCGATGAAGGGTTGGGAATTACCCACCTTTAAAAGCAAGCAAGATACAGACTCCAACTATAATAAAATGCTTGATTTGATCTTAGAAGATGAGAATTACAAATATATTCATATTGGCATCGCTTCGCATAATCTCTTTGAAATCGCCTATGCCTACACCCGTATCCACACCCTTAACGATCCAACAGCCCAAGAGCATTTTACCTTTGAAATGCTTGAGGGAATGAGTTTACAAGCTAGCTATGAACTTAAAGAGATGCACAAACTTATTTTATACGCCCCCGTCTGTGATGCCAAACATTTTAATAATGCCATTGCCTACCTTGTCCGCCGTTTAGATGAAAACACCGCAGCAGATAACTTCATGAAAGCCTATTTTAATCTTACCGTAGACTCCCCTGCTTGGAAAGATCAAGAAAGCCGCTTTTTAAAGAGTTTAGCGGGCATGGCCACTATTCAAAATATCCCCTACCGCACTCAGGATAGAAATAGCGCACAAAGTGGGCATTCTACCTATCCAGATAACCCTTTTAAAAATGAAAGCGACACAGATTTTATTTTAAAACCTAACCGGCAATGGGCACAAAAAATCGTAGATAAAACCAAAAATGCGCCCATTATAGAACTCTCCCCTGTGATTGGCCGTTCATACAACGCCCAAGACCTTAAAACCCTCATCATTCAAGATAAAATCGCCCACAAAAAGATCGCCGCTGTAGCTTTAGCTAATGAAGCGGTGATTAAAGAAGCGCTTGAATCGGTTAAACAAAGTTCTTTTTCTGAAAAGAGTTTTAGTGAGATTCACGCTCTTTTAAGCCAGACAGCGCAGTATTTTAGAGAAAGGCGGGGGGATTTAATTGGTTTGAGTGCGCTAGAGGTGGGTAAAACCTTTGTAGAAAGCGATGCAGAGGTGAGTGAGGCAATTGACTTTTTAGAATACTACCCACATAGCTTGCAACAACTCCTCAAACAACACCCTGAAGTACGCTTCCAGCCTAAGGGGGTGGGGGTTGTGGTGGCTCCGTGGAATTTTCCTATCGGTATTTCTGTAGGTACGATTGCTGCGCCTTTGGCGGCGGGTAATCGCGTGATTTATAAACCCTCTAGTTTAAGCGCGGTGGTGGGGTATCGTTTGTGTGAATGTTTTTGGGATGCAGGCATTCCTCGCGATGCGCTTCTTTATTTGCCCTGCAGAGGCGAAGATGTGAGTAAACACCTACTAGCAGACCCCCTTATTTCTTTTGCTGTTCTAACCGGATCAGAGGATACAGCTAAGCGCATGTTAGAGGCCAGCCCCACTTTGGCTTTAAGTGCAGAAACAGGCGGGAAAAACGCCACCATTGTTACTAAGTTTGCTGATCGCGATCAGGCAATCCGTAATGTAATTCATTCAGCCTTTAGTAACTCCGGCCAAAAATGCTCGGCTACTTCGCTTTTAATCTTAGAAGAAGAAGTTTACAACGATGTAGATTTTAAAAAGACTTTAGTAGATGCGGCTAAGTCTATGAGTGTGGGCGATCCATTAGAGTTATACCATAAAGTAGGCACTCTAGCCGATCTACCCAGCTCTAAAGTTAAAAAAGCACTCGAGCACATTGAAGATCACGAGGAGTGGGCTATTAAACCTACTACTCTGAATGATAACCCCTATTTAATGCCCCCTTGTATCAAATATGGCACCCGCTTAGGCGATTACACCCACACCACCGAGCTTTTTATCCCCTATCTTTCTGTGATGAAAGCCAAAGATTTAAAAGAGGCCATAGAAATAGCCAACGCTACAGGTTATGGGCTTACAGGGGCTTTAGAATCTTTAGATGAAAGGGAGTGGGATTATTATATTAATCATATTGAAGTGGGCAATGTCTATATCAACAAACCCACCACAGGGGCTATTGTGTTGCGCCAACCCTTTGGGGGGATTAAAAAATCAGCTGTTGGATTAGGGCGCAAAGTAGGGATTTATAATTATGTAACCCAGTTTGTGCGCATTGAGGAAATCCCCGATCTTATCACCCAAAGCGCCACAACCCCCTTTTTACAAGCCCTTGAATCTTTTAACGCCCAGAATAATCATAGCTTTAAAGAGGCGGTACAACTTGCTCGTAATTACGCCTACTATGAACAAGAGGAATTTAGCCAAAAACGCGACTTTGTACAAATCAGAGGCGAGGAAAATTGGTTTTCATACACCAAAGTTTCTAGCATTGGTTATCGTGTATGCTCTACAGATGGCCCTTTAGAACTTTTTAGCGTTTTAATGGCTGCCGCGGTGTGTGCCATTCCCCTTACAATTAGTACAACCAGTCAAACAGAAAACCCGCATTTTGAAAAACTTCTAGCCTGTTTAGAATGCCTCAAACACCACTTTAGCCCTACAATTTGCTATGAAAGTTTGGAGGATTTTAGCGCTAAATTAGAAAGCTTTGGGCGGATACGCTACTTTAGCCAGTCATTAGACTCCCTTTATGAGGCCGCCAGCACTTTAGCCATTGTACTAGCTACAGCTAAGCCTCTTAGATGTGGGCGCTTTGAATTGCTCAATTACCATTTAGAAAAATCGGTGAGTATTTCTTATCACCGCTATGGCAATCTAGGCGCAAGAGGTTTAAAAATGCAAAAGCAAGCCCATGCAGATTAATTATCAAGTTTTTACCGTCTTTGTTCTGTACTCTGTTTTAATGCTAGCCATTGGTTTTTATTTTTATAAAAAGAATGAAACCACAGAGGATTACTTTTTAGGCGATCGTTCTATGGGACCAGTTGTCAGCGCACTAAGTGCGGGGGCAAGCGATATGAGCGGCTGGCTTTTAATGGGCTTGCCCGGGGCTTTGTATGTGAGCGGATTAATCAATAGCCATATTGCCATTGGTTTAACAATTGGGGCATGTATTAACTGGGTTTTAGTAGCTAAACGACTCAGGGTTTATACAAGCGTAATTGCTAATTCTATTACTATTCCGGATTACTTTGAAACCCGCTTTAGCGATGATAAACACATTTTACGGCTTTTATCAGCTATTGTAATTTTGATCTTTTTTACCTTTTATGTTTCCTCTGGGCTAGTGAGTGGGGCTAAGCTTTTTGAAGCCACCTTTGGGGTTAAATACAACCATGCCCTCATTACCGGGACGCTTATTATTGTAACTTATACCTTTTTAGGCGGTTATAAGGCGGTGTGCTGGACAGATCTCATTCAAGGGCTTTTGATGATGGGGGCATTAGTAGCTGTGCCTTGCATGATGCTTTATCACTTAGGCGGATTTGGCCCTAGCTTTGATCTTATCGCACAGGTTAAACCAAATAATCTTACCTTTTTAGAGGGTACTTCTCTCGTGGCCATTATTTCTAGTTTAGCTTGGGGTTTGGGTTATTTTGGCCAACCCCATATTTTGGTGCGCTTCATGTCTATCCGCTCTATTAAAGAAATCCCCCAAGCCACAGCGGTAGGTATCTCGTGGATGGCCATTAGTTTGATTGGCTCTTGCTTAATTGGCTTACTAGGTGTGGCTTATGTGGCTAAATTCCATTTAAGCTTAGATGATCCAGAAAAGATATTTATCCACATGAGTGCTACACTTTTTAACCCATGGATTAGCGGGGTGCTTTTAAGCGCTATTTTAGCCGCAGTAATGAGTACAGCTAGTTCGCAATTATTGGTGAGTTCTTCTACCATTGCTGAGGATTTTTATTCTAAGATTTTTAACAAACAAGCCCCCGTTCAAACCGTGATGTTGGTGAGTCGTGCAGCAGTCTTAGCCGTAGCTTGTATTGCTTTTCTTATTTCTACCGATCGCAATGCTAGCGTGCTTAAAATCGTGTCTTATGCGTGGGCGGGCTTTGGCGCGAGCTTTGGCACGGTGATTTTATTTTCTCTCTTTTGGGCACGCATGACAAGGATAGGGGCTATTATGGGAATGATTTTTGGTGCTAGCACGGTGATTTTATACGATAAATTTGGCAAAGTTTATTTAGACATCTATGAAATTGTACCCGGATTTATCGCCAGTTCCCTAGCCATTGTGATTTTTAGCTTACTAAGTTCTGTGCGCCCGGGTACAAAAGATGCTTTTGATTTAGTGGTGCAAGAGATCAATAAGGAATGAATTTGAAACTTTATTTCCACCACTTCACAAGGATGCTCCATGAAAGCAGAGAATAACACCCAAAACATTGATGAACTCTTTGAAGAATTTGAAGAAATCAAAGATGATTTAAGCCATGTAGAGGAGCAACTAGCACAAATTGCAAATGAACTTAAAGAAATAGGCCATGATTTAGACACACTGGATAATCTCTTAAATCAAGACAACCCTTTAAGTTTAAATCAGGATAATTCTTTAAATCAAGACAATCCACAAGATAATTCTTTAAAAAATGGGTAATCTTTTAAGGAATGAGTGATTCTTTAAAAAAATTAGAAAAATTGATAATCCTTAAAAAGTTGGTTATTCTAAAAAAAACGGATAATCCTTAGATTTAGAGAATTGATAATCCTTAAGTAAAATTTAAGGAAGCTAAATTTGAGGAAGCTAAAAAAGATTTAAGAGAGTTTAATAAAACTAAAAGGTATTTAAGAAAGTTCAACAAAGCTAAGAGAACTTTAAGAAAACTAAAAGAGATTTAAGAAAGCTTAACCGATTGACTAAGCTACAAACCACAAGCTAGAATAAGAGAATCTTAAGAAAGTTTAAGAAAGTTAAAAGAGATTCAAGAGAGTTTAACAAAACTTTAAGAAAGTTAAAAGAGTAAAGTTTAAAGAGTTTTAACAAAGTTTAATAAAACTGAAAGAACTTTAAGAAAAGGAGATTTAAGAAAAGCTTAACCAAGCTAAAACAACTTCAAGGATTTAAGAGCTTTAAGAGAGTTTAGCCACAACAGAGTTTAGCCACAACAACCGGAACTAACAGATAAACAGGATAACTAAATAAACAGAATAACTAAATAATCGCTAGGTCATATAGTCATATAGATCACAATCCACTACCAGCTAACACTAAAAATTAAAAATCTTAAAAACCAAAATGCTAAGTTACTCACCCTAGTTACCACAATTCACTCTAGCTACTACAATGCTACTACAGCGCCTTAACCCTAATAATATTCAACCCTAATAATATTGCAAATACTCAACCCCAATATATTGCAAAAAGCCTTGCTAACTTTTCAGCATACCTTAAGTTTATCAACGATAAAATCAGCTTTTGCTTCTAAGAAAGCTAATGTTTTAAGGGCTTTTAGGGTTAAATCTTAATAGAAATCAGACCTTGAGGTTGTGTTGATTGCAAGATTGAGGGCTATTCTATCATGAGCCTTTATTCTCTTAAAAATAGTTTTGGTTTTCTTAGTGTTATTTGTTTTTTCATTGTTAATAGCCTATGTAAAAGGGTAAATTACAAAGCCAAAAGAATTACACTCAATAAGGCGGTGAG
>NZ_CABIKG010000022.1 GCF_902196125.1 Helicobacter suis
TTATAAAGCTAAAGATACCAGAACTCCGGAGCAAAAAGAGGCACTTAAAAGCTTATGCCTAAAATTATTAAAAGAAAATGTAGCGGCTAAGCTTTATGGGCATAGAGATTTTGAGCCTAAAAAAGAATGCCCATGTTTTGATGTGATTGAGGAAAGCGAGGATTGGTATTAATGTTTAAATTTAATTTTAACCTAGATAAATCCCAGCGAATTGAGCTTTTTATACTCTTTGTTAGCTTAATTCAAGTTGTCTATCCTCAATACTAAAGAGAAAGCTTTTCTAGTACCTGTATTACCCACCTTTTTAGAGTTTTTAAGCACTTCTGATAGTGGGGCATTTGGCACACCACAAGAGCCTTTAATAGAGGTGGCGTGGAATTGCTCTTTGAGGCGTTGATAAGCCATAAATAGGGCTAGACAAGCGGGAGTATTTAGATTTGGTCCTCATCTTTACAACTATTAGGGTTTTGTTGTAGAGCCAAAACATGCGCGTTATAGTGTTTAAGATAGAGTTAAAATTTTGAAGGATTTGTTTAGTGCGCTGGTAAAGATTTGTATAACCACCTTTTTTAAAACTCAAAATCAAGTACAGATTGGGGGCTTTAGGGTTTAAAGAGGGGAAGTTATCTAAAGGCTTTAGGTAGGGCATTAAAAAAGAGCCAAAGAAGAGGCGCGTTTTTGATAACTAGTTGCTCAGAGTGCCTATTAACTTGATTAAAAGGAGTAGCACCAGGTCCAAAGGCTTGGTTAACTTCTATAGCAAGTGTGTTATTAGATTGAATCAGCCATATGCTAGGGCCATCAAAGGTAGCGATTTTATAATGCGTGCCCTGCAAGGGTTTAAAGGAAAGTAAGGTTTGATCAAAATCGTGATTCTTATCTTGATTAAGAAGATTGTACATTTGCATGAGAGTGGCATGGTTATGGGGCTCAATTTGATCTTGTATGTGCACAGCTGCCTTATTCCAAACAACCCCCATATTCCAAAGCCAATCGGGTTTTTTATATGTGAGTTTAAGAGTTTTTTTATCTAAGTACCACTCCATTTGCCCTTATTTTCTACAACCAAGAATTTAAGACACTGGGTAAAATCAGTAGACTATCAGCATACCCGGGATATGGTGTTGTTTTAACAAGGCTTGTAGATTAGTTGTTTTTGCATTACATTTAGCTAACAGTGCTACAAACATAGAAACCATAAAAATTAAACACATGTTTTTTAGCGCTTTTAAGGGCATGTAGTTGCCTTTTAAGAGAATTTTTAGCACTTTGAAAGAGTTAGGATTTTAGTGTATTTCTTAGCTTAATTTATTTTATGGTGGCCACGACTGGATTTGAACCAGCGACCCCTACCATGTCAAGGTAGTGCTCTACCACTGAGCTACGCGACCCTTAAATTGCGCAGGAAAAATTCCGCAGGAATTTTATAATTTTTTACAGAAAACCCCCACATAAAAAGCCGGCATTATACCCCCTTTTGCTTATTCTTTATCTTAAAATGTTTGAGGATAATTAACCCCACCCCTACATCAATGAGTACATCAGCTAAATTAAAAATCGCAAAATCAAATTGATAATGCCAGTAAACATAATCAATCACATGCCCATGTACGAAGCGATCAAGCAGATTAGAACTACCCGCGCCTAAAATCAACCCAAAGGGCAAGGCATTAAGATTAAAAAGTTCTTTTTGCCGCCATAAAAATAAGCCTAGACTTCCAATTAAAATAATTTGAATGTACTTAAGATAAGGCCCTAGGAAATGTAGCATAGAAAAAGCCACCCCCTCATTATAGGCTAGCACAATAGAGATCACCGGCCCCTCATAGCGCAAGCCAGCTAGAATCATTTGTTTAAGTACTTGATCGCTTAGTATAGCCCCAAAAAAGGCAAGGATAAAGGCAAAGGTTGGGGATTTCAAGTTAAATGCTCTTGGAAAAAAGTCCGTAAATCTTTGATGTGTTTTTCTAAGGCGTGTTGATTCTTGCCCTCTAAGAGAATGCGTAAAGTATTTTCTGTACCCGAATAACGAATCAAGTGGCGAATCCCCTCTTCCTCAAGGTTTTTAAGTTTATCCTTGAATCCATGGAGTTTTTCTAGGGGTTTTTTTGTTTTAACGCGCATATTTTCTAAGATTTGGGGGGTTAATTCAAAGGGGTTAAGCACCTCAGCACTTGATCTTTGACTCTCAACAATACAAGCCGCTACCTGTAAAGCACTCATGATTCCATCGCCAGTTTTTGCATGATCGCCTAAAATAATATGCCCGCTTTGTTCAGCTCCAAAATTCACCCCTTGTTCTTGCATGCACGCGCTTACAAATTTATCCCCCACATTGCAATACAAAACAGATATTCCTTGTTTTTCTAAATACTCTTGTAAAGAGAGATTACTCATTGTGGTTACTACAATTTGGGAGTTAGTCAACTTGGCTTGTTTGTGTTGGTAAGTGGCTAAAACCCCGATAAGTTTATCTCCATGTACCACCTGCCCTAAATGATCAACCACCACCAAGCGATCCGCATCGCCATCTAAAGCAATGCCTAAATCTGCGCGGTATCGTTTGACTTCTTGGCTAAGTTCTAAAGGATAAAGCGCGCCACACTGGGCATTAATATTACTCCCATTGGGTTCATTATTAATCACAATCACATCAGCCCCTAGTTCGCTAAAGACAATAGGCGCGACCTTATAACCGGCTCCATTAGCCGTATCAATCACCACCCGCATGCCCTGTAAATTTAAATGTTTGGGGAAGGAATTTTTTAAATGCACAATGTAGCGCCCGATTACATCATCAATGCGTTTAGAACTGCCAATAGCCACCCCACACTGGCAACTGTTCTCTATTTGTTGCGTGTTAGAAAAAATCTTTTCAATGGCAATTTCGCTTTGTCTTTGTAATTTGTAGCCGTAACGATCAAAAAATTTAATCCCATTATCCTCAAAAGGGTTATGGCTAGCACTAATCATCACCCCCGCATCACAGCGCATATTATCGGTTAAAAAAGCAATAGCAGGCGTGGGCATAGGCCCTATTTGAATCACATCATACCCAACCGAAGTCAGAGCGCTTACAAGCGCGTTTTCAACCATATAACCACTTTTGCGGGTGTCTTTGCCCACTAAGATTTTATTGCTTCTTGCCTGTGATTTAAAATACAGCCCAGCAGCAATGCCTAATTGCATGACAAACATCGGGGTGATCTCAACCCCAGCCTTGCCCCGCACCCCATCTGTACCAAAAACCATGTGTTTTCCTAAGTTAATCAGTCTTTAATGCTTTTTTAGATAAAATCTTGCCATATTATTTTTGATAAAGGGATTAAGCTATGGCTAATCATAAATCCGCAGAAAAACGCATCCGCCAAACCGCTAAGCGCACGGAGCGCAACCGCTTTTATAAAACCCGCATTAAAAACATTGTAAAAGCCGTACGCGAAGCGGTACAACACAATGATCTACCCAAAGCCCAAGAAGCTTTTAAAGTGGCCAATAAAGAACTACATAAATTTGTCAGCAAGGGCGTTTTAAAGAAAAACACCGCCTCTAGGAAAGTTTCGCGCCTAAATGCGAGTGTCAAAAAGATCGCCCTAGCTAACGCTTAATCGTGTTATCCCAGAAACTAAAGGAGGTTGTGGCGCGTTATGATGCGCTCGCTCTCTCTTTAACCCACCCTGAAGTTTTAAACGATGTCAAACGGCTCACTGAATTAAGCAAAGAACAAGCTAGCTTAGAGGAATTAGCCCAAGCGGCCAAGCGCTATTTAAAGATTTTAGATCAAATCCAAGAAAATAAGGCGCTACTAGAGGATAAAGAACTAGGCGAGTTGGCCAAAGAAGAGCTTAAAAGTTTAGAGGAGCAAAGCAAGAACCTAGAAGATCACATTAAAATTTTGCTTATCCCAAAAGATCCCAATGATTCTAAAAATATCTATTTAGAATTACGCGCCGGTACAGGGGGCGATGAGGCGGGGATTTTTGTAGGCGATTTGTTTAGAACCTATTGCCGTTATGCGGATTTGAAGCGCTGGAAAGTAGAAATTGTTAGCTCAAGTGAAAATAGCGTAGGGGGCTATAAGGAGATGATTGCGCTAATTAAGGGGCAGGGGGTGTATTCAAGGCTAAAATTTGAAGCGGGGACACACCGCGTACAGCGCGTACCAGAAACCGAATCACAAGGGCGTATCCACACCTCAGCTATCACTGTAGCGATCATGCCTGAGGCAGATGATGTAGAGATTAATATTAATCCTAGCGATTTGCGTATTGAAGTGTTTCGCGCTGGAGGGCATGGGGGGCAATGTGTGAACACCACCGATTCAGCTGTGCGCATCACGCATATTCCTACCGGTATTAGTGTATCCATGCAAGATGAAAAATCCCAGCATAAAAACCGCGATAAGGCCTTAAAAATCCTCAAAGCCCGCTTGTATGAAAAACAAATTGAAGAACAACAACAAGCCCACTCAGCTGAGCGTAAAATGCAGGTGGGCAGTGGGGATCGAAGTGAGCGCATTCGCACCTATAACTACCCTCAAAACCGCTTAAGCGATCACCGCATTAATTTAACGCTTTATAGTTTAGAGGAGCTCATGCTATCGGGTAATTTAGATCCGGTAATTGAGCCCTTAATTGCGCATGCGCAGGCACAAGGACTAGAGGGGTGAAAGGATAAAAATGGTTGCATTATTTGGTGGACAAGGCTCACAGCATGTGGGCATGGGCGAGGAATTTTATAAAAACTTTGATTTAGCTAAGAAAATGTACCAAGAGGCTAGCGATATTTTACAAACCGATATGGCTAAGCTTTTACACAGCCAAAATACACAGCTAGATAAAAGTACCTATGCACAAAGCGCGATCTTTCTAGTTTCTATGGTGGCCTTTGAGGTGTTTATGCAAGAATTAGGTACGCCTATTAAACCGATGTTAGCTTTGGGGCATTCTTTGGGCGAAATTAGCGCTAATGCAGCCAGTGGAGCGCTAGATTTAAAAAGGGGGCTAAAATTAGTCTTTAAACGAGGGGAGCGCATGGAGGAGATTTGTAGCGCTTATAAAGAAGAACTTGGCATGTTAGTTGTTTTGGGGGGCGATGCGCAGGTTTTAGGAGATTATTGCAAACAAGCCAGACAAGAGGGGCAATTGCTTTATGTGGCTAATTTAAATGGCCCACAAGTGGTATTAGCAGGGTCTAAAACTCTTTTGCAAAAATTAGATTTTAAAACATTGGGGGCTAAAAAATGTGTGCTTTTACCGATGAATGTGGTGAGCCATTGCCCTATTTTAGAGCCTATGGTGGAGGGTTTTAGAACACTTTTACAAGAGAGTTTACACAATAATTATCACTTTGGCGTACTTTCTAATGCCACTACACAGGTTTATCAGGATAAAGAAGGCGCACTTGAATGTCTTGGAATCCAACTTGTCCAACCTGTGCGCTATAGCGAATGTATACAGGTGTGTGAGGAACGATCCTCTTATTATGTAGAATTTGGTACCAGTGTTTTAAAAAATCTTAACAAACGGCTTAGCGCTAAGCCCACTTATAGCATCACCACCCTTACAGATTTAAAAGAAGCCCTAGCCTTTGTGCGCCAAGAGGTTTAAACTCCATTGGACTTTTCGGATTAAAATCCTGAGATTAAAATCAGTGGAGATAAAATGGCCGTCATTGGTAAATTACACTCTTTAGCCTCTTTATTCTCTAAAACGCAGGAATTAGAGTCTCTTTATGCCTATTTAGAAGCAATGTTAAACCCAGCTAGTCAGCAACATCAAGCTTTTTTACAAAGAGAGCCGGGTTTATTTAAAAGAGAACTCAAACAAGCAATGAGTGCAGCAGAAATTATTTATACACCCTCTTTAGGTTTGTTAGAAACCCACCAAGATCATGTAGATTTTTTATTAATGGTGCAAGGTAGCGAACTTTTATATCTAGGGGATAGTTCAGACCTAGAGATACAAGAGCCCTATGATTTAAACCTAGATAAACAAACCTATAAGATGAATGAAAGTTGTTATTCCTTGCGTTTAGATGCGGGCATGTTAGCCATTTTATTTAGCCAAGATGCACACGCTACAGCAGCACACACAAAGGGTTTAGTTTATAAAATCGTGGCTAAAGTCCCTACCAATCTGATTAAATTTAAACTTTAGAGTTTTGTATGAAATGGTTTTGTTTGTTTTGTACAGGTGTTATCACGCCCCTTTTAGCTGAATTAGACGGCATTTATAAAACCCAAGCTTTTTTATACATGAAAGCCTCTTATGTGGAATTTTTCAAGTATGGGGATAAGTATTATGCCTATGGAATTGCTAATGTAGATGGTTCTAAAGCCCATAAAGATATTTATAATAAAAACCCGGCTTTGCGCAACCGTAGCGATAAGGGAACGGTGTTTTTATATAAATTAAGCCGAGCGTGTGGGGATACCTACACAGGGGGGCGGGCTTATAATTTTTATGATGGGCGTACTTACTATGTACAGATCAAACAAAAAAAGAATGGGGATTTAAAGTTTTTACCAAGTTTAGATCGGCGCGGATTCTTTGGTAAAACCTTTATTTGGAAAAGATTAGATGAGGATTATTTAAAAAAACATGGCATCACAAAACCTAACTTTTCAGAAGTACTCCAAACCCTTAAACAACTCCCTACTGATGCGTTTTAATCCACTCTAAAGCAATTTTTACCGCATTAGTAGCTGCCCCTACGCGTAATTGATCGGCCACGCACCATAGATGCAAAATTTTAGAATCAAATAGATCATTTCTAATACGCCCTATAAAGGTTTGATCAGAACAACTAGCCGTAATTGGCATGGGATATAAAGCCTTGCTAGGATCATCTATCACCACTAAATTAGGCGCCTTTTTTAAAATCTCTCTAGCTTGAGTGGCCTGTACTTCTTGTTTAAAATGAATGCTAAGGCTTTCGCTATGGCTTCTAAGCACAGGTACCCGTACACAAGTTGAACTAATTGGAAAATCTACATGCATGATTTTATGGCTCTCTTGCACCATTTTCATTTCTTCTTTAGTATAACCAGAGGGCAAAAAAACATCAATTTGAGGGATTACATTTAAAGCTAGAGGGTGGGGGAAAACCTCACAAGTTTGATCACCCGCCATTTGGTTTTGTAATTCTATTAACCCTCGTTTACCCGCTCCGCTAGCGGCTTGATAAGTACTTACATCTACCCGTGTAATGCCAAAGGCTTCATGCAGTGGATTTAAAACCTGCACCATTTGAATCGTAGAACAATTAGGATTAGCGATGATATTTTTAGGGCAATGATTTAAATCTTGAACATTGACTTCAGGTACCACTAAAGGAATATCCTCTTGCAAACGAAAATGGCTAGTGTTATCTATCACTAAGGCTATCTTAGCCGCACTGGGGGCAAAAACCTCACTCACACTTTTACCGGCACTAAAAAAGGCAATGTCAATACCGGTAAAACTAGCATGGGTGGTTTCTAAAATACTGTATTCTGATTGAAAGGCTTTGATTCTTTGCCCGGCACTGCGCTTACTAGCTAGAGGCAAAAAGTGGCCTATGGGAAAATGATATTCCTCTAAAACAGAAATGATCTCCACACCTACCGCACCACTAGCACCCACTAGGGCAATGTTATAGGTTTTCATTCCTTCACCATCGCTAAAACTTTTAAAAAACTCAAATGGTTAAATTGCATGCCTGTTGTCATGTTTTTTAAAGTTAAAGTTTCTCTTTGCACCTCTTCCTCGCCTAGTACCACCACAAACTCATGCCCTTTGTGGTTGGCATAACTAAAGGGTTTTTTGAGCTTGCCAATTTCGGGATACAGTTCGGTATTAACCTCGCTTTGGCGGAGATTTTGCGCTATTTGGCTTGCATAACTAAAATGGTTTGTATCCATGCACACCACTAACACCCTAGCGCTAGTAGACTTATTTTCTATGAGTTCTAATTCCTCTAGGGCAACTAAAAGCCTATCTAAACCAATAGATGCGCCTACACCGGGAAAACTCTTAAGGCTAAAACTTTTAGAAAGATTATCATAACGCCCCCCTGAGCAAATACTACCTAAGCTTGTTAACTGGTTAAGGGTGGTTTCATAGACAATACCTGTATAGTAGCCAAGCCCTCTAGCAATGGAAAAATCTATTTTGAAATGATCGGGGTTGATCTCTAAAGAGAGTAATAACTTAAAAAGCGCTTCTAATTCATCTAACCCCTCTTTTAAAGTAGCGTTATAAGTTTTAAGATAGGCCACACCCTTAAAAAATTCTAGGGAGTCTTCTTGTTGCTTGGTATTGATGATCTCTAAGAAAGGTTGCAAATCCATAAGAGGAAAGCAAGCCTTAAGCTCTAAAATAACACCTTGTTGTCCGATTTTGCCTAGTTTGTCTATGATTCTTAAAAAGGTGGTGGTTTCTTCTTCCGTGTGCAAACCAAAGTGCTGGCATAGGCCATTTAAAATTTTGCGGTGGTTGATCCACACACAAAACTCTTCTAAATCTAGGGCTTTTAAACTAGCAATAATCACTTGGATAATCTCGCTATCACATAGCAAACTAGAGCTACCAATAAAATCAAAATCACACTGGGTAAACTCCCGGTAACGCCCCCTTTGTGCGCGTTCCCCTCTAAAAACATTGCCAATTGCATAACGCTTAAAGGGTAAACCTAAAGCATGGCTATGTTGGGCGATGAAACGGGCTAGAGGCACAGTCTGATCAAAGCGCAAGCCCACTTCTCGTTTGCCATGATCTTTAAATAGATAGAGTTCTTTTTGAATCTCGCCTTCTTCTTGTGTGAGAATAGAGGCGTATTCTAAATGGGGGGTTTCAATGGGCACAAAACCAAAACTTCTAAACACGCGGGCTAGCTTTTCTAACACCGCGCCCTTAGCCATTGCCTCCTTAGGGAGTCTATCTTTAAAGCCACTCAGGGTCTTGGGGGTGATCATAGAAGTCCTTTATTAGAATGGGTGATTATAACACCTAGCCCTTTAATCCGTATTAACGCCTCTAACCCTCTTTTTTAAACTTTTCTAGTTTTTCTACCCTCGTTTTTAAAGTCTTGATACAATATTTCAAGATTTTTAACTTTTTAAGCGGGGTTAAATATCTTTTAAATGTCTTTTAAGGGGAGTTAAATACCTCTTGATTTAAAGTTTATTAGCTATTATCTGAGTATAGCCCTCTAGTTTTTTATCCCATAACCCTTTAATTTTCTCTATCTGTTGTTTTTCTAAAGCTTTGATGAAGTGTTCTATTAAGTCAAAGGCGATTGTACCATCTATGGTTACAGGTAGGGGGCAGTTTTCCTCTCTTAAAGCTCTTTGCGATCGCTTATTGGCATAGGAATAACCATAACATAGGCTTAAGCGGTTTAAAGCCGTTACAAAATACAGCGCGATATAGCGGTTAAAAGGGCTAAACTTAGGGCGCAAAATTTCTACATGATCGCTTGCACTAAAATTTTTGGCTTGATAAAAGCAAGTACCCAGCACCGCGCTATCAATAGTTAAACAACTTCCCTTTTCCGTCCAAAAGTTATAATACCCCGCAATGCCATTATTAGTAGCTTGGGTGGTTATATAAGGGTACTCACCTTTCCCGTATTTCTCTAACTGTAATTTAGCTGTAGTTTTACTCCCGCTAATCTCAAACAACTCCCCCACCCTAAACTCTTTGTACTCTAAGCGCTTAGAAGTAAGACTATTCCCCCCCCCCCCCCCGCAATCAAAGTTATTTGTAAAAAGAGAAAGGGCGTTTTCTTCTTCTTTTGTTAAAGTGGTGTTTTCTAATCCGGTTACTTTGAGATACGCCTGAATTTCCCTCAGGCGCTCCGCCTGAATTTCCCTAATAAAGACTTGCATAGCCTCAAAGGCCACTCTTCCGGTGGAGCTATGGGGGAGAGAAAAGCACATTGTTTCAATATCATTAATTGTACAATTTGTCCCCCAACCTAGATGGGCAATAGATTTTTGTAAAGTGGTAGCAATGAATAATCCTTTGTATCTATCAAGATTAAATTTAGGAACTAGGATTTTGACATTATTACCTGTAAAATACGGCCTCTCTTGATAAAAGACGCTAAAAGTATCCATTGCAAAACTTAAACTATTGCCCGGATTTAAAAAGGCTGTATTCTCTTTAATAAACCCCCTTATTCCATTATTGCGCGCACTTCTAACCACATAAGGGTAATAACCCTCCTTAGGAATATCTATAATTTCTTTAAGTTGGTTGGCATGCAAAATTTTATTGCTAGATTGTACCTCAAACAAATCCCCTACTCTCACCTCTTGCCAATGGAGAGCTAATAATCTTTCAAAACTATCTAAAATACCCACGCTTACCCTTATGTTTTAGAAAAATACCAAAGGTGCCCCGGAGGGGCGATCCCATGCTATCTCTTTTTGATTTTTAGGCTCACTTTAAGCCCAAATATAGAGAATTTAAGGCACAATACCCAAAGGATCACGATCATGGGCTCGCATGACGCTTCTTCCTGCCCGGGGTTGGTATGGTTTCCCGGGCGTTTTATTTTATATCAATCTTTTTAAAACCACGACTCAAATCTCTTGTGTGAGTGTATCCCCTTTAAGCACTAAAGAAACCTCATAAGTTAAAAAATCAGCCACGCACCTTTTAAAGTCTGTGATTTGGGGTTTGCTATCTATTTTTTGATGCTGGGCATAAGTCCAGTCTTGACCCCCTAAATTAATTCTATCTTTAATAAAGTGATCTTTATAAAGTTTAGGATCGTGATTATGTACAATGATATTAATCAATTCAATATAGCGCTCTTTAGCCATGTCCACATCTCTTAAATTGACACTTGCTTTTGCCTTTTTACGCGCCGCGCGCATGTAGCCATCGTTACTAAAATCAATGAATTTAACCATGTGATCTTTCTTATGGGGTTTGCCCACTTCAAAGACATAAATCGCTGTTTGCACGCTAGATTTGCCCACAAATAAATCTAAGGGCATTTTAATACTAGCTAGTAGGGTGTTTTTCTTTAAAATATCTTTTGTATAGGGTAGCCCGTTTCCACTCCCCGCATTTTCTTGGATAATCACCACCGCCCGCCCGTTAGCCATTCTCTCTAAGGCGCGATCTACAAAAACAAAGCCCTTTCCCTTAGCGCTATAAGGGGGATTAAGCAAAAAGACATTAGCCGGAAAAGCTCCTCTTTTATCTCCTTGTTCATAATGCCCATCAAAATCTACTAAACTATCTTTGTGCAAGAGATTAGCGCTCCCATCGCCTAATAAAAGCATGTTAAGCACCCCAAGCAAATAAATATCTGCGCGTTTTTCAATACCTAGTAGTTGGTAGGCTCTAATATGGGCGATTTTCTTTTCTCTTTGTTTTGGATCAAGTATCTTTTCTGTGCAATCTTTAATCATCTTATTCATGCTAGAAACTAAAAACGCCCCTGAGCCGGTAGCATAATCCCAAACAAAAGAATCTTGATTAACTTCGGCTAAGTTTACCATTAAATCTACAACTATTCTAGGGGTGAGTACCACATCGTTTTTTTCGCTATCGGGGACTTCTAGCCACTTTGTCAAAGAATTAAAAAGTTTACCCGCAATATCAGCTTGGCTAAGTTTTTTAACCAAAGGAAAAACCCCTTCTAAAAACCGCCCATAGATTGTTTTTAGCGGGCTTATTGCCGTATTTTCTCTAGTGTAGGTATTAGTTTGCCATAACTTAGAGTGGATAAAAACGCTTTGGAGTTCATGAACAACTATGCTAATTTTCTCTGGGGGTAAGTTTTTGGCGTTTAGAAAAGCTTTAATTTTCTTTAAAAACTCATGTCCGTCATGGGAGTCTTTATCTTGTTCGCTCTTTAAATCCTCTAATTTCAAGGGAGTAGTTTTGTAAGCAACCCCACTAGCTGCCATGATCATACCCACTAAAAGAACCACGCGATCATTAGGCTTTATACTTAAAATCTCATCATGTAAAAACTGATTGAGTTTATTTAACTCTTTCTCTGTATCGCTCTCTAAATGCTCAATAGCCTTAGTGCGTTCCTCATCGCTTAAAGTGAGCGCATCTAATTTAGACTCTAATTCTTCTAAATTAGCTAGGATAGAGAGATTATTAAAATCGCCTATCTTTTGGGGCACGGCTAAAGCTTTAGAGTGTAAATAATAAAAGGCGTATTCTTTATGCAATTTGCCCGCCTCCTCATAGCCATTAATGCCAATAGCTATAGCCTCATTGTAGCTATAGCTATAATCTAAGATCGCATTAGCATAATGCAACGCCCCATTAAGAGCGTAATTTTTAATGGCTGTGGTGCTTGATTCAAGGCTTAAATCTTGATTAAATTTAGCCAAACGCCCCTTGATCCCCTTGATCTCTATCATCACCGGGATATGGCGCATTTTCTTAGTTTTTAAAAGCAATTTAAGATCGGGATAATTGCGCCCACTCCCTCCACCTTTAGAGGGGGCTTGTTCTAGGGCGTATTTGGTTTCCTCATCAATAGGCTTTGTTTTGACAAAGTAGGGTATCTGGAGTGTTTTTAATTCCTTTTTAATCAAATCTTCTAAGTCTTCTTCTTGGCTGGGCATGTTTTCCTTTCATTAAAAGGTAGCATTATAAAAAATTGGATTTAAAAAGGTACTTTAAATTTATTTAAGCCGGGTAAGAACTCATTAATCGGGTCTGTTTTGATACCATTTATCACTAATTGATAGTATCCAACTTACTTTTTTATTTGCCTTGTTGATTAGAGGCTTTGTTGCACTTTGTTAAATGATTTGAAGTTGCGCGATAAAATTGTCTTAATTGTTTCTGTTCCTATGGTTTTGCTATTGATTCTGATGTTTTGGCGATCGTATAACGCCTATGATACCTTAGTGCGCAGTAAAGATTTAGCGCGCCAAATGAAAGTATCTTCATACTTATCCTCGCTTGTACATGAAATGCAAAAGGAACGGGGAATGAGCGCGGGTTTTTTATCTAGTGGTGGGGTGCAGTTTGTCAGTGAGTTACAAGAGCAAAGGCGGCATACAGATACAAAATTAGAAGATCTTAAAAGATTTTTAAATTCTACTTTAGGTTTAGATACTAATTATGTGCGGGCTGTACAAAAAGGGTTAGATCTTTTGGCTAAATTGCCCCAAATGCGCACTGATATGCAATCTTCTAAGGATAAAAAGGCAATTGTGGATAGCACAATGGAATATTTTACACGGATCATTACAATATTTCTAGATAGCGTGCTTAAATCCATTAGAATTGTCCATAATTCCCAAGTCTCTGATGCGCTCATAAGTTATATCAATTTTCTTTATGCTACAGAGAAATCCGGGCTAGAAAGGGCTACAGCTACGCGTATTTTTGTTGCAAATGATCCTGTTGATCCTAACTACGCTAACTTTATCTCCCTAATAGCCAAGCAAGAAGTTTATCAAAAAAGATTTTTATCCTTTGGAGATGCACAGAGTGTAGCGTTATTCCATCGTGTTTCTGAGGATTCTAGCTTTAAAGATGTGGAAAAAATGCGCCATATCCTGATTTCAAAATATTCAGTGGGAGGGTTTGGTATCGACCCTAATACTTGGTTTAAAACTATCACAAGAAAGATTGATTTACTCAAACAGGTAGGGGATAGTATCAACGCTAACATTACAAAGATCACCAATGTTACTATTACAAAGAACACCTATTATTTTGTGTCTTTGCTGGCTTTTCAAGTGCTGTTGATTTCTGTAATAACAACTTGTCTTTACTTAATGGTGCGCCATATTTCTAGGAGATTAAACAAAGTCAATAAGACCCTAGAACACATCGCAAAGAATAAAAATTTCACCGATGAGATTATCGTTGAGGCTAACGATGAAATAGGATCAATGGTTAAATCTGTAAATCTCTTTATAGAATACACACGAGACACTTTACAAAAAATCTCTAATCAAGTACAAGACAATATGGCTATCTCCAAAACTTTAAGCACTGTTTCTAGTGGTTTAGACTCAAACTCTAAACAAATAGGGCAAATTAGCCGTGATAACACGGATTTAAGCCACTCTAGCCGACAAATATTGAGCGAAAGCGTAGAAGTATCTGTTTCTACTAGGGAACTTTTAGAGAGTGTGTTAAAAAATGTTTCTGGCACTAAAATGGCTGTGAGTGCAATTGATAAACAAGTCCAGCACAGTATAGCTAGTGAAGAAAAGAGTGTTACAAACATGCAATTTTTATCCACAGAAGCACAAGGTATACAAAGTATCTTAGATGCGATTGTAGAGATTGCCGATCAAACGAATTTACTCGCTTTAAATGCGGCAATTGAGGCCGCGCGCGCAGGCGAACATGGGCGCGGGTTTGCAGTGGTGGCTGATGAAGTGCGGGCTTTAGCTGAAAGAACACAAAGAAATATCACAGAGAGTACATCTATTGTTAAACACATCTTAGAAGCCATTGCTAAGCTTAATCAAGAAAGAAAAGACAATCTCTCATTAATGCAAGCCCTAGCCCAGCACTCAAGTGATATGCAAAGCCATATTAACCATTTTTCCTCTATCATCGTGGATGCGGTAGATCACTCTTTAGTAAATCTTAACAACATTAATAGAATCAATGAGCACACAGCAAGCATTTTTGAAAATGTAGACAAGATCGCCTTATGTGTGCAAGATTTATTAAAAATCAACGATTCTATGCAAGAATCCTCTGAGAATCTGCATAAACAAACCCTTGATTCAAATAGTTTTTTAAGTGCGTTTAAATTTTAAAAGTTCAAAGGGTTTTGTAATTGTGCTTATTTGATGTACAATGTTTTATTTAAAATGTTTTTTAATAGGTAAAGCTCTTACTTAATTAGCTTGGTGAGCTCTATTGGTTGGTTTTAAAATAAAAATCAGTTAGTAACTGGCGTGTTCAAGAAACCAACAAAAAATCCCATGTTCTATAGATTTGTAAGATTAAATAATCTTTATAGCAAAACGACAGGCTACTTAGAGGATTTAAAAAAGGCTAATGCTGAAGCGCTTAATAATATTAAAGAACACCTAGAGGCCGC
>NZ_CABIKG010000023.1 GCF_902196125.1 Helicobacter suis
GGGGGGAGAAGCAATGGATAAAACTGTTGCAGTGCAAAGGAACAGTCATCTTATACTTTACCGCTTTGTTTTTTCATGTACTAAGCGTACAAGTTCTATAGCTGTTGTGCGGGGTAAATCAGCTAACATGCCATGCCCTAAATTAAAAATAAAGCCCGGATCTTTGCCCATCACTTTTAAAATGTGCATAACACCCTCTAGCATGGCATCTTGGTTATAAAGTCGTGCGGGCTCTAAGTTTCCCTGCAAAACATAACGGTGTCCTAAAATTCTTTTAGCTAATTCTAAAGGGGTACTCCAATCACACCCAAAAACATCAAAATCGCCATTTAAATGCTCTAAGTAACCAGAAATACCCTTAGGGAATACAATAATGGGGGTGGTTTTGTGCATGGTTTTAAGGGTATGGGTGATTTTTTGGATATAAGACCAACCAAATTCTAAATAGGCCTTGCATTCTAAAGCATTTGCCCAAGAATCAAAGAGCATGATTACATCGGCTCCGGCTTTAATTTGCATGGAAAGATAGCCTATGATCTCTGTACTTAGCATGTCTAATAGCATATGCAAAAGTTTAGGGTCTGTATAGAGGAGTTTTTTACTTTTATGATAAGTCTTACTCCCTTGAGATTCAACCATGTAAGTTGCTAAAGTCCAAGGCGCACCACTAAAACCAATAAGAGCTTTGCTAGGCTCTAGTTTAGCGCGCACACTAGATAAAGTATCATAGACAAATTCTAATTTTTTATAGGCGGTGTGTAAAACTTGAATGTCTTCTAAGCTCTCTATACCTCGTAAAAATTTAGGTCCAAAACCGGGGACAAATTCTAAGGGCAAACCCATAGTATGGGGCAATACAAGAATATCGCTAAAAAGAATGGCCGCATCTACATCTAAAATTTCTACCGGCTGAAGCGTAATAGTACTTGCTAAATCAACATTGGCACACAGATCTAAAAAGTTCTTAGCTTGTTTTCTAATCTCTTGGTATTCACTCAGATAACGGCCGGCTTGGCGCATCATCCAAATAGGGGTGTAGGGGGTTTGTTTGCCTAAACAGGCATCAATAAAGACCATTAAGTTCCTTTAATTGAGGTTTAGTACTAGCGCGCATATACTCTACAATTTTTCCATGGAAGCGCGCATAAATAGCGACTAGATCAAGTTTATACCCATAAAGGGCTAGGGCTTGATCTAAATTATTTGTAATGCCTTGCATAAAAAACTTTTGTAACATGCCATAATCTTTAATTTCTAGCCCTAGTGATAATAAAAATTGATAAGTATAGCGATCCACTACCATAACCGGTTGCAAACACGCATAATTTAAAATGCTATCAGCACTTTCTGGGCCAATGCCTAATTGTTTTAAAAGCCACTCACGGTTAACCTGTTTTTGAAAGGTTTTAAAATCTTGAAAATCTCTTAAAATATTTTGGCTAAGCAAACACACATAACGCGCCTTTTGGCGATAAAACCCGCTAGGAATAATGTAAGGAATTAGTTTTTCTATAGAGATTGTGGCTAGATTATGTAGTGTAGTGTTAGAATCAGCGCTTAAAATTCCAGCTAACTTAAGATTTTCTAAAGATTTAAGTACTTGTTTAAAACGCGTATTCTGGGTTAAAATAGCCCCCAAAACCACTTCAAACTCACCAGCAGAGGGCCACCACAAAGCAGGCGCATTTTTGAGTAAATCTAAGTTTTTAAGCGCTCGTAGAATTTCTAAACTAGAGAGCATTAAATAAAGCGCACCAAAACCATGCCGCTAAAAGCATTGTTTTTATAAATTTCAATGCGATAAATCCTACCTTGCCTATCAATGGAAAATTTCTTCTCTAAATCCTTATAGGCAATACTCACCCCCACCTCATTAGGTAATTTTTTGCCATCATTAAGCGAAAAACCAATGACATTTACCCGGTAACCCTCTTTAGGCAAAACCTTAAAGGCTTCTTTAACCTCTAAAATGCTAGCCGGTGTGGCTGTTTTGATTTGCCCATCTACTTCTATTTGGATATTTCTAAGACTGTGATCAAAGTTTAAATATAGCGGGCTTAAGCGAGTCATGAGTTTATTACCATATTTGAGCCAAATTTGGTTTTTATGGGGCAAGAGGCCTAAAATGTAGCTTTGAGAATCTAGGCTATTTTTATCTATGGCAACATGTTTGGGGAAGGGAAAAAATTTAAGTTGGGGGCGCAAACCATAGAGGGGTAATAAAATATTTTGATTAAGAGTAAGGGTGAGGGTTTTATCATTAATAAGGCGGTATAAATCAGCGGGTTTGAGGGTAAAATCTTTGGTATAGGTAATTCCTAACTGTTGCATCAAACCCTCAATGGCTAAAAGGTGGTAATAAACCCGTTCATTAAGCGGTAATTCTTTACTAGCTTCATGGGCAAAGGCGGGTTTTTTATGCCGGATAGCAAAATAAGTTAAAGCCTTTTCCATCTCTTTATCCCCCCTAGCGGTGTGGGTGTTGCGGATATAGTGCCTATGGAGGGATTTGAGTAAAAACTGGTTAATGTGGTGCGTGGTGTTACGCGATATACGGCCTAAATGCCCAAATTTGACATGGGGGAGTTCTTCTTGATCAATGATAAAAGAGTTGCCCCAACGCTTAGGGTTAAGCAAAGCACTTTGATAAGAGGGGCGATAAAACCCACTGCCATCATGGAGGTGTAAGATCACATTAACCTCAGAATTCATAATCGCTGCTTTAATAGATTGGATTAAAGCATACTCTGGATCGTGGCGGCTAATATAGGCAAACTTGCGGTTTAAATCCCCATAAACACCGCGGTGGTTGCGCAGCATAGAATACCGGTTAAGCACAGGCACCACCCACACATTACCCGATAAAATTTTATAGTGCATTAAAAAAATATTAGTGGTGTTAAACCCACCCGGTTCATCACCTTGAATCCCACCCATTAAGAGTAAGGTAGGGGCTGAGTTATCCCCTTGTTTTTTAAACACATGGATACTAGCAGCCTTTAAAGAAGCGACACAGATAAGCAATAAAGAGAGAATAACTTTCATGGACCTTCTTCTACATCAAAATAGCCGCCATTATACCTAAAACTCAACTAACCGCGTTGTGTTTAAAAGGAATAAAAAATGCTTGTTTAGCGTATCTTGTAGCAAAGGAAGGAAGATGTTAAAACAAGACATGTTGCAGGCTTTTGAGAAACACTTAGGCGCGCTAGATCAAGAACTAGAAATGTTAGATACCCGGCAAAAATCTAGCAAGATTGAAAAATTTAGCCATGAAATTAAAAGCCTTAATGAAAGCATAGGGGCTTTACAAGTTTTACAGATTGCTTGTAATAAACTTCTTAAATTAGTTCCCCTATCAGACACACAAGAGGGGCGTATGCAAATGCAAGAAGTTATAGATAAAGCGCAGTTTTTAGGCCATGTACTCTTTGATACACCTCTAATAGTTACACTAGAGCAGACAAATTTAAGTATAGAGGTGAATAATCCTCTAAAGAGTGGTACAAATATAGAGGTTTATCTACAAGAAAAGCTAGAGGAAATTAGAGGGGCGTTGTTACAAATTCAAGGGAGTATTGATTCTAAACAAGTCTTTAGAAAAACCCCCACCCTTAATACACCTAATTTTAATAAAGATACTTTAGACTTCATGAAAACATCTTAACACCCTATGGAGGGGGCAATTTTAAGATTTACACAGCTAATTACAGACTCACTTAAACAAAGGTTAGTTTTTTAAAGGGCAATACGGGCGATCTGGCATTTAAAAACCCTGTAGCGATTAATATTAGGTTTTTTAATGTAAAATGGCGGTTTGCAAAAACAAAGTAGGAGCGATAATGGCAGAGATTAGTCGGAGAGATTTTTTGGGCATGGCGCTTTCAGGAGTTGCCGGCATAGGAGCACTTGCTGGATTAGTGGCGATGAAAAAAACTTGGGACCCTTTGCCTAGCGTGGTGTCTGCAGGCTTTACAACTGTAGATGTCTCTGGAATGCAGGAGGGGAGCTTTTCTGCTGTGGAGTGGCGGGGCAAACCGGTTTATATCATCAAGAAAAAATCAGGAATGAGCTTTAATGCCAAACGGGATTTTAAAATCAGTGGAGGCGTGTTTACTGTGGGGGTACAGATTTGTACGCATTTGGGTTGTATCCCTAATTTTGAATCCATTGAAAAGGGCTTTTTATGTCCCTGCCATGGGGGGAGATTTACTAGCGATGGAGTTAATATCGCCGGTACACCCCCGCCTAGTCCCTTTGAAATCCCCCCTTTTAAACTAGAGGGTAATAAGATCACCTTTGGGGAAGTGGGGCAGGAATATAAAACTATGGTTGCACACGCATAAGGAGAGGTTATGGCAGAGTTTAAAAAAGCAGAAGGTATAGGCGACTGGCTTGATCAAAGACTTGGGCTTAAAAAACTCACTAAAGTCTTGATGACAGAATATTGGATACCCAAAAACATTAACTTTTTATGGGCAATGGGGGTAATTTTACTTGTCCTTTTTACAACTTTGGTGATCTCAGGTATCTTTTTATTGATGTATTACAAGCCGGATGCCAAATTGGCTTATGACAGCGTGAATTTTACAATCATGCAAGAGGTGGCCTTTGGTTGGCTGTGGCGTCATATCCATGCCACAGCTGCTAGTATGATCTTTGTGATTATCTATATCCATATGTTTGTGGGTATTTATTATGGCTCATATAAAAAGGGCCGGGAGATGATCTGGATTTCAGGCATGCTTTTATTTGTGGTTTTTAGTGCAGAAGCCTTTAGTGGCTACATGTTGCCTTGGGGACAAATGAGTTACTGGGCAGCCTCTGTGATCACCGAGCTTTTTGGCAAAATCCCTGTAATAGGTCCGGATCTTTTAGTGTGGATTAGAGGGAATTATGTAGTAGCTGATGCAACTCTTACTCGCTTTTTTATGTTGCATGTTTTCTTATTGCCCGTAGTCATCATTATGATTATTTGCATGCATTTTTATTCTTTGCGTATTCCCCATGTCAATAACCAAGAGGGCGATGTACTAGACTTTGAAGAGGAGGAGAAAAAATATAAAGAGGGGCATAAAAAAGAATCTAAAGTTATCCCCTTTTGGCCTGTATTTTTATCCAAAGATATTTTTGTGATTTGTGCTTTCATGGTCTTTTTCTTTTATCTGGTGTGCTACCACTACGAGTTTGCCATGGACCCTATTAACTTTGAGCGCGCCAACAGCCTTAAAACCCCGCACCATATTTACCCTGAATGGTACTTTCTCTGGAGTTATGAAGTCTTGCGCGGTTTCTTCTTTAATGGAAACTTAGGTTTAGTAGCCTTTGGAATAGCCCAGATTGTCTTTTTCCTTTTGCCCTTTTTAGATAATAGCCCTGTGGTTAGACCTGCTCACAAACGAAAAGCTTTTCAGGTGTGGTTTTGGTTACTTGTAATAGACATGATTGTCTTAACAATTTTTGGCAAGCTCCCGCCTGTGGGCAATAACAAATATGTTGGGTTAGTGGCCTCTTTAACTTTCCTTGCTCTTCTTTTTATTGTTTTGCCATTAATTAGCCGGGCTGAAAAGAAAGGAGAGTAGATCATGAAAGAACTCAAGATTTTAGCACTCTTAATTGTTGTCATAGGCGCGCTTTACTACGGCGTAGAACCCTACGCCCATTCGGTAATGGAGCCAAAAACAGCCCCCGCAGATTTTGCCTTTAAAGATTTAAAACCCATTGATTTAAGCAAGGGCGATGCCAGTAAGGGCAAAAATTTAGTAGCACAAAACTGTACCGCCTGCCATGGCATTTCTAGCCAAAAAATCAAAGCGCCTATGGATGCAAAGACTGCCGGCTCAAGTTTTGGGGTGGTCCCTCCGGATCTCTCCGGTGTTGCTAGCGTGCTTAACCCGCAGTTTTTAGCCCACTTTATTAAAGACCCCACTAAAGCAGCCAAACTCACCCATAAATATAAAGACAATCACCCCTATCCCATGCCTGCCTTTGCCCAGTTTAGCGATCAAGATTTATCTGACATTGTGGCTTATTTAAAATCTATCGCGCCTAAAAAATTAACAGAAAAGGCTGTTTTTGAGCAAGCTTGTATGCGTTGTCATAGCATGCAATATGCCAAACTCAAAGCTACAACCGATCCTACTGATTTGCACCGCTATTTAGGAGCAGCCGTACCCGATCTTTCTATGATGATTAGAAGTCTTGGGCGTGAAAAATTAGAGGTGTTTATCAACGATCCACAAAAACTCTTACCCGGTACAGCTATGCCACGAGTGGGTTTAAGCAAAGACGCCCAAAAACAGGTGATTCACTATTTAGAAAGAACAGGGGATAGCAAAAAACACCAAAGAAATGCATTGGGGATTAAAATTATGATCTTCTTTGCCGCGATGGCCTTTATTTCTTTCTTGTGGAAACAAAAAGTGTGGAGCGAAGTCCACTAAAGACTTTTAAGCCATGCCTCTATATGGCTGGCAATTTCAGGGATTTTTAACACTTCTAAATGGCGGGGGGGTTTTTTAAAGAGAGTTTGCACAGAAGCGGGGGGTTTGATCCCTTTTTGTTCTAGGAGGTATAAGGCCTCTTGATCAAAGCATTTTTTACCCTCTAAAGCTAAATAAATGGTGCTTGGAAATTTACTCCAAGAAGCGGTAGAAACTAGAATGTGCGGGGTGTTTTCTTTAAGGGCACTAAAAGCTGTGGCTGTATGCGGATCAATTAGATAATCATGATCTTGATAAATTTTTGCAATATTTTCTAAACACGCTTTATCTGTACAACTATAGCTTTCAAAATGTTTTTGTAGGAGGCTAAGTTCATGTGCAGTGAGGCTATAAAATTGGTCTGCATCAAGAGCTTGCATGCACTCTTTTGTACGCTTTAAACCAAAGAGAGCATAAAGCAGGCGTTCTACATTTGAGCTTTTTAAAATATCCATCGCTGGGGCGTAGGTTTTTTGTAGACTTCTTTGGCGAATGTCATAGACTCCGGTTTTAATGAAGTCTTCTAAAACATTATTAGCATTAGACACCACAGCAATTTTAGACACAGGTAAACCCATTTCTTTAGCATAAAAGGCCCCTAGGGCGTTGCCAAAATTCCCGCTAGGTACAACAATTTTAATAGGCTCTGCATAATTTATTGCACCTAAGCGCACGAGCTCTAAATACCCCCACACATGGTAGACAATCTGAAAAAGCACCCGCCCAAAATTAATAGAATTAGCCACCCCCACACTAAAACCTAGCTTTTCTAAGCAATGTTTAAAATCTGGGCTATTAAGAAGGGTTTTAAGTAGACTCTGTGCCTTATCAAAATCTCCTTCTATCCCGTATACCTTAAGATTAGGCGCCTCTGCGGTTTGCATTTGTAAGGCCTGAATCAAGCTTGTACCTTTAAAAGGATATAAACAAATGACAAAGACATTTTCAAGCTGGGCTAAACTTTCTAAGGTCGCTGGGCCTGTATCCCCACTAGTGGCTACTAAAACCACTAATTTTTGTTGCGCGTCTTTAGCCCCCTCTGAGAGTAAAACCCCTAAGGGTTGTAAAGCCATGTCTTTAAAAGCTAGAGTGGGGCCATGGTAGAGTTCTTGAACAAAGAGAGGAAAAGAAAAACCTTTGAGTTGTTTTAAGGGGGCTTGGATAGAACAACGATTTAAGGCTTTTTCTAAACCACTGATTTTAACCCCCAAGTGCATACAAAGCGCTTTAGCTAGACTTTTATAATCTAGGTGTAAAAATTGTGAAAAATCTAGCTTAGGCCACTCTTTAAGCGTATAAAGACCTTGAGAAGGGCTACTTGGATGAAGTAATGCTTGTTCTAAAGAAAGGCTAGCTTGGCTTCTTGTATCGTGTAGTTGCATCATTTAGCCTTAAGCGAAATACTGTAGGGTTTGGGAGCGATGTAGACATGGCTAAAGTGATGCCAAAAATTAGCCTCATAAGCATCAGGGCTACGCTCTATACGGCAATGAAACCCGCGTACCATTTCCTCAAAGGGCAAATGATTAGCCACAACAC
Organism: Helicobacter suis; assembly: GCF_902196125.1. Taxonomy (GTDB): domain Bacteria; phylum Campylobacterota; class Campylobacteria; order Campylobacterales; family Helicobacteraceae; genus Helicobacter; species Helicobacter suis_B. The sequence goes on from NZ_CABIKG010000023.1 coordinate 8,022, forward strand.
AGGCTAAAATTTCGCGTCTTACCCGCAAGATAAGTACTCTATGCCCCTTTAATTCTTTAATAATGAGCCGTACCGGGATAATCTTAAACTCTTGGGTCTCAAAGTTAGCCTGCACAATAGGCGCTACCACTCGCTCAAAATCCTCGCTAGTGGGTACAAAGGTTACAATTTCTTTAGCCTTGTATTTAGCCGCCTGCAAGTGCGCGATAAGTTGTTTAGGATCGTAGGTGAATTGGCGGGTGTAAAAATCTACAAATTCTTGTGGTTTTTCTTTTCTTAAAGAGTGGATATCCTCGCGCCACTGGACTAAATCTGTGGTTTTAAATTCTAGCGTGATGGTTTCATCTGGGTTGATCCATTTGACGGGCTGATCGCTATGGCTACGGCTAAAAGTCTCACAGATTTGCTGGCCCTCTTTAAAAGGGTTTTTTGTATTTAGCTCTTTAATCATGCTATCGCGGGGGCTATCTTGAAAATAAGGTGTAGCTATGGGCATGACATAGGCAGGTTTACTTAAAGTTAGCAAAGTTTCTAATTTGTATTTAAAGCCCTCTAGGCGCTGGTTATGCAAGGTTTTTTGAGTGGCCTTCTCAGTTTGCATGCAAAAAGGAAAGCCTGAAGTTCCCCCGCTAAAGGATAAACAAAGCAAGGTTAAATCGCTGGGCAAATTAAAAGAATTAAGATAATTGCCATAGGCATCAAAAATCACATCATGCCCAGATAAACATAAATACAGCCCGCTATCTTCTAATCCATCACCTGTAGCAAATACGCTAAATTGGAAAAAAGCACTGAATTCATAAATTTCTTGGAATTCTAGGGGGTAGATATTGATAAAACCTAAACTTCTTAAAGATTTTTCTATGCTTTTAGAGGCAAAATTACCCACAATAAAGGGTTTGTCTTTAGGAAGAAGTGAGAGGGTCTGAGGGTGCAGACAACTAGAACGATTAGAAGAGATAAAGATAAAATCAGCCTCCATTAAAGCCCGTACAGCTTCCCTACAACTAGGTTTCTCTAAATAGCCACTCCCTAAAAAGCTAGGCCCAACTAGCCACGGATCGGTAATGAGTTTAGCGCCCCCTGCTTCTATTAAAAGACAGGCGTGGTTAAAGTAGCGGATTTTAAAATCGCCCTTAAAACTAGATTGGTAAGGGTTTCTCATATCAATAGAGGTTTGCACGCGCAAAGCCCGCCCCTCTATTTGGAAGTACAAAGGTTTTTTAGCCACGCCATTTAAATAGGTAAGGCTTTCAATGTGCAAAGCCCAGTTACAATAAGGGCAGGTGGATAAACTTTGTTTGTGCTGGAGCTTGCCCCCGCAGTGATTACAGATTTGATCAATGATCCACTCTACTTCAGGTTTTTCGCCTAACTGCACATTCTTTTTCATATTCACAATAAACTGCCCGATATCATTAATCCCTGCTAAAAGCCCTCTAGCTGGCACAATCTGGGTGTTTTCAGAGATTTCAAACAACCCAACACGGCGCATTTTAATAGAAGCTGACTCATTCTTTTTTGTAGGCGGGATAGCCATGCATCACTCCTATGCTAAATTTTTATAAGTCTGCTGGATCCAAGTTGCCACCCTTTGTGCACTCCCGTGCTCTAAATAGGCGCGGATCTTTTGTGACTCTTTAAAAAAGTAATTCCTATCCATATTGTAATAAATTCTTAGCAAATTTTCCGGATTTACATCTTCTTGTACAAATTCGGCATGTAGCATGGTTTTTCCACGCCCCGGACTCTCATTACAAATCGCATTATAAAAGATGTTAGCAAGCCCGATACAGGTGAGTTTAACTAAACTCTTAGCGATGAAAAAATCAAAGGGTCTAGCTTTATAACCCAGTACAAAGGGCGTACCAATAAGAGCGGCCTCTAGGGTGGCTGTACCGCTACAAATAAAGGCAAAAGAGGCATCATAGAGGCTTTGATGCGCATTATAAGAAATTTCAAAGAGTTTAAGATCGGGGCCATAAAGAGCCTCTAAATTTTGATCTTTTAAACTAGAGGGCACGATGAGTATGCGCTTTTGATTAATTTGCTTGGCTACTTGTACAAAAACAGGAAAAAGGCGCGTGATCTCTTGTTTGCGACTCCCGGGCATAAAAACCACCCCCTGACCCTCTAAAGAAGTTTTAACTTGTGTGATCTCATCTAAAAGAGGGTGTCCGACAAATCTTGCCTTCTCTTTGTAATAAGAAGTCTCAAAGGGTAAAATAGCTGCGAGATGATCACAATATTTTTCAATGATAGGCGCGCGGTAGGCTTTCCACGCCCATACCTGTGGCAAAATATAGTAAAAAATAGGCTTATTGGGGTATTGCTTTTTTATGCGCTTAGCTAGAGGGATATTAAAAGAAGAAGAATCCATGAGTAAAATCAGATCGGCTTCTTTAGCAAGTTTAACCATAGATTTAAGGGCTTTATAAAAGAATAAAAGCCGATTAAAGACCTCTTTAAAACCCATAATAGAAAAGTCTTTAGGGGATAAAAATGGCTTATCCTCAGGCAAAAGCACGTCATAAACCCCTAGCCATTCCACCTTTTCTTTAAGATATGATCTTAAAACTTTCAAATGGACATTAGCGCTCACCTCTAAGGCACTAACTAAAACCCTCATTTAGACTCTTCACTCTCCTTTGTTTCTGGTTTTTCTTGATCCTTAGACTCTAAAAGATTTTGGGTTTTTAAATCTCTAAGTTCAATTTTAAGGGTGCTATTTTCTAAGTCTAATCCAAAGATTCGATCTTTAAGCATATGATTTTCCCGTAAGAGTACGCGGTATTGGCGATAAATTTGATCGCTAAAAAAACGCTTAGCCGGGCGGGCTTTAGCAATGGAGTGATCTTTTAAATAAATCTCTACAAACTCTACCGGCTGGGGCAAAGGTTCTTGTTCTAAATCTGGAATTTCTGGTTTGTTTTTTTGTAGATGTGATAAATCGCGCTGGATTTGATAGGAGAGCAATTCTTGTTTGATTTGCTTAATCTCTTCTTCTTTCTCTTCCTTATAAACCTGCAAATCTTTTAATTTTTCTTTAATCTGTGTTACCTGTGCGCGTAAATCGCGCAACACCCCGCGGGCTTGTTTAATCTCATCTTCATAAGCCTGTAATTCTTCATGGAATTTTTGCCGCTCCTCTTCAAAGAGTTGTACCACCTCCCAGTGTTCTTTCATTTTAGACGCTTTTTTGATAAATTCCTGAAAAATCGCATCGATCACACCATCTCCAAAGACAAAAGTTGCATTTCAGTACCCTTACTGATTTGTACATTCTGCGAGCCACAACGGATACATTGCCCATATTCTAAAGTAGCCGGGATAAACACAAAAGAACAATTTAAACAAGTTAATTCTACCTTTTCCTCCACAATGTCTAAAACCGCGTCTTTACAAATATCTAATTCTTCTTTAAAAGTCTCAAAGGCGCTCATGAAAAGCTGTTTATCCATTGCGCTGCGTTCCCCAATGCTCACCACCACCCTTTCTATTTTGGTGGCGTTATGTTTGCGCGCATGCGCTTCGCACAAATCCATTAGAGAGGAAACGACGGAATATTCATGCACTTAAAAAATCCCCTATTGTTTGAGATTAAGCAAAGTATTTAAAATCTGATCGGAGGTGGTAACTGCCTTAGAGTTAGCCTGAAAGCCTCTTTGCACCACAATTAAATTTGTCAAACTGCGGCTTAAATCCACATTAGAAGATTCTAACTTAGAGCCAGAAACCCCGCCCCTGCGCCCCGTATTAGCCGCTCCGATAAGGGCTTTACCTGAGTTACTCGTCTCAGAAAACACACTCCCCCCGTCAGCTTGTAAACCCGCATCGTTGGCAAAATTAGCCAAAGCCACTTGTGCTAAAGAGAGAGTTTTACCATTGCTAAAAGAGCCAAGCAACACCCCATCATTATCAAAGCGCACATCCATTAAATCCCCCGCTTGGTAGCCATTTTGCTCAATGGCATAAGTCTCAGAGATTTTATCTACACTAGTGATTCCATCAAAGCCTCCGGCCGTACCAAAACTTAGCGTGATACGCTGGGGCGAATCTGAACCATTATGGGGCGCAAATTGTAATACGGGAGGATTCATACCGGCTAAACTGCCATCTTTATTAAAGTGTAAAATCCCCTCTTCAAATATATTAGGGCGATCAGGAGAACTACCTACAATTTCTCCGGGTTCAGGTACAATAGCTCTAAAACGCCACTCAGCCCCCCCTGTTTTATAAAATTCTAAACGCATGCTATGTTTAGTGCCTAAACTATCTACTAAATCAACACTACTTGCATGGGTGGCATGGGTTAATCTGGAGGTAGAGGTAGAAACTCCCCCTTCAATTAAGGCAGCCGTATTAAGCGCACCCATAGTTTTACCAAAGAGGACATTTTTAGTTACTTTATCAGAGGCGTAGTTGGTTACAAAGATACTCAAATTATCTTTATTAGGATTTCCATCATCTTTATTAGCAATTTCAAACATGCCATGGTTATTGATTTTTACCGATACAGAGGCAGCTGAGTCCTTATAACTCTTGGCTAAACTAGGGTTTTTTACGATATTGGCATCATGTTGCATGAGTGCGCGTAAATCCTCTGTAGTTTTAAATTGCCCGGTAGTAGAGTCTGCATCAATTCCTTTTGTGTAGCGGTATCTAAAAGCGGTGATACTTTGATCGCCCTTAGCAAAATTAGCAAAAGCCCCCGTACCTGCATGGGTTACTACGATGTTTTTAACATGTTCATCGCCCTCTAAACTGTTCTTATTTTCTAAGCGCAACTGGCCATCATCAATATAAGCTTCAACCCCAGTTTTATTTTTCACAGCATTAATGGCATTTTTAGCAGCGGCTAAAGAAGTGATGTGGGTTGTGGCTGAGTCATTACTAAAGGAAATTTTAGTCCCATTGAGTTCTAAGGTGTTGCTATTCTTAGAGGATAAAATGGCTTTTTTCATGCTCGCATTTTTATAACTCACCCAAATCCCCTGATCTTCATTGAGTAAAAACGCATCGCCATCTTCATTAAACAAAGACCCCATATCCTCTGCCATTTGGGTAAGATTGGTGGCTGAATCGTATTGGGGTTTGATTCCATCTGCAGGGGTTTTAGTAGAAGAATCAAGCATAAAAACATTGCCTACTTGATCGGCATGGCGTCCTGCATTTAAATTAGCGCGCATCGTGATTTTACTACTCGATCGCGCTGGCATTACCATACCCGGATCAATGCGGATATTTTGTAAAGGCTTGGTATTATCAATTTTAAGCATATCGGTTTCACTATCCTTAGAGCCCATATCTTTAGGATCGCGTACCCAGCCTTGCACCACATACCCCCCTGTAGTTACTAAGCTCCCATTTGCATCAAAGAGAAATTCCCCGCTACGGGTAAAGTTGCGTGTTACGCCTCGATCCGGGCTAATAACAAAAAATCCATCGCCTTCAATGGCTAAATCTGTTTTGACATCGGTATTTTGTAAATTCCCCTGAGAAAAGATTTTAGTGGTGGCATCTACGCCCACACCCAAACCCACAGAAAAGTCATTTTGCCCAGCTAGGCCGTTTTTATAGGGGGCGGTGGCGATGAGTTTAACTTGAGATAACATGTCCACAAAAGAAGCTCTGGAGTATTTAAAGCCGGTGGTGTTGACATTGGCGATATTGTTGCTTTCAATATCTAGGGCGATTTGGTGTGCCTGCATTCCGTTAACACCAGACCATAAAGAGCGGAGCATAGCAATCCTTTAAGTGAATTACTCTATCTAAGCAAAACTTATTCCGTAAGACTTGTAAATATTTTTTTAAGAAGTAGCATAAAATCCCTAGCTTGGATTAAGGTAGCTTCTACAAAGGAAAAAATGCTAAAAAGGCTTATTTTAACTTGGCACATGCATGGGAATGGACAGGGTGTAGCAAAAGATTGGCTAAAAAAAGCTACCCCTTCAGCCGCTTTAAAAAATTTAACCCACTCTGCGATCAAGGAGAGTTTTGTGCAATTAGACCTATTTTGGGTTAAAAAGATAGAAGCCTTAAAGTAAAGACTAGGTTTTTACCCCTCTTAACCCTCTTTTAGCCCCCTACCCCTAAAATCTTTTTTAGCTTGCTTGTGTAAACTTATTTTTATCTGTTAGAGGGTTAGGATACTCATTTAGCGCTTGCTCTATTAACCAATCAAATTCTAGCAACAAGTTTATCATCTGCTCGAGTTCTGTATCTATGTCTTTTATAACATACCCGCTATTTTGTTCTCTTGCCATAACCACCCTTTCGTTTAAATTTCTCTCACTACAAAACCACCACTGTATAAAAGAGTAAATAGAATTTAAACAAAATAGAGTTTAAATAAAACTTAAGCTAACCACAAATAACCCCCAACCTTTAAACCCTCTTAGCCCTTATCTAAAATCTTTTTTAACTTGCTTGTGGGTGTTGTTCTGTATCCTCCCCCAAGATGAAGTATTTAATAAGGGGAGCACTTGAAACAACCCGAAGACATGACACAAGAGGAGCTAGCAAATCTAATTAGATCTAAGCCAGTTGATCTCTCAAATTTAGAATCTGATCACATTCCCCGTTTAACAAAAAATTCGTTTATCCATCATAAAGGCAAACACGCTGGGGAGTGGAGAGACCAAGCAGAGGAGCGCAAGGTTAGACAATATGTATTAAAGCATATGGGCAACTTTGACATCACTAAAAG
>NZ_CABIKG010000024.1 GCF_902196125.1 Helicobacter suis
GGTGAACCTGCGGTTGGATCACCTCCTTTCTTAGAGAAATGCCCTTGCATTTGGTTGCAAGGGCCACAGGCTCAAGGCTCTCTTGCTTAGGTGTTGGAGATTTCTTAAAACAATACTTTCAAGTTTTCCATTTCTAGTTTTTTTGGTCTTTGCTTTATTTGTCTAGGATGCTTTTTAATAGTTTTAAGCATGTCTTGACAATTAGTGTAAAACTAGCTACAATGGCCGTTCATACAGACCCGGCTGGCTCGGTTTCGCCTCAGAGATCCTGAGAGATACGGACACTTTAGCTCCCGGGTCGTTGAAGTCTTGGTAAAGAGTTTCTTATGTTAAATGAGTCTGATTCTCAATTTTTTGATGTCCATCTACCCAAAAAAACAGCCGTTTTAGTAGATTTAGGTTTTTTTCTCAAAGTGCTTTACCCGCCTCAAGATCGTCCTGCTTCTGTTGCCTTAGCTGAAGAAATTAGGAAGTATGTTCTTAGGACATTGGGCAACTCTAGAGATTACTTGTTCCGTGTTTTTATCTATAGTTGTCCCCCTGCCACCGGGAGGGCGCAACAGCCAATCAGCAAAAAACAGTTGTCTTTAGACAAAAGCGATGTGGCGCAATTCAATATACAACTTCTTAATGAGCTCAAACAAAAACCCTATTTTAGCGTAAGATTAGGACGAATCCAGTTTGATAAGGACAATCCGTGGGTATTAAAGCCCAATATCTTGCCAAAACTCTTGTCCGGAGAAAAATCTGTAAAAGACTTGAAGGATGGGGATTTTCAGCTCAACCTACGCCAAAAAGGGGTAGATATGAAAATTGGCCTGGACATTGCTTCTTTGGCTATTAAAAAACAGGTGGAAAAGATTATTTTGATCGCTAATGATAGCGACTTTGTCCCCGCCATTAGATTTGCTAAACAAGAGGGTGTAATTGTCCAACTAGACCCTTTAAGACGGCATGCTGCTGAGGATTTGCGTACACACATCGATCTCTTGCGCCGGTATCCTTACAAGTAGCCAATAGGCAACTAGTGAAGGTGAGATGTTTAGGCTTACTGTCTTATAAGGATGAGGCTCTCTCTTGCTTAGGTTGTTATTTTATTAAGACATTGTATGGCTCTAAAAATTATCTCTTTCATGATCTATGGTTGTAGTCCAGCTGATAGGAGAGTTCAAAAAGTAAAGAGTAAGGAACATTTGTCCTTAGATCAAAGCGATGTGGTACGATTTAATACACAACTTCCCAATGTCTAAAAAACTATATAGTCTTATTAAAGATAGGTTTTTTTCGTAAATTTTTCCATCGTATTTCTTAGGACGGAGATTTTTATAGGGGTGAACTTTTGCCCTACTACCCCCTAGGATTTGCGCCACTTTAGAAAAAACTTTTCTAAGAATGCCAATAGTCCCATTAATATCAGCTTAGACACTGGGCCATTTCTCGCAGCTGTGCGTTTAGGCTTAAGCGGCAAAAAACTCCACTTGCCTTTAGTGGTTATGATACATGCCCCTAAATTATGAGTACCCCTAGCTTTATACCTAAGACAGGGAGTGAGCAAAATTATGTTTTAAATGATGTGAAAGACCTATATTAAATGCTCTAGATGCTTTAACCTTATAAGATTCCTACTAGTAAGATAGTGATAACCAGCAAACAAAGCGTGTTTACTGCGTGCAATTAACACAGATAAGGAGTAACCTAGTATTTTGAGCGTTTTACAGATACTGTCTTTCTTATTTTTGCTAATTATTTATTTATCCCTAAAAATTTTTAGTCCTTCCTCCACACAATATGCCCATTGATCCCATGTTTTTCATAGACGCTTAAAATCTCCTCTAAAAACGTTACAAGTTCTGATTCTCCTGATTTTCTTGCACTCTCTAGCATGCGGATAAACATCTTTTTACCCGTCTCTGTTTGCCTAAAGTTCTTTTTTAAGAAGTTATGCCGTGAACAAAGTGTTTGCCCATTCTCTAAAGTGGCTTTGCCTCCTAAATCTTTAGGCTTAATATGATCAACATGCAATTCTACTCCCTCTTTTTTACCTGCCCCACAGATCACGCAAGCGTAATTATCGCGTTCTAAAATCTGCTTTTTTAAAGACTCGCTAAAGTCCTCTAAGTCTATGTGCAGTACCAAATTAGGATCGTAACGATATACCCCCTTAGCAATCTTTTGCAACATTCCCTGCTGGTGCAACTTTCTAATCCCCCTATCTGGATCTCTAAAAACCTTACCTGTGCGCTTTGTATATTCTTGTGTGAGCCAATCTACAATTTCAGGGTGGGCAATTCTGTATTAGGGTTTGCTTTAAAAAACTCCATAATCAAATCATGCTGACTAATTCTCATTTTCTATCATTTTTAAAAAGCGCTGTTTAGAAAGTTCGCAATAAGTAGGATCGAGTTCAATACCTATAAAATTGCGCTGATTAGCATAAGCCTCTAGCATAGTTGTTCCGCTCCCACTAAAAGGATCACAGATCACATCTCCTATAAAAGAAAAAAGCTTGATACAGCGCCTAGGCAACTCTCTAGGAAAGGGGGCGGGGTGGCCTATGCGTTTAGCAGACTCCCCATTAAAGCTCCAAAGCCCATTAGTCCAGGTAATAAACTCTTCTTTACTCAGATCACTAACACCCTTGTGCTGTTTTTTCCACACCTCTTTATAAAAAATCACAATGAGCTCGACCGGGGCGATTACATAGGGCGCAGAAGCACTAAGCCAGCTCCCCCAGCTGGTGCGCCTAGAGACATTGCCCTCATTCCAGATAATGCTGCTATGATAGCACCACCCCATCTTTTTAGCTAAACTAATGATGTCTGCTCCCACACTTTGTTGTCCGCCCTTGTTTTTATCTAAGGGAATGTTAAGACACAAGCGCCCACTTTTCTTAGCCCATGCATAACAATTAGCCAAGTAATGCGCGCTAAAGTCTAAATATTCTGCATAACTTTTATTATCCTCATTGCTACCATAAACCATACCCACATTATAGGGCGGGGAGGTGATGATGCAATCTAGGCTTTGCTCCTCTAACACCAAATAATCAAGCGCGCTAGCTTGGTATAAAAGGAGACGATCATGGGCAAAAAAGGGGGGCATTATCTAGCTTAAGATTTTAAACTAAGCCCTAGGTCCAATCATTTTTTCAGGCACTACAAATTTCTCAAAATCCTCTGCGCTTAAAAGCCCTAACTCTACTGCTGATTCTTTAAGGCTAATGCCCTTTTTATGGGCGTTTTTTGCCACTTTAGCCGCGTTTTCATAGCCAATATGAGGGTTGAGTGCGGTAACAAGCATTAAAGAGTGGTGCAAATAATAATCTATCTTGTCTTTATTAGGTTGGATACCTTGCGCGCAGTGCAGATCAAAGCTAAGCATGCTATCGCTTAAAAGGCGTAAACTTTGCAAGAAATTATAGATGATCACAGGTTTAAAGACATTGAGTTCAAAATTGCCTTGAGAAGCGGCAAAGCCAATAGCCGCATCATTGCCCATCACCTGCAGCGCAACCATTGTTAAAGCCTCACACTGGGTAGGATTGACCTTGCCGGGCATAATAGAGCTTCCCGGCTCATTTTCTGGAATAGATAATTCGCCTAAACCACAACGCGGGCCGCTAGCAAGCCACCTAATATCATTGGCAATTTTCATTAAATTGGCCGCAAGGGCTTTAAGGGCTCCGTGGGCAAAAGTAATGGCGTCATGGCTACTTAAAGCATGGAATTTATTAGGCGCGCTTTTAAAAACCTGCCCCGTGTCTTGGCTAAGTTGTTTAGCAACTTTTTCTGATAACTGGGGGTGGGCATTTAGACCTGTGCCCACTGCTGTGCCCCCGATGGCTAACTCTCTTAGCCCCTCTAAACTCTGCATAATCTGTTCTTTAGAGTGCGTAAGCATGCTTGCATACCCGCTAAATTCCTGTCCTAGAGTTAAGGGCGTGGCATCTTGTAAATGGGTGCGCCCGATTTTAATGATCTGATAAAAAGCTTGGCTTTTGCTCTCAAGGGTAGCGTGCAATTTATCTAAGGCGGGTAAAAGGGTTTGTGTGATTTCTAGTACGCTGACAATATGCATGGCTGTTGGGAAGGTATCATTAGAGCTTTGGGACATGTTCACATCATCATTAGGGTGAATCAGCTTTTTTTCTCTAAAATTGCCCCCTAGAATCTCTGTGGCGTAGTTGGCAATCACTTCATTCATGTTCATGTTAGTTTGCGTACCACTCCCTGTTTGCCAAATGGCTAAGGGAAACATGCCCTCTAGCTTGCCCTCTAAAATGGCATTGCAGGCCTTAATAATAGCCTCTGATTTTTCTTGACTGAGTTTGCCTAAATCGTGGTTGACCTTAGCTAGGGCTTTTTTAAGTTTTGCAAAGGCAAAAATAAGCTCTGGGGGCATTTTTTCTGTGCCGATCTTAAAATTTTCATAGCTTCTTTGGGTTTGTGCGCCCCAGTACTTGCTATTTTCTACTTTAACCTCGCCCATCGTGTCATGTTCAATTCTATAATCCATTTTAATCCTTTATGTAAAGATAGGCAACTCTAACACAAGAAGGGTTAATTTACAGAAATTTTACGCAAATGTGTTTCAATATCCTTGCATTTTGATAATAAAGGAGATTACATGAAAAAGTTAGGCTTTTTGTTTCTAGTATGTACTCTAGCCCTTGGGGGTCTGCAAGCTTGGGAATTAACCATTAAGGCTAAAGGAGCTGAGGTAGCACTTAAAGCGGATAAAAATTTAGTAGACGGGGATAATAAATTTTATTTAGTGCCCACTCTTGGAGGCAAAGTTTTAAAAAATGCCTCTATCAAATTAAGTTTTGGTGTGCCTGAAATGCCGGGTATGGCTGCAGTGAATAAAGAGGCGCAAATAAGAGAAAAAAATGGCATCTACCATGCAGAGGTCAATTTACCCATGAATGGCACTTGGCAAATTAAAGTACAAGTCAAAACTAAAGAGGGAAAAATTTATAATGGCGAAAGTAGTATAGATATTCTTACACATGGTGTTATTCTTAGTTCTAACACTTTGAATACATTTTCCACAAATTTTACACAAACACAACCTAGAATGCAGACTCACCATTAAACATGAGGAGCTTATATGAAAAAACTGGGTGCTTTGTTACTGGCATGCGGTCTAGCCTTTGGGAGCTTGCAAGCATGGGAGTTAAAAATTAAGGCTAAGGAAGCAGAAGTAGCGTTCAAGTCAGATAAAAAATTGGTCAGTGGCAATAATGAGTTTGATGTAGTACCCACTCTTGGAGGTAAAGAATTAAAAGGTGCGCATATTAAATTGAATTTTAAAATGCCTGAAATGCCGGGCATGGCTGCGATGAATGAAGAAGCACAGGTAAAAGAAAAAGGCGACACCTACCATGCTAAGATCAATTTACCCATGAGTGGTACTTGGCAAATTAAAGTACAGGTCAAAACTAAAGAGGGCAAGGTTTATAAAGGTAAAGGTAGCGTGAATATTTAGCCCATGCGCTCTCTAATTTTTGTTTGTGCTTTTCTAAGTGTTCTAGTCGGCTCACAAAGCCGGTTAGATTTAGAGAGTATCTACAATAAGTATTTACATAAAAATGCCAAACTTGAGAGTTTAGAGGCACAGATTTCTAGCTTGCAAGCCCAAGCTAGGGCAGCATCTCGCTGGGATAATCCCATTTTATATGTAGCCTATAATAACGCTAATGTAAATGATTACTTCGTTTTAAATGGCGAGTTTAACGGCATGTTTAACTTTATGCAAAGTATTAGCGTGGGGCTATCCCAAAAATTTGATGTGAATGGTAAGCGGCACACTAAAAAGCAAGTGATTGATTTAGAGAGCCAAAAAAAGCTCTTAGAACTCCAAAAACTTAGACAACAAATTGCTATTAATATTTTAATCAATGCTATCAATGTCCATAGAAATACCCAAAAATTAGCCTTACTCAAAGAAGCGTTGAGTAACTTAGATAGTTTGTTATATAAGGCTATGCACTCTAGTAGCCCAGATGCCATTGCGATTGCTAAAATTGAAGTACTTAAATCCCAATTACAAATCAAACAAAGCGATTTAGAAGACGCGCTAGATAATAACAGGATTAAGATTAGCGAATTAACCTTTAACCAAAGCGATCTTTTAAGTCTTGCGCCTAGTGCGCTTGTTTTTAATCCTGATGAGGAATTAAAGACAATCATGAGTACTAATCGCGAGATTAAGATTGCTGATTTACAAGATAGCCAATCTCTTAAAAACATTACACTAGCTAGAAAGGGCTTTCTTGATGATATTAATGTAACTGCTAACTATCTCTTCAGACGGCACATCTTTGATATGTTTACCGTTGGTATAGCTATTCCTCTCCCCCTTTATGGCAAACAAAGTAACACCTTACAGCAAAAGAAAGAGGAACATTTAGTGGCTCTTAAAGAGGTAGAAAATACCAAAAATAGAGTGATGCACACGGCTAAAAAATTACTTAAAAGAATCGCACAGTTACAAAGAAATTTAGTTAGCATTGATCAAATCTTAAAAGCCAATGGGCATATTGTACAGATTTATGCGAATAACTTACCCTCTTCAGCAGATTATAACACCTATTACAGCGCCTTTAACGATGAGATCAATACACAGCTTTCTAAAATTGATACCCAAAGCGAGCTTTCTACCACTTATTTAAATTTAGAGAATCTCAAAGGGCTTTGGTGATAGTGCGGTTATGGGGGGTGGTTTTACTATGTTGTTTATTGCAGGCTAAGGGGGGGGATAGTATTAAGGTTATGCTTAAAGAGGTCGCACCCTTTAGGCAGTATTATGCACTCTTAGAAGCAGATGAAACTAAAGTCTTTTCTTATAATATCCGTTTTGATGGCTATATTGAAAAACTCTATGTGAATCAAACCTACCAAAACATCAAAGCTGGGGACAAACTTTTTAATATTTATTCCCCCTCCCTTATTAGCGTGCAAAGTGAATTGCTCTCTTCTGTGCGCTTTAATAAACAAGTAGAACAAATGCGTGAAAAATTGCGTCTTTTAGGTGTGCCTACCTATGAGATTGATAATATCATTAAAACCAAAAAAGTTAAAAACAATATTGATATGCGCGCGCCCTTTAGCGGGGTGATCTTTACTAAGAATATCAATGAAGGCGGGTTTATTAAAAGCGGGGCAGAGATTTACAAAATCATTGATTTACGCTCGTTATATGTGTTAGCTAAAGTCAACCAAGAGGATTTAGATTTTGTACGCCACCTTTCTAAAGCCAGTATCTCTATTGAGGGGGTTTCTGGAGTTTTTCCCTTAAAGTTTGATCGCATTAACCCTCTCATCGGAGCGCAGGATAAAATGCTACAAGTGCGCTTTATCCTAAATAATCCTGCCTTAATCTTTTTCCCTAACATGTTTGCTAGGGTGAGTATCTACCAGCAGGCTAGAAAAATGCTGGTGCTGCCTAAAGAGGCGGTTTTAGTTAAAAATGATAAAACCATTGTCTTTAAAAAAGAAGATGGGGATTTTACCCTCACACAAATTAAAGCCAAACGAAACAGCGATGGGAGTTATGAAATTTTAGAGGGGTTAAAGGCAGGCGATGAAGTTGCCAAAAACGCCCTCTTTATTTTGGATGCAGACGCGATTAATAACGGGGATGAGTGATGATTAATGCGCTCATCTCTTTGAGCATTAAGAATAAATTAGTGGTTGTAATGGTGGTTTTTCTGCTCTTTTTGATCTCACTTTGGGCTATGAAAAACACTCGTTTAGATGCGCTGCCTGATCTCTCACCCACTCAGGTGGTGGTACAGGTGAGCTATCCTAACCAAAGCCCAGAGGTGGTACAAGAACAGGCGGTCTACCCTTTGGTGTCTAATTTAATGGGCATTGCTGATGTAGAGACTGTGCGCGGGATTGCTAGCTATGAAACCGGTTTGATTTATATCATCTTTAAAGATGGCGTGGATTTGTATTTTGCCCGCGATCGCGTCTCTGAGCAAATGGCACGGGTAAAATTGCCCCCAGAGGCTAAGGTGGAAATGGGTAGTGATTCTACCTCCATTGGTTGGGCTTACCAGTACGCACTTAAAAGTAAAACTAAAAATCTAGCCGAGCTTAAAACTTTGCAAGATTTTTATTACCGCTACGCGCTTTTAGGGGTGGACGGGGTGAGCGAGGTTGCTAGCGTGGGGGGCTTTGAGAGAAACTACGAGGTAACTATCAATAATGATGCGCTAGTCAAATACGATTTAAGTGTAACAGATGTGATCAATGCTATTAAAAAATCCAATCAAGACACGGGGGGAGGGATTATTTTAGAAAATGGGTTTGAAAAGATTATCCATGCACAAGGTTATACTAAAGGCTTAAAAGACTTAGGAGAAATCGTACTCAAAGCGCCTAACCGCACGCCTATTAAGTTAACAGACATCGCAACGATCAACTTCACGCCTAAACCGCGCCGTTCAGTGGCCAATCTCAACGGCACAGATGAGGTAGTGGGCGGGGTTGTGATGGTGCGCTACCACGCAGATACCTATAGCATTTTAGAGCGTATCAAACAAAAGATCGCGCGCTTGCAAGAGGGCGATCCAGATGTGCAAATTATACCTGTCTATGATCGCAGTGAGCTTATTAAAAAGGGTGTGGACAATTTGATCCACACGCTTATAGAAGAGAGTATCACGGTTTTGATCATCATTGCTATTTTTTTATTGCATTTTAGAAGTGCGCTAGTGGTGATCATCACGCTACCTCTTTGTGTGTGTCTGAGTTTTTTACTCATGCACTTTTTTAACATTGAGGCTAGTATTATGAGCTTAGGTGGCATTGCTATTGCCATTGGGGCTATGGTAGATGCAGCCATTGTAATGGTAGAAAATGCCCACAAACACTTAAGCCATGCCAATATCCAAAATGAGGAGCAGAGGCAGGCGGCTATTATTGAGGGGGTCAAACAAGTAGGACCGGCGATCTTTTTTGCGCTCATGATCATCGTGGTTTCTTTCTTGCCCATCTTTGATTTAAGCGGTCAGGAAAAACGGCTCTTTTCGCCTCTGGCCTACACTAAAACCTTTGCCATGCTAGTTGGGGCATTGCTCTCTATTAGCATCGTGCCTATTTTAATGCTCTTTTTTATCAAGGGCAAGATTGTAGAAGAGTCTAAAAATCCTATCAATGCTTTTTTCATTAAGATTTATGGGGTGTGTTTGACCTTTGTTTTGCGCTTTAAATATGTCTTTTTAGCGCTAAGTGTACTAGGTTTAGGCGGGCTTTATTTTGTGTATAAAAGGCTTAACTGGGAGTTTATCCCCTCTATTAATGAGGGCGTGGTGATGTATATGCCCGTAACCACTAATGCCGTAGGCATTGATACGGCCAAAAAATATTTAGAGGAAACCAATAAGCGCATTAAGGCTATCCCTGAAGTCAAGCAAGTTTTTGGCAAAGCTGGCCGGGCTAATAGTAGTAGCGATAGTGCGGCTCTTTCTATGCTAGAGACCTACATTGAGCTCAAACCCAAATCTGAATGGCCTGAGAAAATTACCTACAAACAACTTAGAAATAAATTAGAGCAAGCTTTGCAGTTAAAAGGCCTTGTTAATTCTTGGACCTATCCTATCCGTGGGCGCATTGACATGCTTTTAACAGGAATTCGTACGCCTCTTGGTATTAAACTGTATGGCAAAGATCCCTATTTATTACAAGATTTAGCGATTCAAATGGAGCAGAAATTAAAAACTCTCCCTGAGTCTCTCTCTGTTTTTGCGGAAAAATCTAACAATGGTTATTATCTCAATGTAGACTTGCGCCCAGAAAAACTAGCTGAGTATAACATCACCAAAGAGAGTGTTTTAAATATGATTTCTTATGGTGTAGGCGGGGCGCGGGTTTCCACTTTAATTGATGGGGTGGAGAGTTATCCTATTTCTGTGCGCCTGCAAGATGTGCAGCGCGACAACATAGAAAGCCTAGATAATCTCTACATTAAAACGCCCTTTAGCTATGTACCCTTAAGAGAATTTGCCCATGTCTACTATGAAAACGCCCCAGCGGTGCTTAAGAGTGAGAAGGGTTTGAGTGTGCATTTTATTTATATTGTGCCTAAAAATGGGGTGAGCTCAGAGACTTACCGCCAAGCGGCTATAAAAGCCTTAGAGAGTGTGAAATTACCCGCGGGCTATTATTACGAATTTTCTGGGGAGAGCCAGTATTTAGATGAAGCCTTTGCCACCCTTAAATACATTGTGCCTATTAGCATTTTTATCATTTTTCTTTTAATTGTCTTTGCGCTTAAAAGTACGATCAACTCTTTACTTTGCTTTTTTAGCTTGCCCTTTGCTTTCTTAGGCGGATTAGTTTTTATGAATATCATTGGCCTAAATTTAAGTATTGCTGTTTTGGTGGGTTTTTTAGCGCTTTTGGGTGTGGCATCTGAAACGGCTATTGTGATGATTATTTATTTAGAAGATGCCTACCAAAACTTTTTAAAACAAAGTGAGCAAACCAGCGCGCATTTAAAAGAGGCGATCATGCATGGAGCAGTACAACGGGTGCGCCCTAAACTGATGACCTTTTTTAGCATTTTGGTTTCTTTGATCCCTATTATGTACTCCCATGGCGTGGGCTCTGAGATCATGCACTCTATTGCTGCTCCCATGTTAGGTGGCATGATCACCAGTGTGGTACTCACCCTTTTTATTATCCCTACGGCGTATTTTGTAATCAGAAATGCGGGGTTAAAAAAGGACTTTTCAGTCTCATAGGGAAAAGCCTAGTTTTTATGATTTGAGGCTACCAGTGCAAGAAACAAGCTTTCAAATAAAAGCAAGCCAAACACTTCTCTTGCAGATTGTGCCAATGAGGGCTGAGACGTTAAGGTTTATTAGAGAAAGTATATTTGCGTCTCTTATCTTAAATTTCTTTACTTTTGTTTCAAAATAGCTAGAGCCTTTTTGCCTTCTTCACTTTGCGGGTAGCGGGCTAAGAGGTGTAAGGTGTGCTCGTAATTTTTATGATCCTTAAGAGCTTTGTAGGCATTAGCGGTGTTTTCTAGTAAAATAGGGGTATAGCTAGCTTGCTCTTTAATTGCTAGACTTTGCTTGTAAAATTGAATGGCTTCTTGATAGTGTTGTGTTTTGTAGGCACATTGCCCTGCCATATAATAATCAAACGCAGGGCGGTATTTGATTTGAGCTAGCCAAATAAAACGCTCTTGGGCGTCTTTGTAGCTTTGTTGTGTAAATAGCCCCATTGCATCGTGGAAGACTTGTTCGCGCTTATTTTGGTCTTTAAAAGACGGCGGAGGAGGGGGAAAAAAATAGTTATGTATATGGTTAAGATTTAAAAAAATAAAAATAACTAAGCCTATAATACCCCCTCCAATTAACCCAATTAATCCATCCTCACCCCCACTCTCTTTAACATCCGGATCCACCACATAGCCATAAGCATCAAGTTTACAAACCCTAGCCCCCCTCCTCACAAATACGGCATTATTTGTGAAGCGTACTAATTCGCCCGGTTTGTTAAAGAGTTCATCCCCATTTTCATCGTAGGCATAAACCCTAGCCCCCCTCTGCACGGCATAATTAATTGCCATTTAAGCTTCTTTGGGGGTTTGTTTTAAGATCTCTATGCTGGTGTAAGTTTGTAAATCCCTTGTATCTAACACACTATCAAAGGCTTTTAACTTAGTCTGTTCGCTCATATTAGCTTTAATCGCCTCGTGATAGAGGATCAAAGCATTTAAAAAGTCTCTAAAATCTGGGCTGTTTTTGGATAATTCAGCCAACATGGCGTGATCTAAATTGTCCCTGTATCTTGCATTTAAGAGTACTTGGCTTTTATACATCTCTTGCACATTTAACAAAATCACCCCAATACCAAAGCTAGTGTGCAATCGTTTTAATAAATCCATTAATTCGTTATCTTGAATGTTGATTTTCTCTGCTACTAAATAGCCCTCATGAGCCCAAGAACTATTGCTAATGGCTTGGAAATAATATTCCCTGCAATTAGTTAAGCTAATCTCTTTTTTGATCTCAAAAGAAAAGAGTTTAAGGGGCAAGCTAGAAAAATGCTCTACAAATTTATTTAAAGTGGGTTCAAAATTTTTATAAGCAAAGCTTGCCCCAACCATATCCGGGTATTCTGTGCTCTTCCCCAAGATGAAGTATTTAATAAGGGGAGCACTTGAAACAACCCGAAGACATGACACAAGAGGAGCTAGCAAATCTAATTAGATCTAAGCCAGTTGATCTCTCAAATTTAGAATCTGATCACATTCCCCGTTTAACAAAAAATTCGTTTATCCATCATAAAGGCAAACACGCTGGGGAGTGGAGAGACCAAGCAGAGGAGCGCAAGGTTAGACAATATGTATTAAAGCATATGGGCAACTTTGACATCACTAAAAG
>NZ_CABIKG010000025.1 GCF_902196125.1 Helicobacter suis
CTGCATCACCATACGATGTGGTATTTGCAAGAATAGACAATGTTATTATTACTTTTATACTTGATATATTTCATGCAGTGTATTATACAAAATATTTATCAAATAATACATTAAAAGGGTTGTATCTCATCATATGCTCTGACGAGCATGCGCCTTAATCCGCTTAGCTAAAGCTAGGGCTTTACGGCGCGAGTGGTAATTGTTTTACCATTCTTTGGGCTTCTAAATTTGCGCCCGCATTATCTGAATGTAGCGCGGCGATTAATTGGTAATTTGTAGCTTGGGTGATTAAAAAATACAGCACATTTTTAAGATCGTCATTGGCATTTATTGAATCTGTATAAAGTCTAGCTAAACCTAAGACAAAGCTAAAGAAAAACGATCCAATCCCCCCATCATCGCCTAAAATGTAGCGCGCCTCCATTTTTCTAAAGGGCGCATTTTTTAGCGCCTCATACACTACAGCTAAAGCACTAATGGCATCTAACTTTTGCATGTATTCTTTTAGCTCATCTGTAGGCGTATTATTTCTAAAAGCCACCCCGTTAAAAGGCTCAATATGTTCAAAATGCAAACCTAGCGGGGCTAAGTCCTCATTGCTGACATTGTTAGTAACAATCAATCTATTAATGAGATTAAGCCGATCTGCTCTTTCTTGATCTGTGAGTACAGGCGCGTTACTAGTAGGCGCGTTAGTAGCGGCTGGCGTATCCGCTTGAGTGGGCGGAGTTTGTGCCGGTGTTTGTATACCCGCTTGAGTGGGCGGGGTTTGTGCCACTTCAGGAGCTGGCTGAGTTTGCGCGCTTTGTGGGTTAACAAACTTAACCAAACGCCCCCGCATAATATTAAGCCCATTAATGCGATCATCTAGTTTTTGCAAGGCTTTAGAAATAGACATGGATTCTTTCCCCCTCTTTGTTCTCTTTTTGCTTATTCTCTTGCGCCTCAAGTAGCGCGCCCTCTAAATTAATGCTAGCTTGTAGCGCATATTCTTTCACTTTTTCTACCCCGATAAAATCTAAACCTAGTTGAGCACACGCAACACCGGTTGATCCACTCCCGCAAAAACAATCTAATACGATCGGAGTAGCCTCCGTTTTTGTATCTGCCACCACTTGTAAACAATGTTTTAGCACTTCTAAGGGCTTTTGTGTGGGGTGTTGTTTGTCTTTGGGGTTGATTCTGGCTTCAACATAGCCATAATAATAGTTAGCCTCTTTTCTGGTGCTAAGTGGCAATGCTCCCTTAGTGCCCCAACAAATAAACTCACATTGTTGTTTAAAAGCATTAGCAAAAGGGCGCGATCCATTGCCCTTATTTAACACTATCACCCCCCGCCAAGCTAGATCGGCAAGTTGGATTGTATCGCTAAGCGCGGGAAGTTGGCGCCAGTCAATAAAGCTAAAAAAATACGCGCTAGGTTTTAAAACTCTTTTGATCTCTCTAAGAATTTCAGCCATCCAAAATATCCAAAGTCTTTGATCTTTGCCATCGCCTTCAAAATCCAAGTAGCTTGGCACACCTAGATACTTTTTAGTAGTAGAAATATTGCGCGCATTTAAACTTTTAACCCCGCCGCTACAATAAGGCGGATCGATTAAAACGCAATCAATGCTATTATCCGGGAGTTTGGGTAAGAAGTCTAGTGCGTCCTCACAAAAAACGCGGTTTTTAAAACTTTCTAAATTAGGCATGCGTAATCTTTATATCTGGATTAGCCGCCCGTGTGGCCTCTCTAGCGGCGTTGACTTCATCAGCGCTTATTTTGCCCTCTTTAATGGCTTGATTTTCTAATTCTTCAACCATTTTTGCGATAAACTAATAGACTCTCAGTGATGCAATTTGGCTTATAACTAAGTGGTCTTTTTGTCTGCAAATAGCCTGCAATGCGATTAGGCACACAGACTTCAGGTTTGATCCAGATAATCTCATCAACAAAATAAAACCCGCTTTGTACCAAAATAGAGTGGAAATCAAAATGTATGGGATAGCGGATACTCTCAAATTCACGCCCCGCTCGTCTAACAATTACTAGGGAAACATTAATAATAATAAACCTCCCCTCCTCTAAGATTCTATAAGCTTGTACTAAGCTCTCTTGCATTTGCTTTAAATACTCCTTGTAGTTCTTATACGAGCTATAGGTTCTAGCATTATAATAAGGCGGGGAGGTAAAAATTAGTTGGATCTGCCCTTGTCCTATTTTGTTTAGGGTGAGACGATTATCTCCAACTAGTAGAGTCGGTCTTTTGATTTGTGGGCTTTGTTTCTTGAGGCTGTGTTTATTCTGTCTAAATTCGTGGTAAGCAACCATTTTATACATCACTTCGTTATCATAATGCTTTAATATTTTATCTCTTAAAGCTACAAACCGGATATCCTGTTTTGCTTTATAAAGGCAAGTGCGTAACATCTGGCAGCAAATATCAACCCCCCACCCATTAAATGCCTCTTGCTCTAAAAACGCAAAAATAGCATCATTGTCTTTTTGCCGACCAATAGAAGAAACTATCTCTCTTTTAATCCCAATCTCTACACCGTCCTTTTTAAATAACTCTATTAACAAGTACAAATTTGTATCTGATTTTTCTGCTCCTAACTTCTTGATAGACTCAATAGTGAGTGGCTCAAAAAGTGATTGGGATTTTTTGATTAGGTTATTCATCTCTCATGCTCTTTTCTAAAAGACTTCTAATTAAAATTTTAATCCATATGATCTAATTTGATTGTTAAAAGATAATTTAGCTTTGGCATGGAGAGCTTTAAAAACTATTGGATATAATGAACCCTTTAGGGGGTTAGCATGCAAGCTATTTATAAAAACAGTCAAGAGTTAGACAAACGCGCCTGTATGCTCTATCAATTAGAGCCAGAATTGCTTATGGAAAATGCGGCCATAGCTTTAAAGCAGGTTATTACAAAGCAAGCTAAAAAGGGAGAGAAGGTAATTATTGTTTGTGGAGGTGGAGACAATGGAGGCGATGGCTATGCTTTGGCTAGGCATTTACAAGGTACTCACTATTGCGTACAAGTTTTTAGCGCTAAAGAGCCTAAAAGTGCCTTGTGTCGTGTCCAATACCAACGGGCTTTGTGTGCTCAAGTAGAAATAATAGCCAATTTAACTCCCTGTGCTGTACTGGTAGATTGTTTATTTGGATCAGGATTTAAAGGGGAGTTAGATTCACAAATGCAGGATTTAATTAAACGCATGAATGCAGTAGGGCAATGGCGTATAGCTTGTGATATACCTAGCGGCATTGATCAAAATGGCTATATTAGTTCTGTGGCATTTAATGCCCATGTAAGTGTGTGCATGGGGGCTTTAAAGGCAAATCTATTTAGCGACATGGCTAAGGATTTTATCGGGGAGGTTGTTGTAGCTGATTTAGGAGTAGGGCGCTCTTTGTATGAAACAGAGACTCCCTTTAATTTATTAGAGAGTTGCGATCTGTGTCTACCTAAGCGCACAAAACAAAATGTACATAAGGGATATTTTGGCCATGCATGCGTGTATGTGGGTAAACAAAGTGGAGCGGGATTTATTAGTGCTAAGAGTGCTTTAGCCTTTGGGGCTGGAATGGTGAGTATTCTAGGGGCAGCTAGTCTAAGCCAAAGCAAACCAATAGAGCTTATGTATGCTAAAGAGATTCCTACTCAGGCTAATGCCTTTGCTATTGGCATGGGTATGGGAGTTAAGCCTACTTGTATAGAACAAATGCTAGAGCAGGGGGCATGTGTGCTAGATGCGGATTTGTTTTACGAACCTCTATTAAAAGAGTGGCTTAAAAAGCCCTATTCTCTTGTTCTTACACCCCATCCTAAAGAATTTTTAGCACTTTTAAAAACGCTAGGTTTTAAGCTAGATTTACCCACATTACTGCGCTCTAAATGGGAATTAGCCCATGAGTTTAGCCAAACCTTCCCCCATGTAGTTTTACTCTTAAAGGGGGCTAATACACTCATTGCCTATAACGGCCGCATTTTTATTAACCCACTGGGTAATAGCGCTTTGGCTAAGGGAGGGAGTGGAGATGTACTAGCTGGATTAGTGGTAGCACTCTTAGCACAAGGTTATACTCTTTTAGATGCAGCCATGCATGCTAGCCTAGCCCATGCTCTAGCTGCTGCTACTTATAAAGAAAGTTATGCCCTTACCCCAGAAAAACTTATTTCTAATTTAGAGATGCTTGCATGCAAGATGTAACCTCCCTTGATTCAGATTTGCTCTCTATGGAGCGCGTGGTACTCTCTGCTCTTTTAGAAAACCAGCAATATGAAGAATTTGCCAGAGAGCTTAAACCTTCAGACTTTTACTATGAAGCCCACCAGATTCTTTTTGAGTTGTGTAGCGAGTTGCATGAGGAAAAGCGCCCCGTAGATGCCCATTTTCTTAACAAGAAAGTAGAAATAAGAGGCGATGAAAAAACTACAGAGGCTTTAGCTGCCATAATGGGTACAACTCCTTTAGCTAATTTAGGGGCTTATATCCATGCTATTAAAGAAGCTGCTTGCCGTAGAAATCTTTTACATTTAGCTAGACAAATCCATACAGAGTGTGATCAGGCAAAATCTAGCCAAATCATTATAGATGGCATTGAGCGCGATCTTTATGCCCTCTCTTTACAAACAACACAAGGGGGATTTAAAGATGTTAAAAGTGTACTCAAACAAACCCTTAATCTTATTAAAGAGGCTAAGTTAAAGGGCAATCAAAGAGTTACAGGGGTAGATACTGGTTTTAATAAATTAAATGATTATACGGGGGGTTTTCAGCCCGGGGATTTGATCGTAATAGGGGCGCGTCCTAGTATGGGTAAAACTAGTCTAGTGCTTAACATAGCAAAAACCACCCTTAATCATAATCAGGGAGTGGCTATTTTTAGCATGGAGATGGGAGCAGAGCAACTCATGATGCGCCTGCTTTCTAATCTCACCTCGCTACATTTGCACAATCTTAAAATTGGCAATCTAAGCGATGAGGATTGGGAAAATCTTAGCAGAAGTGCCCAAAACATCTACCACAAATTTTTATTCATTGATGATACCAGTATTTTAACTATCCAACATGTGCGCTCTAAATTGCGCCAACTTAAAAGAAAATGCCCTGAAATCACCCTTGCTATTATTGATTATTTGCAATTAATGGCTAGCGATCAGAGTTTAAACCGCCATGAACAAATCGCCTCAATTAGCAGGGGTCTTAAAACTCTAGCTAGAGAATTACAAACCCCTATTATCGCTTTAGCCCAGCTTAACCGTTCTTTAGAAAGCCGTGAGGATAGGCGGCCTATTCTCTCTGATTTGAAAGATAGCGGCGCGATTGAACAAGATGCCGATCAAGTCTTGTTTCTCTACCGCGATGCGGTCTATAAACAACGTGATCACAACGATCGTTTGGCTAAGTTGCGCAAAGAGGGTAAAAGTGAAGAGGCTAAAAAATTAGAACAACAATTTAATGCCGAAAAAAAGGCTAACTATGAGAGGACTAAGGGCATTGAGCAAGCAGAGCTTATTTTAGCCAAAAATAGAAATGGGGATATTGGCACAGTTAAAATACTCTTTAATAAAGCCTATACGCGTTTTGAAGATCCAATAGAAAGCCAAGATGGGGAGTACAAACCCACTACTTTTTACCAAGAAACCCCGCAAGTTCCCGTCCCTGATGTTTTTTAATGCCTCCTGTTGCCCTTTTTCAAACCCCTAAAGAGTGGATTTATGCTCTAGGCCTTTTATTAGCTCTATTTGCTTTTTCTTTAAGTTTAAAATACCAGCAATACAGCCGCTTTTTAGATAAAAAACCTTTAAGCTTACATGCCCAAGTGTTGCTACAGTATAGCAAGGGTGCTACCCAAGTACTAAAACTACAAGATAGCCATTACAATGTGTTTTACACCACTAGCAAAGAAGACATTAAAGATTTAAGTCTAAAATTTGTACGCGCTTTTGGTAAAATGGCGCCTTGCTCATTTTGGCAATTTTTAAAATCCTGTTATTTTTATGCTTTTTCTCTCTCTTTAGAACAAGGAAGCGATCCTAAAAACCCTTTAAGAAAAGCCATTGATACCCAGCATAATAACCCTTTAATGGGCAATTTCTACCGCACCTTATTTTTAGCCGATTCTCTTGATCAAAGTTTAAGGCAAGTGGTGGTGGGTTTGGGATTAAGCCATTTAATTGCTATTAGTGGTTTTCATCTAGGGATTTTAAGCGCTTTCTTTTTTCTCATTCTTAAATACCCCTACACCTTTTTACAACAACGCTATTTTCCTTACCGCAACCGCACCTACGATTTAATGGTAATGGTGTTGTGTTTGCTTTTAGGTTACTTGTTTATTTTGCACTTCCAGCCTTCTTTTTTACGCGCCTTTGTGATGGCATTACTTGGGTTTTTTCTACTTTATAATGGTTTAGAGCTGTTAAGTTTTTCATTACTAGCTTTAGTTATTCTATTATCGTTGATTCTTTTCCCCTCGCTAGTGCGCAATATTGGATTTATTCTATCTGTAGGGGGCGTGTTTTATATTTTCCTCTTTATCAAGCACATGCCAAAGCTCCACCCTCTAATCTATGCCTTTTTATTAAATACCGCCCTCTTTTTACACATGCTCCCCCTTGTACATGCCTTTTTTACCCCCTTTAACCCCTACCAGCTCAGCGGCATTCTCCTCTCTTTTGTCTTTGTTCTCTTTTTCCCTTTAAGCCTTATTTTGCATTTTTTTAATAGTGGCGATCTCTTTGATTCTTATTTACTCCAGACTCTAACATGGCACATTCCTATAACCCACTACCACACACCTCTATGGCTTTTATCTCTTTATGGGCTTCTTTCTCTTTTAGCAATCCGATTTGTTTATGCTTACTACGCTCTTTATGCGATTAGTTTAGCCTTATTTCTCTACCTTTTAATTTCTTGATTTTATGTTAAAATAGGGGCTTTAAAGAGGTCTTCAATGTTAAAAAAACTTAAGCTCTTAGGCGATCTTGTTGCCATTGAGCACACGGTTTTTTCGGGTATGTTTATTTTAATTGCCATAGTTGTCTCCAGTACGCAGGCACATTTAAGTCTGTGGTTTGGTTTAAAAGCATTGCTTTTATGCGCTCTGGCATTGCTCTTTGCCCGTAATTTTGCTATGGGTTTTAACCGCCTTGTGGATCGTAAATTTGATGTGAAGAACACCCGCACCCATAACCGTCCTAGTGTTGATGGGCGCATTGGTATTTGGACTTTAAGAGGGTTTTGTTTGGCTAATGCCCTTCTTTTTGTATGGGTGAGTTTTATGATCAATGCTCTTGCCTTTAAGCTTTCCTTTGTTTTTTTACTCATTTTAGGGGGCTATTCTTATATGAAGCGCTTTAGCTATCTAGCCCATCTTGTTTTAGGGGTTTGTCTAGGTTTAGCGCCCTTAGCTGGAGTGATTGCTATTTTAGGTTATATCCCTTTATGGAGTTTGTTACTCGCTTTGGGGGTGGTGTTTTGGGTAACTGGCTTTGATTTACTTTATTCTTTACAAGATATAGAATTTGATCGCAAAGAGGGGCTTTATTCCGTGCCTGCTATCTTTGGAGAGCAAATTACCCTTAAGCTTTCGCGCCTAGCCCATGCTTTAGCGGTGTTGTGCTGGATAGGTTTTGTAAAAAGTGCACAGCTAGGTCTAGTTGCGGCTTTGGGTGTGGGGGCGTGTTTGTGTATTTTAATTTATGAACAATGGCTAGTTTATCGCGATTTTAAGAATATCCCTAAAGCTTTTTTTGTAACCAATGGGTATTTGGGTTTAGTGTTTTTAGGTTTTATTGTATTAGATCGCGGAGTGTGGCTTGCTAAGCATTTATAAGCAATTATGCCAAGAGCATGGATATTTTACCCGTTTAGTAAGCGTATCCTTGCCAGTAGAATACGCCCCCTATGAGCCACTCCATGATCAAGAATTTTTACAATTAGGACAAGCTAGTCATGCTCTGGTGCCTTGGGAGGTGTTTTATGGCAAAGAACGAGAAGATGTGATTTTAAAAGCCTTATCTGAAATTTATAAAAAATTAGATCGTTTGGAGCAATATATCCATGAAAGAGATATGCAATACCTCCCTTTAGAAGATCGCATCAATGTTAGCGTACTAGGGCATGGGGTTTTAGGGGTGAGTGAGGATATTTTTATAATAGATACCCTCTATTATATGCGCTTAAAATTCCCCCATATGCCCTATAGACGCATTGCTTTAATGGCTAGGGCTTTTGATCCTAAAATGTTAAGCATTGAACGCATGCATGCAATAGATGTACGCGATTGGGATAGTTATATTGTCCAAGTTGAATTAGAAAGTTTAAAAAAGTAAGGGTTTATGATGGATCTGAGTTTTAATGAATTGTTGTGGATTGTGGGGGGAGGGGTGGTACTTATTTTTGTGTGTTTATTCACCTATAGCCACTTAAAAGATAAAGAATTTACCAGTAAAACCAAGCAATTAGAAAAAGCCCTAGATGCCATTAACCAAGAAATCTATAAAATCCGCAAATGGATTCAAGAAAATGAAATGCAAACAGAATTTAACGCCTCTAGTATTAGCGCTAATGTCAAAGATGAGTTAAACACCAATTTAAACACCAGCCTTACAAATCTTTATAACCATCTGCAAGAAATCCAAGACACCATGCACAAGGATAGGGATTATTTAGAGGAAAAACTCATCGTATTGGAGAATAAATTTAAAGAAATGGGGCATTTCACACAAGGTAGCGATGATATTGATGAAAAAAAGGTGATTCAATTATTCCAAGAAGGGCATAGCATTGATTCGATTGCAAAAGAACTACGCATTAGCAAGGGACAAATTGAATTTGTACTCAAACTGGCGGATTTACAATAATGGCTACTAGTAACACTTTATCCAGACTCTTTGGCAAATTTGCCCGCTACTCTTTTCCTAAACCTATCCAAAAATTTATCAATAAAATCTATGTTTCTCTTTTTAGAATTGATTTAACCGGTTTTGCTCCCTTAGAGTCTTATCCCACTCTTAATGCTCTTTTTACCCGTGCTTTACAAACCCCCCGTTTTATTGATCCAAACCCAAAAATTCTCATTGCCCCTTGTGATGCGCTAATTACAGTCTGTGCGCCCGTTACTTATAATTTAGCCCTCCAGATTAAAGGCATGGATTATCAAGTAGGCGAGTTATTAGGCCAAAAACAGGTTTTAAAAGATTATATTTACTTTAATTTCTATCTCTCACCTAAAAATTACCACCGCTTCCATGCCCCCTGTGATCTACAAATTTCAGAAGTACGCCACTTTTGCGGGGAACTCTTAAGCGTCAATCCTGCTGCGCTTAACCAATACCGCTACCGCAATGCATTTATCCGCAATGAACGGGTGGTGGTGGTGGCAACAGATGTGCGGGGGCAGTTGTTGTATTTTGTGGCTATAGGGGCTTTAAATGTGGGGCAGATTGTGCTTAATTTTGATGATACAATCCACACCAACGCCCGCGTGTATAAGAGTCCTAAAATTTATACCTACAACCCCCCCATTAGCATTGCTAAGGGAGCAGAATTAGGGCGTTTTGAAATGGGCTCTAGTGTGGTGCTCTTTGTACAAAATAGTGCCACATTTGACTCTCTTCAGGGTCAAGAAATTTCTTTTGCAACTCCTATTGCTACTTTTGAACAATCTGATATTTCTTAGTTTTATGTGATTTTATTAGGATTTATAGTATTTTATAATTAAGACTTAGTCTTAAAATAATCAGGGAGTGGCGATGCAAGAAATGTACATTGAGTTTTTAAGGGAGTGTTTGGCTGAGGATTTAGGCGCGGGGGATTTATTTGCCCGCCTTGTAGAGCCTAAACTTGTACAAACCCAAGTTTTGGCCAAAAGTACAGGGGTTTTTTCAGGCCAAGTTTATGCAGAAGCGCTTTTAGAGTGGCTAAAAATAGAGCACACATGGAAAATTAAAGATGGCCAAAGTTTTGAGCCCAAACAAGTTTTATTAGAGTTACAAGGCGATTGGCGCTTGATTTTACAGATTGAGCGGGTGTTACTTAATATTTTACAGCATAGTAGCGGTATAGCCACCAAGACAGCGCAGTTTGTGCGCTTAATTGCAGGATTACCCATTAGTCTTTTAGATACTAGAAAAACCCGCCCCCTTTTAAGGGTTTTTGAAAAGTATTCGGTGCGCAATGGCGGGGCTAAAAACCACCGTTTAGGTTTAGATGATGCGCTCATGCTTAAAGATACCCATTTAATCCATATCCCAGATTTAAAGACCTTTATCAAACATGCCCGCCAAAAAATCCCATGGACTTCTAAAATTGAAATTGAATGTGACAGTGTAGCAATGGCTAAGGAGATCATGGCTATAGGAGCGGATATTATTATGTGTGATAATATGGGGGTAGAGGAGATTAAAGAGGTAGTGGCTTATCGCAATGCCCATTTTCCTCTGGTACTTTTAGAAGCGAGTGGAAATATTACTGAGGAAAGTGTACGCGCCTATGCAGCAAGCGGAGTAGATGCTATTAGTAGCGGGGCATTGATTCACCAAGCGGTGTGGGTGGATATGAGTTTAAAGCTAGTTTAGCGTGGATTTAGAACGCGTCTTTTTACAGATTTTAGAGCAAAGCGGGATAACCTTTGGGTTAGGAGATGATGGGGTGGCTTTGCCTTGCTTTAAAAACCCTATTTATATGCTTGATCTTTTTACTGAGGGCGTGCACTTTAAAAAAGAGTGGTTTACTTTAGAACAAATTGGCTATAAAGCAATAGCGGTTAATATCTCAGATGCGATCGCGCTTTGTGCTGTACCAAAATACGCCCTTTTAGGGTTACAACTCCCAGAGAACTTTAGCCCACTAGAAATAAAAGAACTAATACAAGGTCTTAAGAAAGCCTGCCAAGAGTTTAAAATCCAGATTGTAGGCGGGGATACCATTGTTTCTAAAAGTTTGAGTTTAGCTATTACGCTTTTAGCTAGCAGTGCAAAGCCTCTTTTGCGGCAAAAAATGCGGCTTGGAGATTTATTAGTGCACACTGGCAGGCTAGGAGAAAGCAATAAAGCTTTACAGACTTTGCTTAGAGGTGGAAAAATCCCAAGCCATTTTAAGTTTTATAAACCAGCGCTAAAAAACCTAGCCCCTTTCATGCAAGCAATACGCCCCTTTCTACACGCTGGATTAGATATTTCTGATGGCCTTTTAGCCGAGTGTAACCGCTTATCACAACTTAATCAATTACATTGCAAGCTAACAAATCCCCACCAGCGCGCTTTTTTAAGTGGCGAGGAGTATGAAATGCTTTTGTGTTTGCCAGCACGAAACAAACATGCTTTAATTCAGCGAGCAAAAAAGTACCGCATTAAGCTTAGCTTTGTAGGGCGCGTTGTGCGGGGAAAATCACGCTACAAAGCTAAGATTTGGCATAGAGCGGCAAAATAGTTTCTGATCTAACCAAGAGGATCACACTCAAAACCGCAAACTCCGTAATGGTAATGAGGATAATAACCTCACCAAAACCTTAAACTTCACCCCTCCCCAAGTAGATTAAAAGACATTTATAAAGAGGCCACTAACCAAGAAGCGCTTTTGATAGAGACAAAGAGCCTATTACAGAGTAAGAATCTCCAGCGCTCCTATCCCATAGGAGGAAAAAGATGTAAAAGAAAAGCTAGAAGTCTTAATGGGGTTAGGAGAAACAGAGTTTTATTTCCCCTCATTCTTAAGGTGTTCTAGGAGGGTTATATTCTCCATCACTTCCACCCCTAGCTTTTTAGTTTTTTTTAATTTGCTCCCCGGATTTTCCCCACAGATGAGTAAATCTGTTTTAGAACTCACCCCAGTTTGTACATGCGCACCCAGATTTTTTAGCAATGTACTAATTTTTGCACGCGAATTTTTTAAACTGTCTGTAATTACAATCTTTTTATTTTTTAAAAAAAGAGGGGATTACTTTTCTTTTTGAGCCTATGAGGTTTATAAAGAACGCTAAGGATTGGATAAAATCCCCCCAAGAGAAACCACAACGCCCACAGGCAACACTTGCTACTTACAATCTTTGATTTGTTAGGCTTAGATCAAATTAGAGTCATTTAAAAACTGGTGTAGTTGCTTGTATTCTTTAGGGTTTAAATAACGCGCTTTGCCCACAGGTAAAGCGTTGAGTGAG
>NZ_CABIKG010000026.1 GCF_902196125.1 Helicobacter suis
TTAAATGTCAAAGATCGCTTGCCTTTAGCATTGCTATTTAGAGCATTTGCTATTTAGCAAAAGGGGCATTTTATAGTTTTTAAGCTTAAGGGGGGCTTAGAGTGTTAAAAAATAGAGCGGTGTTTTAAATCTAGTAAAAAATCTTGGATCACGCGTTTGGTGGCAAAAACATTATTTTGGCTGGGCGGAGAGATAGCCATGCCTATAAACTCATCTTTGTGGTTAAAAAGGGGGCGGCCATAGACATCTTTGAGTAGAGGTTGTATGATTTGGTGTAGATCCTCATAATTAAGATATTGACTACTATAATTAATATCTTTGCGACTCTTTTCTAAAATATTCTTAAAAGTTGATACTTCAAAAGTGCCTACTTCAAAAGTACCTTGATCGCTAATCTTAGGGTAGTAAATTTGTAAGGCTTTGTGTGGGTGGGAATTTTTGGTGAGTAAATCTTGCCCGTATTTTGTGTAAATGCGGGCATGGTAGTAACTTTCTGGGCGGACTTGGCAATAATCATTAGTAAAAGCGTGGGTATTAAGTAAGGATAACCCGCGGTTTCGATCAATAGCCTTAAGGTGCAAGCGCGCAATACAAATTAACATAGGCCCGCTATCATCTTGCATTTTGGCAATAAAAGTTGTGGCATACATGCCCTTATCATAGGCTAACTCAGAAGAGGTTAGCACATGCCCGTTTTGGAGTAAAAGCCCATAGCCTTGTTTGTAGTGCCCATCTTTAAAATAGGCGATTAAAAAAACGGTGCTATAAATCCACAAATGGAGCGGTTCTAGCTTAGCGTTATTATGTTCTTTATTCTGTTTTACTTGTTGTTTGTTGGGGTTTTTAACGCTTTTGGTGATCTTGTGATCTGGGTGGGGTGTTTTTCTAGTGATATGGGAGGGTTTGGTGTGGTGAATCAAAGAGGTATTTAGCGCCTCTTCTGCTTGCAAAAGTCCTAACAGAAAAAGAGCCAATAAAGCCCGCATAAACAACCCCGCTACATAAAAATTAAGGTGAAATCGGTAGCAAAATCGGTAAAATGCGGCGATCATTTAATATTTAAAGGTATGCATTGAAAACTCTAAAAGTTTATGAAATAGACCCCACGCTTTTATCCTCCTATCAGTATGCGGTTATTAAAACCAGTAAGGGAGCGATTAAAATCCACTTATTTGGACAAGAAGCGCCACAAACTGTAACTAACTTTGCAACTTTAGCTAAAGAGGGTTTTTATAATGGGCTAAATTTTCACCGCGTAATCACCGGGTTTGTAGCCCAAGGGGGTTGTCCTCTTGGTACAGGAATGGGTGGGCCTGATTATCGTATCAAATGTGAAGTGCAAAATAACCCACATAAACATAAAAGAGGCGCATTAAGCATGGCCCATGCCGGTAGAGACACGGGTGGTAGCCAGTTTTTCCTTTGTTTTGAACCCCAACCCCATTTAGATGGGGAGCATACGGTTTTTGGACAAATTGAAGATGAGGAAAGTTTAGGGGTTTTAGATAGCCTAAAGCAAGGAGATATCATTGAAACGATTCATATCTTAGCACAATGATTTTAGATGTTAATTCTAGCCAGAAAACTAGGAGAAGGTGTGGTGATTGGGGAGCATATCCATATACGGGTTATTTCAATTGAAAAAGGAAGTGTAAAACTTGGTTTTGATGCGCCCTCTCACATGCTTATTTTGCGCTCTGAACTTAAAGAGGCTGTGGCTTTAGAAAATAAAAAAGCCTCTGGTGATGTTAGCGATACGCTTTTAGAGGGCATTGGTAAACAACTAGGTAAATTAGAATGAATGCGTTTGAGTGCATAGCCTACCCAAAGGTAAATATCTTTTTAAAAGTTCTAGGATTGCAGGCATCTTATCACACTCTTTTATCTAGGCTAGTGCTTGTTAAAAACCAAATATGTGATTATCTTTTTGTCAAAAGAGCCCCCTTTTCACTTAAGGGTAATTTTGGTTGCTCTCTTGAAAAAAACACCATTTATAAAATGTTGCAGATACTCAAAACACACCTTCAAGCTAAGAATCACCCTGAAACCTTAGAATTAGCCATTGAAGTAGAAAAACATATCCCTATGGGTGCAGGGCTTGGGGGAGGCAGTGCAGATGCGGGGGTGCTTTTAAGAGAGCTTAATACTCATTTAGAATTAGATTTGAGTTTACAAGAATGTTATCAAATCGGTGCGCAGGTAGGCAGTGATGTGAATTTTTTCATCTCTGGTTTTAATAGCGCGCATGTTTTTCATTTTGGCGAGGTGATTAAATGCTTTAAAGAAGAAGATTTAGAACTAGAAATTTTAACACCCCAAATTTTTTGTAACACAACTCAGGTTTATCAAGCCTTTGATCGCCTATGCATGCCCACTCAAGAGGAGCAAAATTGGCAAACAATGCAGAGTCATACTTTACTCAAACATTTCACACGCGCCACTCTTAATGATCTTTACACCCCTGCTATTACTCTTTACCCTGCATTAAAAGAGTTTGAGAAACATTTAGATAATTCACAGCCCTTTTTTTTTAGCGGGAGTGGGAGTAGTTTTTTTAGGCTTAAGGAAAGTGTGTGAAAGAGCCTATACGCAATAAAAAGGCTTTCTTTGATTATGAGATTTTAGAGACTTTGGAGGCGGGTATTGTTTTGGCAGGTTCTGAGGTTAAGGCAATCCGTGTGGGTAGGGTGAATTTAAAGGATAATTTTGTTAGGATCATCAGGGGCGAGGCTTTTTTATTTGGGGTGCATGTTGGGCATCTGCCAACAGCTAATGTTTATTATAAACCCGATGAGAGGCGGCCGCGTAAGTTGCTACTGCATAGAAAACAGATTCATAAATGGTCTGTTGAAGTGGGCCAAAAGCGCCTTAGTATTGTGGCATTGCAGTTATATTTTAACGCTAAAAACCGGGTGAAACTCCAAATCGCTTTGGTAAAGGGCAAGAAACTTTATGATAAAAGAGAGAGCATGAAACAAAGGGTTTTAGATAGGGAGGCTAAGAGCCAGTTAAAGAGTCATTTGCGGGGTGGAATGTGAAAGAAATGGTAGATTATGGGATTTTGGGATTTTTGGCGTTTTTATCAGTGATCGTAATTGCTATTGGGATTGAGCGGGTGTGGTTTTATGCTACCGTGCGTGTAGATGATTATAAAGATAAACGCAAGTTAGAACTAGATTTGCACCGCCGTTTAACTTTAGTGGCTACCATTGGTTCTAACGCGCCTTATGTGGGGCTTTTGGGCACGGTAACAGGAATCATGATTACCTTTATTGAACTAGGCAATACCTCAGCAGTGGATACTAAGGCAATTATGGTTGGCTTAGCCCTAGCGCTTAAATCTACAGGTATGGGTTTGATTGTGGCCATTCCTTCTGTTGTGATTTATAATATGTTGGTGCGCAAAAGCGAGATCATCGCGACTAAATGGGATATTTACCACCACCCAGCCACAGAGGGAGCGGGGTATAATCGCCTAGATACAGATTTTTAGGAAGATAGATGAAAAAGATAGACTCCATGAATGTAGTGCCTTTCATTGACATCATGTTAGTGCTTTTAGTCATCGTACTTACCACCGCTTCTTTTGTTTCTACTTCCAAATTGCCCATTAATATCCCTAAAGTGGATCAAAGCTCAGATAAAGCCCAAGATGTATTGGATAAAAAACAAGTTAACATTGCCATTTCGCACAAGGGCGAGTTTTATTTGGATAAAAAAAAGGTGAGTTTTGAGACTCTCAAACAGGCGGTGAAAAAGTACGCTAAAGACACGCCCATTATTTTACAGGGGGATAAAAATAGCAATTTAGATAGTTTTGTTAAGGTGGTGGATTTGTTACAAACCCATAATCTTAACCAACTGTATATTTTAGTAGAGGATAAAAATAGTAGCCATTAGGCTTTAGATAGTTTTTAGCAAAACAAGCTAGAATAGAGCTTTTGAAAATTTTAAAGGATTAGAGAATGAAACGCACCTATCAGCCCCATAATACGCCTAGAAAGCGCACACACGGCTTTTTGGTGAGGATGAAAACTAAAAATGGCCGTAAGGTTATCAAAGCCCGCCGTGCTAAGGGGAGAAGACAATTAGCGGTTTGATTCTTGCGAGGTGCAATCTCTAAAAACAACCCAGCAATTTAACCATCTTTACAAAAAGGGCATGAGAGTACATAGCAAGTTTTTTACCATGTATTCTCTCCCCTTAGATGGGTTACCCAAATTTTTTAGCTATCCTAGAACTTCTCTACTGGGCTTGAGTGTTTCTAAGAAAGTGGGTAATGCGGTGCAGAGAAATTTAATTAAACGACGGGTGCGTTCTCTTTTTAAAAATATCCATTTGGAAAAAGAGCGGGTGATTGTGTTTGTAGCTAAAGCAGGGATTGCACAACTCAAATACAAAGATTTAAAACAACAGGTTTTAGCATGTCTATACCGCAAAACAAAACCGCTTGTTATGAGGCATGCGTGAGATTGGTTTTAGCCTTGTTAGAATTTTATCGCAAGTACCTTTCTTTGCTTAAACCTACAAGTTGTCGTTTTTATCCCACATGTTCTACTTATGCGCTTTGGCTTTTACACAATGAAGGATTATTTAAAGCCCTATTAAAAATTTGCCGGCGTTTGCTATCCTGCCACCCTTATTGCAAGGGGGGTATTGATTATCCCATTGGCTCTAAACACATCACCCCAAAATATTGTTCTCCTCAAGAAATTAAACTGCGCTATTATCTAGTGCCTCTTAAGCCTCCAGCTTTCTCCCCTTATTATATTCTTAAGGCTTCATGTGAAAGAAAATAATTTACGATTTATTTTAGCCATTGTGCTCTCTTTTGTTTTTCTTGTTATTTATGGTTATTTTTTACCAGAAAAACCCCACACTGCCCCCCCAAATAGTAGTAGCGCCCCCACTACTCTTATTAAGCAGGTAGCACAAACCCCTCAAAGCCCCATAATCCTTAAGGTTCTTTCTAAAGATATGGAAATAGAAATAGACGCACTAGGGCGCATTGCACAGGTTTATCTCAAGGATAAAAAATTCACAGCCCACAGACAAGAAGATTTTTTAGAACACATCAAACAGCTTTTAGGTCTCTCTAAACCCAAAAGTGCCCTAGAAAAATTGCCCCTTTTAGGATCAAATGCACTAAAGCCTTTAGAATTGCGCTTTGTAGATTCTACACTTAATCAAGAGGCTTTTAACACCCCCTATATCGCCTCAACCCAAGTACTCCAATTAGATAAAGCCCCTCAAACTGTGGTTTTAACACAGTCTCTTAAAAACCTTAATGTTAAAAAAATTTTGACCTTCTACCCTAATTTGACCTACGATTTACGCGTAGAATTAAAACCCACACAAACCCCCATGAATTTAGCTTACGTACTTTCAAATGGCTCTAGGCCTATAGCTGATGCCGATGGTTATGCTTTCCATGGGGTACTCTTAGGTACACAAGATCATAAATTAGAAAAAATTGAAGATGGCAAGGCTAAGCAAACCCAGTCTTTTAAATCCACCATCTTTATTGCTAGTGTAGATCGCTACTACACCTCCCTTTTCTTCACTAAAGATTTGCCTTTAGATGCCATTATAGACACACAGCCAAGCAAAGACCCTTTGCCCTTTGTTTCTTTAAAAGGCAATGCCACTTTGCATGGTTACATTGGCCCTAAAGATCACCGCTTGTTAGAACGAATTTCTCCTATGCTAACTGAGGTGATTGAATATGGGGTGATCACTTTCTTTGCCCGCCCTGTGTTTTTACTCCTAGATTATTTGCATACTTATACCCATAACTGGGGTTGGGCGATTATTCTTTTAACCCTCATTGTACGGATTATTCTTTATCCTTTGAGCTATAAGGGCATGGTGAGCATGCAAAAAATCAAAGACCTAGCGCCTAAAATGAAAGAACTCCAAGAAAAATACAAAAGCGATCCACAAAAGTTACAAATGCACATGATGCAGCTTTATAAAAAGCATGGGGCTAATCCTTTGGGCGGGTGTTTACCCATACTCTTACAAATCCCGGTATTTTTTGCCATTTATCGCGTCTTATACAATGCCGTAGAACTTAAAAGTGCGGGTTGGATGCTTTGGATTCACGATCTTTCTTTAATGGATCCTTATTTTATCTTGCCCCTTTTAATGGGGATTTCCATGTACGCCCAACAAGCCCTCACCCCAAGCACCATCACCGATCCCACCCAAGCTAAGATTTTTAAAATGTTGCCTTTATTTTTCACAATTTTTTTGATCACTTTTCCGGCCGGTCTTGTGCTTTATTGGACAACCAATAACATCTTTTCTATTATCCAGCAATGGCTCATTAATCAAATGTTAAGCAAAAAGAAGAGCGAAATGCAAAAAACAGCCTAGGAGCTAGAAGATGCAAACCATTGTAGCTAAAACCCTTGAGGAAGCGATTACTAAGGCTTCTTCACTCTTGCAATGTTCTGTTTTGGATCTAGAATATGAAATTATCCAAGCCCCCTCTAGTGGTTTTTTAGGCTTTGGCAGAAAAGACGCCATTATAGAAGCTAAAATTAAACAAACTAAACAATCTCAAGACTTAGAAAAAACACCCCCCATATCCCCCCCCACTCCCCCTACTAATTCTTTAGAAACAAAGATTACAGAGATCAAACAAGAATTAGATACTCTTTTTAGTTATTTGCCCTACCAAATTGAGCGTATCCATGTAGAATTGTATAACGAACAAACTCTACTCATTGAAATTAATGGTCCTGATTCGGCTTTAATTATTGGCGAAAAGGGTTATCGTTATAATGCTTTATCTTACTTGCTCTTTAACTGGATTCACTATAAATACCACTACAATATCCGCTTAGAAGTGGCTAGTTTTTTAAAAGATCAAGAAGAAATCATGGAAAGTTATTTACAAAGTGTGATCATGCAAGTCCATGAAGTGGGCAAGGCACAAACCAAGCCCTTAGATGGCATGCTGCTCTACATCGCTCTTAAACGCTTAAGAGAAATCTTTCCTAATAAACATGTTAGTATCCAAGCAAATGATGATCACGAATCTATGGTTGTGATCAATGATTTTTACAAATAGTACCATTGCTGCTATTGCTACCCCACCAGGACTTGGTGCTATTGCTATTATTAAGCTTAGTGGTTCTAAGAGTCTTTCTATTTTAAACGCGCTTTCTCACAGACAACACTTTACCCCCCGCATGGCTACTTTGGTTAGTCTTTATGATGTTGCTGGAGATCTTTTAGATCAATGTTTAGCCCTTTATTTTAAAGCCCCCCATAGTTATACCGGTGAAGATGTAGTGGAACTACAATGCCATGGGGGCATTATGGTGGCAAGATTGATCTTAGAGGCGTGTTTAGAACAAGGGGCGATTCTAGCTAAGGGGGGGGAGTTTACACGGAGGGCTCTTTTAAATAAGCGCATGGATTTATCCCAAGTACAAGCCCTAGCTAAACTTTTAGAAAGCCAAAATGCCAACATGGTTAAGGCTATGGCTAAACAAATCAAGGGGGCTTTAAAAGATTTTGTACAAACCACCCGCACAGCCCTTTTAAAGTTATTAGCCAGTAGCGAGGTATTGATTGATTATGCAGAAGAAGATTTGCCTTTAAATTTATTAGATCGCATGCAAGAGGATTTAAAGCAAATAGAACAACAACTCTTAAAAGTGTTAGAGGTATCGCGTGCTAGAAGTGCTAAATTAGAGGGCTATACTTTAAGCATTATTGGTAAGCCTAATGTGGGTAAAAGCTCTTTGCTGAATGCTTTATTACTTGAAGAGCGCGCCTTAGTAAGCGAGATTGCCGGTACCACAAGAGATAGCATAGAGGAAGTCATTAGTCTTTATGGGAGTTCTTTAAAAATTATAGACACCGCAGGGATACGCACCTCTAACGATCCAATTGAGCGTTTAGGAATTGCTAGAAGCAAACAAAGCATGCAAGAGAGCGATATTATCCTCGCCCTTTTTGATTTATCTAGCCCATTAGATCACCAAGATCAATTTATTTTAGAGTTACTCCAAGCCCACCAAGATAAAATCCTCTGTGTTATTTTTAATAAAAACGATTGCCCTATTCAGCTAGATACAAAAGCCCTTTTAGCAGCCATGCCACCTTTATTTACCCCTGCTATAAGCCTAAATACCAAAGAACCCTGTTTGCCTTTTTTAAAAGAAGCGCTTAAACCTCTATTTGAACATAATCCAAATGATAGCCTGATTTTAGCCACCCTAACCCAGCAAAACAGCCTAGAGCTAAGCATTAAGAGTTTACAATCTGCTAAAAAACCATTAGAGCATGCAGAGTTAGAGCTATTTTCTTATCATATTAAAGATGCTTTAGAAAGTATTGCAGCCATTAGCACACCCTATTACACTGATGAAATGCTAGATGCGATGTTTCAGGAGTTCTGCTTAGGCAAATAATAAATCCGTCCGTAGTTAATTACGCGGTGGTTAAAAAGCATTTTAAATAAAACTGCAACTAATCTTAAAACCCAATAGAGGAGCTTAAAGCTAGCACCTTTAAGAGTCAAGGAGCAAAAGACTTTATAGAAATTGCTAAAGGCTTTCATAGATTATTTAATCAAGACGCTAGCA
>NZ_CABIKG010000027.1 GCF_902196125.1 Helicobacter suis
CCATGATCCAAAAGGCGCAATTGCTCAACTACTAGAGGCTAAAGAGGGACAAGTAGCCGGAGCGTTTTATAGAGAGGATTTAGGCGATATAGATTTGGTGTGGGGGGAAATTAGAGATCAAAAGGGTAATTTACAAGGTTATGGGCTAAGTAAGATTGTAGAAAAACACCTAAATGACTTTAGCCTATTTGAGGGGAATAGTGCTTATGAGAAATTAGGCAATGGGTTAGAGGAAATAGTAAAAAATGGAAAACTAGTTATGCAGGAAAACCAAAGAGCTACGATTATGTGGGATCAAGGTAAACATCTGTATAGAGTGGGGCTTAAGAATAATTGGAAAGGCAAACCAACTAAAAATAGATGGATTGTAACCGCCTATCAAGATAACAGAATGAAGGAGAAGCCTTAAAGATTATCCACTCTAAAGGCTTTACTAGTAACGAGACTCTGTTACTAAACTCCAAAGAGATATTACCACAACACCCCTTAAAACATGAACATTAAATATACCACCGCCCTAACCCTCCTACTCACCGCATGCACCCCCCGCATAGTCTATCAATGGGCACTAATACCAAGAGCCCATGTAAAAGGCTACACAACCCCACAATATCACAAAAAACTGCAGCTATGGAGAATAAGAGGGTTGTTATAACATATTGGTGCACTTTGTTCCGGATTATAGTTGTAAGATAAAGTAAAATACACACAAATCCATGTAGTATGATAAAAGGCTGGCATAGGGGTTTTACTCTAGGGTATGAAGACTTAGAGGATTTGTATTTGTAGGGAAATTTTTGGAAAAAAAGATTATAAAAAGACTTTAAAATACTTTAAAAAGGTTGCAGCTATGGAGGATACTAAAGCGTATATCAGCTTAAGGTGCATGTATAGCAAAAGGCTTGGTGTGTAAAAAGACCCACAAAACTCAAAGGAATACTATAAAAAAGGTGAGGAGGAAGAAGAGGAAGAAATGCGCTAAGCAAACCACCTAGAGGTTTAAATCCTTGTTTGATTACTCTTTTACTTTATTCTACGATTTTTAGGATTTTAGGTAGTACTTCTTTAAATTCCTTAAGAATGTTGCCATTGAGGTTAATTTTAAGTTCTTCTAATTCTGTAGGGGCGTTCTGGGCGGAGTCTTTCTCTTGTTCTTCTGATTTTGTTTTTGCGATCTTGATCACAGACTCCTCACTATCTGCAAAAATAGCAAAATCGTTAATGGCAAATTGGCGCGATTCCTTGCCGTTTTCATATTCTGAGCTCAATTCCTCGATCTTTTCTTGCTTGCAGTAACAATACAAGGCATAACCCAGAAGATCTCTAGATGTTACTACAGAAAAATTTTTTCTCTCTAAAAGATAAACTTCCCGGTCGTCTTGATCTATCTTAATTCTCCCACACTCTTTATCTTGTCTCTTATTGATAAATGCAAACAGATCTTCTTGTTGAATCAAAAGTTGCTCCCACCAAGACCTTTCTTGGAGCTGACATGGAATGTCTAAGAGTTCTTCTCCCTGATGGTCAATGTAATTCTTAACTATGTATTTCATTTTTTCTTGCAATGGCTGTTTGGGAAGGGTTAGAAGATTATCCAAAAGCTTCTGGAAATAGAACTTGCCTTTATCAGGTTTGTTTTCAAATAGTTTAAAGATAAGTTCTCTATATCTAAACATTCCCATGTTGTAGCGGTTACCAAAAAATTGGTTGGTTGCTTCCACACTGTAGTCTCCAAAACATAAAAACGCCCTTTGGAATAGTGCTAACAGCGCTAAATTATCCTCCTCATCCTCTCCACCCTTAAGAAAGAATGTATCTAAGATATCCATGGTCAATTTAGCGTAGTCTTTAAATTTTTCTAGATCTTCCCTGCCATCTATTTTGCTAAGATCTAGCAAAAAGTCCACATAGCCCACTAAGTATTTATGATCGCTTGTTTGGTTCAAAATCCCTTCCCAACTTCTGTACCTCTACTTGCAGAGATAAGTTTGGCTTTTCTTTTTTCTAGATTGTAGACTTTTTCATGGAATTGTGATGTCCTCTCAGATTCAGACAAAAACCCGTAAAAACCACCCTTACTATCACCTTCACTAATCCCCTCAGAAATTTTTTTAAAAATTTTAAAAAATCCTTGAATATCTTCGAGCCTGTCCAAGCGGTGGTTTTCTATAAAATGCCCACACACGCGCATATAATCCCAATCTTTTATGCCGATTTTAACTATAAACAAAAGTGCAAAGAAATAGCACACCTCCTTGTTCTCTAACTTTTGATTAAAAAACTTAGGTCCTTTAATTTTAAAAAACCATAGCTTTTTCCCCTCGTTTTGCCATTTTGGTAAGCAATTAATCATTGAATCAAGCAGTTTTAAATTTTCCTCTTTTTGTAAAAACCCATAGGATTTACCAATGGCACGGTCTATATCTAAAATTTCTCTGATATTTTCTTGGCCTTCTTGGTTTTTATTAACTCCGTTGGTGTCCTCAGAGTTAAGTGCAAAAAAGGCATTGGCATAGTGTAG
The DNA here is from genome assembly GCF_902196125.1 of Helicobacter suis. Lineage (GTDB taxonomy): Bacteria > Campylobacterota > Campylobacteria > Campylobacterales > Helicobacteraceae > Helicobacter > Helicobacter suis_B. The sequence continues at coordinate 2,522 of NZ_CABIKG010000027.1, forward strand.
AAAGAAGAAGAAGCGTTCATCAAAAGTTTCAGAATGCCTAGAGTCAAAAAAATAATCACTCCATTTTATGTCTATAGCTACAAGTAGCTCTTCAGAGATATTTGCCTGTTCTACAAACGCCTTGAGATTTTCAAATTTGCTTAGCAATTTGCCCCTGGCATTCATCTTAATGTAAAGGTCCTCACCCAGTCCAAAATTCTTCATATTGATAACACTTAAGGATATATTCTCTAATCTTGAGATCAAACTCTCTAGATTTTTATCCTGTAAGCGCTTATAGATGTAATCAAGCATAAAAACCATAGCCTTAATCGTGGGATCGTTGTTTAAATCCTCTTTCTTTCCAAATGTTCCTCCCTGTTTGATTGTTTGGCTAGGGGAGACATCCGTTTTAAAACGCTCCTCTTTATCTAAAAGTTCTTTACAAAAATTTTTAGAACTCGTACGGGTGCTGTAGCTAAATCTTTTGAGTTTATCCTTGATTGTATCCAGTCGCCCAGCTCTTTTATACAAGAGAAAGTGCAAAAGCCATAGAGTGGTTACGCGTTGTTGTCCATCTATAAGTTTGAAAGTTTTATCTTCCTCGTAACCATAGATAAGATCGAGATGGAGTTTTTCAGATCTACCTTCCAAGACAGCAAAGAGTGCGTCTAAAAAAGCATCTGCGATACTTGCTTGAGATTGCCTCCCTTGCGCATAATCTCTTTGGAGCATGGGAACCTCTATTTTCTGGACATTATCTGTAGACTCCTTTAAAAATTCAAAGTTTAAGAAATCTAAAAAAGTATAGGAATCCATGTCTATCCTTCTTGACTTGTAATGCCGTATTTCTTTAGATACTCTTTAATAGCGCTCAGATATTCTTCTTGATCTTTCTTAGTGAAAATAGGGCTATTTTTGTCCTTATTTTTAGAAAAGACTTTTTTAAACACTTCCCGTGTACAAATAGGGATAAGCCGTTTTTGATCATCAAGCTCTTGAATTTTCTGTTGTTTTTTGCTAAAGATGAGATTGCCTATAGCACTATTAGATCTTTTATCTAACAGGGTGAGATTTTGCAAGGTGTGCAGGGAATCATCTCCTGTGTAAGCCTCATCTATCTCTTTGAGTAGCCCCTGTGTCTCTATATGTGAAAAAAAATCTTGATCCTTTTTACTTAAAGATTTTGTGATTTTTATCTTGAGTGGCTTATCTTTATCTTCAAGATGCTTTTGCACTTGCTCTAACCAATCTTTAGTTTTTTGCACAAACTCTTCTTCAATTTGCAAAAATAAGCTTTTAAATTGAGAAAACCAATCCCCCTTCTCTGTTTCCTTTAAAAGTCCCTTGATTTTTTCCTTGAGTTCATTGCTTGCCCTACTCTTGATCAATTCTTTCAACTGAATTTTTATTTTTTCTATACTCTCCTTTCCTATGTTATCCTCCTCTTTCTTGCTCTTGCGCTTCTTTGTAAATTTTCTCAGTTCAGCTAAGATGTTTAATTCTTTCTTTGACACTACACTTTCTGATTTTTGCGCATAAATGTGTTCTAAACTCCATTGTTCCAATACAAAACGATTGAATGCAAAATAGGCATTAGAAGACTGATCTTTAATCAGATATTCCAAATTAAAGAGCAAAAGAAGTGCCTGCAGGGCTTCTTTATCCTCGTTGAATGTTAGCTCCTCTATTTCTTTCCTTTTATCCTTTCCCTTTATATCCTCTCTTATATTCATATAGCACCCGATGCTCTTTTTTACTTGCTCAAAAAGATAGTCTGCAAACTTATCCTCCTCTCCTATCTTTAACCACTCTTGATACAAATCGTATATACGACTGCCTTCTTGGATCAAAAACCCTAAGTAATGAAAAACTTTCCTATCTACTGGCCCTTCTCCTCTTGAGGCAAAGCTAGAGAGAGTATTGATCGCCTCTTTAAATTTATCCCATTCTGCTTGAATCTTTTTATTCTTGTAACACTCATAAAAGTGATCAAATAAATAATCTTCACTCTTACTAAATGGCACAATAGCCCGGAGGTAAGGCTCTATTCTCTGGATATCATCTGATAAAATAAATTCTTTCTGTTCTTCTATGACATCTCTTCGATCTACGCGCTCTAACACACAGTAGATAAAGTCCCTTTCTGCTCTAGCTCTTTTTTCAGCTTTATACCATTCTTCTGCCCTCTCTTTGATCTCATCTTCCTCCTCTGTTTGCTCTGTTTTAGCTAAAAAAAGAGCTTTGATCTTTTCTGCCCCTAATAGGGGTATCTTGCCACTATTTAGGCGTCTAAATACTTCTTTTTCATCATCTTGACTTTCATGCCAGAGCACTTTGCACTTATTAAGCAAGGTATTACAAAATTCTTCCTTCTGGTCGTCCTGTTTATCTTTGAAGAATTTTTCAATGGCCTCATAAGCCTTTTGAAAGTGGTGAAAATCTATATTGAGTCCTTCTTTTTGTTGTGAACTCTCTTTAATATTCTGCAAAAATGCAAAACTTCCCTTTCTTGTCTCATACTCGATTGTAAATAAATCTCTGTTCTTAATATTTAACGATCAAAAAGAGAGTTGTCAAGCGTTGCTGTCCATCAATTACATTCCAAACTTCCTCACCCTTTATTTCCTCGTTCTTTTTAACGACTAAGGGCTGTAGACTGTAATATTCACCTGTCTTTTCCTTAATAAAATCTGTAATGTCCTCAAGCAAAGTTTTGACTTCTTTTTCTCTCCAGCGATATCCTCTTTGGTAGGCCGGTATTTTAAAGATACAGTGTTTAAGATCGTCCACAGGACACAAAGAATTATTTTCTATTTTTTTCATCTGTAGCCTCCTTAGAGAATTGTTTAGAAAGCGCCAGAATAACACTTTTATTCTTAAGAAAATTAAGGTTTATGAGTGTAATGCCTCTTATATTTGAAGTCTTGTGATGGATAATTTAGATCAATTTTATTCCGCGCTTCTGGGAGGTACTGTTGCTTTAGATATGGGATATTTGAACAACATAATCTCTAATTAACCCCTCTTATATCCTAGACTTTTGTTGTCTATTTTGCCACAATAGTCTTTTACTAGACATTCAAAAAAATATGTAAGTGTTTTATTGGCTGTGTGATTGAGCAGGCTCTGCCTCGCGCTATTTTTACCGTTATTTCTAACTAAGGGGTTATAGCTCAATTATGCAGGCGCATGTCCATAGAGTATCCTAGTGGGGCTTGGCCAATCTTATGTGCTCTAAGGTGTTGTTGTTAAATTTTAGTATAATGGGTAAGCAACTGAATTTTTTAAACTTGATTATTGGTAGTTGTGTGTTGTATAACAGAGCTAAAGCTCTGAGAGCCGATCCACCCGTTTTTAGTGAGCAAACTGTACTAAAAAGACTATTAAACTTTAGCTTGGCTTTATAAGTATCTTTTTAACCATTTTTTAGTTCTAGCTTTGTGAGTTTTCAGATTCTAGGAGTATTCATTTTATCCCTATCAATGATATAAAACCACTAGGGATTTTGCCAAATTTGGATACCGGGTAGATATCTACCCACTTTTATACTTTGCAGAAAAAGTATCTTTTGTTTTAATCCATAGGTATTTTAACCCTAAAACTCCCTATAAAGACTAATTTAAACATAGAAAGCAAGACCTATAAAAATTAAGGCGCAAAGAATACTTTTTTGTAATGTTTGAAATATAAGTTTTTAGTCTTTAGATTTAAAAAAACAGGGCTATACAGAGAAAATATAAAAAACTTTCTACAATCAAAAGAAAAACAAGCAAACCAAGCTATAGGTACAGCAAATAAAACATGCCCAAAAGAGCGAGTAAAATTCTCATTAAAGAAAAGTCTCAAAAATCATTTTTAATCCGCTTAGCGATAAAATAATCCAAAGAAAAACACCTAAACACACACCACAAGCGGCCAAAAACGCCTCTTTAAGATTTATTTTTAGAGCACATGAACTTTGGATAAGTAAAATGGCAGAAAATCCACAGATAAACTAAATATCTTGGATAAAATCAGGAGACATCTTTTCTGCTACCCTCTTAGCAAACTCTGGATGGTATGTGCGTAAGTCTAGTCTATTATCTTTATAAGCTTCCATGCAACGACCAAAGCCATGTGGGGTTTGTAAAAGCGCTTCTATTTCTGGATGATAGATAACATGGTAACCGGTGTTAGTAAGATGTTGAGGATAAGGTACAAAATGCCCAAGACTATTGCCATTTGAGATGACAAAAATAGGCCCCAAGCCTAGAGCCATTGCAAGATGGGGGACACCTGATTCTGTAGATACAATAAAAGCAGCCTGAGAAAGCACATGTATAAGTTCTAATAAACTAGTTTTATGCACTAAATTAAGCACATGTAAACAGGATTGCTCAATCTTTGCGCCTTCCAAAATTTCACCTGCAGTACCGCACAGCACAATTTTAAAAGAAGGGTCTATCTTTTGAGCCAGTTGTATCCAAGAGGCTAAAGCCCATTTTCTACGAGGACTTGAGGCACCTAAAATAAAAACACCATACTTTTCAGGGCGGAGAGAGAAATCTTTTGGCAAAGAAGGCAGATCAAGATGATAGGTAACTTCTGTAAGAGGTTTTCCTAATAACTGACTAAAAACATATTTATTGCGATCAAATTCAAAGAGAGGCGCATACGAAGTGTCTATCATGGTGGTATAAAATGCCGGATCGTTAAACATGTTATAGGGGTCATGAGGGAGATGTACTTCTTGTGCACAAATTTTGTGGCTAGCAGGGAGGAACCGGGCTAAATAGTCATCTGCCCAAATACTGCGTCTGCGCAAGGGGACTAAAATGGTTGTATAGCTTTTACATGAGAGCTGGTAGAGTATTTTAAGATGGTAGAAGAAGCCATAGATATAAGAATGCCACCTAGATATATCTATTGGAATGATGTGATCTAAATAAGCTGCATCGCAAGCCTGCACTATCTCATAATAGGCTGCGTTGCACACAAAGGTGATTTCATAGTCTGTGTAAGTCTCGCGCAAAGGTTGTAAAAAATTTCTAAACAGACAATAATCGCCCAGGTTATCAAGTCTAATCACTAAAAGGGTTTTGCAAGAGGGGGTGGCTCTGTGTTTACGCGCCATTTTAACCACTAGAAAACTTAAAAAGAAAAGCGGATAACCTGCGATAGAGAGTAGGAAAGAGCGGCATTGTTTCTTAAGTTTATCTACATGATCATGAGATAAAAACAGCATACTTCCTAACAACCCTTAACATTTGCCCCCAATCCCGCCTCCAACACCTAAGCAAGAGAGCCTTGAGCCTGTGGCCCTTGCAACCAAATGCAAGGGCATTTCTCTAAGAAAGGAGGTGATCCAACCGCAGGTTCACC
>NZ_CABIKG010000028.1 GCF_902196125.1 Helicobacter suis
GTAGAGTTTCTTAGCGTTTATGCCGATGAAATTATTAGGGCTGTATTTAAAAGTAATAGTTAATAGCATTGAATACCCATTAAAACCGCGTTGAAAATCGTTACAACTGGTTAGGGTAATGGTTTAGTATTAATTAAGATACAAACGCCTTAGAATGCATTTTAAGAGATTTATAAATTACGCGCTTTTTTGAAGTTTCTAGCGCTAAGAGAGTGCCTAAGCTTTGAGTAGTCTAGGTGTTGTTTGTTTCTGGCTAATCTTATAGCCATTTCAAGCGCATCTAAACAATCATCATTAGCGCTTTTAGGATAGCTTTCTAATTCGCTAATGAGTTCATGGCTGTAGGCATCAATTAATAAGGTTCGATCTACTAACAAAGGCGCTAAACTATCGATTCGTATTTCTTTATGCGCGCTGTTTTTAAGTTCTACCGGTTTAAAAAAGGCCAAACCTAAAGACTCCGCGCGTTTTTTTAATTGATCTTTAAAAAAGGCTTGAAAGGCCACCACTTCTATTCCTATGCGTACATAATGGCTAACACGCAAACACTCTGCATAAGTATTTAGAATAACTTGTATCATTTTGTCAGGCTTTTCTTTGTAGGCACTCACGCGGGCAAAATAGCGATTCATTTGCTTAGAATAATAAACCACTGCGATTGCGAAAAAATCCCCCTTAGCTTTGCCTAAAGACGGATCAATTCCGATAAAAATAGAGTCAATAGAGTTTGGCAACGCGCTAAAGGTTTCAAAATCTCCTAATATGGCATCTTTTGCATTTACCGGCATATTTTGAAATTCTGCAAAAAAAGCTGCCTTATTGGCTAAAAATTCCATAAGGATTTCTTTTTTATCTAGGCTTGAATCATCTAAGATAACTTGATTCAAATCGTATTGATCAATATTTTCAGGATTTAGCCCATCAATGCGACTACCAAAGTCTAGCACTAATGGAAAGTTATAGCTTTTAGCATTCCACCTATTTTCTAGCTTTAGAAGTAAACAATCTTCATGGAGGGTAGTTCCAACTACTAAGATGTTGTAATTGCCCTTTCTAGCCGGAAGTTTAAGTATCGCGCTTTCAAATTGCTTAGCTACATCTTCGCGGTATTTCTTAGAGTGAATGCGCTGGCCATTTTCTACATCATCACAAATAATGAGATCGGGGCGGTTTCCTAAAAAATTAAGCCCCCTTATGCTTTCCTCAATGCTATAACTTTTAATTTTTTTATACTTGCCCTCAACTTTTAGAACAAGTTCACTTTTACGCCAAGTAAAACCTTTTTCAATTTTAAAATCTTGGATAAAGGCCGCGTTATTCTCACATTCTACTTTTAGCCATTCTATTGTCTCCTCTGTATCCTCTTTTTTATTGCCAATATAAATCATGTAATTTCTATCACCGCGTACAAATAACCACAGCACAAGCATACGGCCTAACAAAGTGGTTTTATAAGCACCCCGATAGGCTTTAAAAATACAGATTTTAGAGGCGCTTAGATAGTCTAAAATGTTATTTAAGACACTTTGTCTAAAAAAGCTTGATTGACTAGATTCTAAATGGTGATTAAAATAGGTTTGAGTGAATGCGCTAAAGCTAGCTAGCGCTTTGCTCTTAAGTTTTGGGTCGCTCGCTCTTGCCTTAAGACTTTTTAGATAGTCTCTAAGATTATCAACTTGATCACGCATCGCCTACCGGTACATCTAGGTTTTGTGCTACATTAATAGATTTTGTTTTAGCTTTCTTTTCCTCTTGGGGTGTTTGCGTTTCTAATTTTACAGACGCTTGACTTTGTTTTTCAAGACCATTTAACCGGCCTTCAATGGCACTTAAACGCGCGTTAAAATCGCCTAGAATTTTCTTAAAGCCCTCTATTCCGTCTAATAATTCAATCGCGCCAAATACGCGGGAGGCGCTTTCCTCCTCTAAACTTTTTCTTAGCGCAATCGCTGCGGCTGCATTATCAACAATTAAATTTGTTTGTTCTGTTTGTTCTGTTTGTTGTTCTTCCATGTTTACTCCCATCTACCACAAAAAGCTAATTGCCATAAACCATAACCGGCATTATCCTCGCTATCTACGCCGTACAATAACTCACGGCGCATAAAATTATTAGCGCTATTGCTTTTATCGAGGGCGTTAAACTCAACCGCCTTATTTTTTTGCAAGATGATTGGCTTGATCGTTTTAGTCGTATCTAGCATGATCCAGCGATTGCCGTTGTTTAGATACGGGCAAACTAAATACTTCATTAAGCCATAACAAATATTAGACTCGCCATTTGCCTTAGTGGGGGCGTTAAATAAACGCATAGCTTGCGCTTCTAGGTTTGGGTGGATTAGCACTAAATTAGGCGTAATTCCTAATGGGCTACCGCTTTCACTCACTAAAGAACACATATTTTTACGCGCTTCTAAGACTCCGCCTTCATCTAGCCCCCAGTTGCCAACATTACTAAACTTGTATTGACCCACTACATGATCGCCTCTAAAAAACGCCCCGCCGTCATAACAAGCCCCGTTTTGGTTAAACAAATCAAAAACTAATCTGTTGTAATGATCGATGACTAAATCAGCCATACCGGCAACTTGAGCCCCTGCTATGCCTAAACTATCATATTGGATAATGTCGCGATCAATTTTTATTGTCGCCTCCCAATTTTTCTTAGTAATGGTGTAGGTATAGCCCTCTAAATCTTTTAATTGGCGCTCACCCACCCATTCACGCATAGAGGGCATAGCCGCTAACCACCGGTAATCTACACTCATCGTATTAGCCTGCACTTCTAGGGCTACTTGTTGGTAGTCCTTTGCTTTTTTGCTTAGAGTATTGGCAAAAACCGCGCTTAGACTCTTGCTAATTGCGGCTTGTGTTTCTGCTGTTATTTTCATGTTTTCCCTTTTTCTTGAATTTTAAGGCTTTTTTTTGCTAGCTTTTGCGCATTTTAGATAAGTAGCCGCGCTAAAATTTAGACATGCGCATACTATTAAGATCAGAAATTGAGATTTTAGAAAGTAATTTAGAAGATCATACCCCCGAATTTGATCCAGAAAAAGCCTATCAATTAGGCGATATTGTAAGAAAAGATACAAGCCTTTTTGAATGCATAAAGGCCACAGAAGAAGGCCAAAAGGCTAACTTTGATGAGGATTTTAGCTTTAAGTGTGCAGATAACACTACCGCCGCCTTTGATAGCGCGATTAATACCATTTCACAGGCGCGTCACTTCATCAAAATTAGAATTAAAACCAACGGAAGTATCTTCCTTACAAATTATGAATGCGAATTTTTACGGGTTTCTTTATTAGATTCAAATTTCATTGAAAAGTATACGCGCGGCACTTATCTAAGTGGTGGCCAATACTTCTTAGAAAACAGCGGGGCGGCCATTTATGATATTTATTTAGAAAACCCCGGATCAATGGCTAAAATAGGGGTTATTTTTTGTGGGGAGCTTAAAGACATTGGCATTACAGAGTATCAAGGATCGCTAAGCATTGAGGATTTTAGCAAGATCACTACCGATGAGCAGGGGCGCACTAGCATTAAGCTAGGCTACACTAGAAAAACTTATAAAAGCACTATCTTACTACCGCTTAAAAATTTAGATTGGGCGCTTAAGATTATTGAGACAAATAAAAGTATCCCAAGTGTGGTGGAGCTAAGCAATGCGCTTGAGTGTTTAACCTTTTTTGGATTGATCAGAAATGTAGATATTAACTTTCTCAATCGTGATTTCGTTAGTCTTGATCTGGAGTGTGAGGAGTTGACTTGATGTTTATCTTTAAGCCGTGTTTAACGGCCATTAAATGGCGGTTAAATGTGAGTTGCTGAGTGGCAAAATAGCGATTTACCAATTGCGCCGTAAAGCCCCTAGCTTCAGCTATGGGGATATAAGGCGTTTTTTTTGTGTTATAATGTCCGTCATAGAGTTGGGGCATCAACTCTTGGAGTAGAGGCTGTAAGACCCGTCTAGCGGGCAGGTCTTGATGATCCCAGAATCCCCTAGCTTTAGCTATGGGGAGTATGTCAATTTTAGCTAAGAGCGTACGGCTGTTCTTGTGGCGGTTCAAGGGGGATAATTTCCTTAATCTCATGCATATAAAGACCATAAGGCACACCATTAGTACCCAACAAAATAATATCATCATCTTCATCGCCCGTTTGGAAAGCATAGGCATAGGTTTTTAGCCAGCCCTCTAAAATAATATCATCGCCCCCGTCATCATCATAACAAATAACGCGCATTTTACACCCCAAGTATTGGGCGTAATCCTCTAGTTTAACCACTGCCTAACCTTTATCGCCCGCGCTCATTGTCTTTGTAGAGTGGTACGGCGTGTATTTTTCCTTTTTGGTTCAAATGGATTTTACTAAAAAAAGTCTTTGTTGGCTCTTTAATGCTTAGTTTGGGGTGTGGCAATACGATTGCTTCAAAATCTGGGTGATGGACAACCACATGCCCCCGCCAAGAATTATTTTTTTTAGTTAAACTGCCAAGATCGGCGCTCTCCTTTATCCACCCCCTAACCTCCTCAATACTTGGCGCTTTAGTGTAGTAACTGCGCCCCTCAGTGTAGCCCGGAGTGCCTAGTACATGGCGCTCTTGTTTCTCATCTAAGCTTAATAAAGCTAGCGCGCTTTTAATTGTGTTTAAAACTCTTTGGGTAAAGGGGTAAGGTTTTTCAGCTGGGGCGCGTTTGGCTAATTCGTCAAAATCTAATTTTTGAATTGTAAAGCCCGATTTTAACGGAGGCGCCTCCGTGAAGTGCTCTAAACCGGTTAATTCTGTACCTTGAATCTCTAATTCATACCACCGCCCTAACTTTTGCCCCACTAGTTTTCTTGTATCTTTATGAGTGGCTAATAAGAGCGGAGAGTCTAAGACTTCCCTAGCTAAGAAAAAATCAAAAAGATCATTAGCTGGGTTAGCTTTAAGTGTTTGAGCTTTAAGAGTAATAGGCAAAGTATCTAAACTGCCAAAGGGAATGGCTTCCGTTTTGTTTTTAGAAAGCCTAATAAGAGATTTAAAGCGCGCCTTTTTAGTGGCGATATTTTGTAAGATACCTTTAAGTAGGCTTGTGGCTTTAGCATTGCCCGCGTAAGTAGCTAGCTTATTTTTAAAAAAGGCGCTCAAAAATTTATAATTATCCCTTTCAAATCCGCCCGCTTGAGTTCCCCCCTCTTGTGGGATATTCTTAGTTGGGCTTAGCCCCTTTGCCTTGATCTGCCTTTCGCTCCACATCTGCAACTCACACCGACAACCCCAATCTAGCGGGGGCGTATGTGTATCCCAAAAGGGGTGTTTTCTTGGCAAACATACATTATCAAAGGCTAAATGACGGGCGGCGTTGTCTCGTCTACTATGGAATACATAGTACCACCCATCGCCATTACTACTATCAACAATAGGCGGGGCACTCTCATAGCGCATTAATTTACCCCGCGCGTTTGCATAAATTAAATTATATTTAAAGATTCGTTCAAGGCGCTTTTTATTGATTGTTTCTAGTAATTGCGGATTTGCCTTAAGAAACTGGCTAAAACTTTGCCCCTTAGCTAAAGCTTTCTCTAAGGCATTTTGATAGGCAACTAAAGTATCAATTTTACTTATTCCACTAATGCTAAAAGCTCTTAAATATTCCTCAAATTTAAAATTAGCCCCATTGGGGATTAGCTGGGGTTTTTTGGCTTGTAAACTGGCGATAGCTTCTAAAAAGGGCATATACTAAAAATAGATATGGGTAGTTTGTTGTTGTTTAGCCTCTTTTTGCTTATTCTCTTGCGCCTCAAGTAGCGCGCCCTCTAAATTAATGCTAGCAGCAATCGCATATTCTTGCACTTTCTCAACCCCGATAAAATCTAAGCCTAATTGAGCACACGCAACACCGGTTGATCCACTCCCACAAAAGCAATCTAATACGATCGGAGTAGCCTCCGTTTTTGACGCCACCACTTGTAAACAATGCTTTAACACTTCTAAGGGTTTTTGTGTGGGGTGTTGTTTGTCTTTGTAGGGTGTTTTGGCTTCAACATAGCCGTAATAATAGTTAGCCTCTTTTCTTGTTGTGAGTGGTAGCGCTCCCCTAGTGCCCCAACAAATAAACTCACATTGTTGTTTAAAAGCATTAGCAAACGGGCGCGCGGAGTTGCCCTTATTAAACACAATCACCCCCCGCCAAGCTAGATCGGCTAATTGGATTGTATCACTAAGCGCGGGAAGTTGGCGCCAATCAATAAAGCTAAAAAAATACGCGCTAGGTTTTAAAACTCTTTTAATTTGCCTAAGAATTTCAGATAACCAAAATATCCAAACTCTTTGATCTTTGCCATCGCCTTCAAAATCCAAGAAACTAGCCACACCTAGATACTTTTTAGTAGTAGAAATATTGCGCGCATTTAAACTTTTAACCCCCCCGCTACAATAAGGCGGATCAATTAAAACGCAATCAATGGAGTTATCCGGGAGTTTAGGTAAAAACTCTAGCGCGTCATCACAAAAAACGCGGTTTTTAAATTCCTCTAAATTAGGCATGCTCAATCTTTATATCTGGATTAGCCGCTTTTGTGGCCTCTCTAGCGGCGTTGACTTCCTGCGCGCTTATTTTGCCCTCTTTAATGGCTTGATTTTCTAATTCTTCAACCATTCTTTCTAAATCGTTATCATCAGCCGGGATCGCGCTAGTTTGTGGCGTTTGGGTTTGTGGCGTTTGGGTTTGTGGCGGTGTTTGTGGCGCTTGAGTGGGCGCGCTAGTGTTAGCCGCTTGAGTGGGCGGGGTTTGATTTACTGGAGTTTGTGCCGGTGCTGTTGTTGCTGTTGTTGGCCCCGCTGTAGCGCTGGTACTTGTCGGAGTTGTAGCGGGCTTTTGAGATAAGGGTTTATTCAAATCGCAATAATAATAATCAAAAATGCCTTTTGCCGTGCTTGCACAAACTCCAGTGAGTGCAATACTAGCAAATTCATCGCTAAGTAAGTTTAAATCGCCATCTAAACTT
>NZ_CABIKG010000029.1 GCF_902196125.1 Helicobacter suis
GTTGAAAACCCAGATAATGCTAATGAAGTAGATGTATACACCCCAACCATGCAATATCTTACTAAGGCCACTTGCAGCGATCTAGGCGCGCAGGCAATGGACTATCAAGAGTATAGCGGTGGCAAAAGGACTTATATTGATACGCAACTTAAGCCCTTTATAAAAAGCGCCAAACAAGCGCAAGATAAGGCTGATAAAAAGCGCCAAGAAAAGGTCAAAAAACTTAGAAAAGAGCCTAGCAAAGCTAAGCTAAATAAGCCTATCCCTAAAGATCAAAAGTGGATCGATCCATACGAAGCGCTAGCTAGAATGAGAAAAGCGGCGGGCTATGATTGATCCAAGCGAGCCTAATGTAATAGAGGTAGAGGTATTAGAAAATATCCCTACAGATTATCGCGCATTAGTGGAGGCGGCCTATGCTTTAGGTTTAAAAAAGGGGCGATCACAAGCCACTACACCCCATAAGCCTACAAACAAACCCAAACAAAGCCCCAAACTCAAGCCACTTTATAACGCAAATGACTTTTATAAAGAGTTTGGCACAGATAAACCCTTTAGGGATTAAATCTAAAGAAAGGAGGTTATTTCTAGTTGCTAGTTTTTGGGCATTCAATGGTGTTTGTAACGCTATTAATGCCCATTTAATACCCATTGAATAGAAATTAAATAGGAGTTTAATAGATGTATTTAGGTGAAGAATTAGAGGCCTTTATTAGAGAGTATCAACTCTCCCAAGCCCAAGTAGCGCGCTCTATTGGGCGATCCCCCGCGCTACTTAATAAATACATTAAAGGCACTTATGAAGCGCGCGATGTGCAGGCCTTAGAAAAAAGCATTAAAGATTTTATGCAGAGCTATAAAACAAACGCAACTGAGCGCGCCCAACTTAAAAACCTTGAGATCAAGGCGCTTAGCAATCTAAATAATGCGCATTTTGTGATTGATCAAGCTGTTGTATGTAAAGAAAGTTGCTTACTTTATGGTTTAGCCGGGAGTGGTAAAAGCGAAAGTTTGAAAGCTTATGCTAACAAAACACCTCAAGCCATTTTGTTTGAGAGTGTGCCCGGATTAAGTAATACCGACTTTTTAAATGGCTTAAGTGTACTTATTGGTGCTGTAAGCGCTAGTAGTGTACCTAAATTAATCTTAAACATCTCAAAGCGCTTAGCAGAAAGAGAAAGCGTAATTCTGATTGATGAGGCTGAACATCTTAAAACCGCTAGCCTTGAGGCATTACGCCGCATTGTAGATTTTACTAAAGTTCCTATGATCTTAACCGGCACGCCCCAGCTACTGACTAATTTAAAGGGCAAAAAAGGGGAGTTACTCCAGCTTTATAGCCGCATTAGCTTGAAGTATGAATTTCACGCCCCTAGCGCGCATGACTTCACCCTACTTTTTGGAGATTATGCAGAGCTCATTTCTAGTTTTACGCATAACTTGCGACGCGCCTGTAAGATTTGGAAAATGAGCAACCGATTTGCCCAAATTGATGGGCGTAGCTTAGAAGAGTCTATTAGATTAGTCGTTTCAATGTCAATTTTAGATTAGGAAGGGTCATGCAAAGAACGCATAACATTGAATGTTGCAAGGTTTTAAGATTTTATTCTATGCGCTATTTTGGGGTGCTTAATGTGTGGGCACATTGGCCTAATCTTGTGGCTTTAGGCAAAGAGGAGGCGCAGGCGGCCTTTTATGGCGCTGATGTGCTTTGTGCTATTGTGCAGCATTATGAAAAAATAGAGACTCTAGCTAGTTCAGCTAAAAATATTGCCACAAATTGCGAACACTTGCGCGCTAGCATTAGGTATCGCCACCCTTATGTGGAATTAATCCCTATTAATGTAGCTGAAAAGCTTGAGAAGTATAAAGTTTATAGCGCGAATTATGAGGCTAATAAGAAGTTTTATAAACGCTTAGCGCGGCGCCATCACATCACCTACCACATCGCCCCACTAAAGGTAAAAAATGAACTTGCTTAAATTTTTATCTAAACTTTTTAAGAAAACACCGCCTAAACGGGTGTTTTATAGGGCGCAAAATGGGATTTATAGCGCCACCCACTATGGCTTAACGGAGGACGGGCTAATCATTTGCAAGGAGACTAAAAAGGTTATCGGGGCGTTAGAAAGTATCATTTATTAGCTTTATTTGACCGCTTTAGGGCGGTCGGCATAAGGCTAAGGCCTTAAATTCTTTTAAAGGTGTAATCATGATTGATAAGGCGTTTCTAAGCGAATATCTTAGAGATTTAAAGCGATTTGAGCTACAAAAAAAGGCGCTACTTGATAAAAAATTAGCCTTAATGGCGCGCATTGAAGAGATTGATACGCAAATTAAAGATGTAGTAGGAAGCATTGAAGCCCACTCACGGGCGCACATAGATGAGTTTAACGGGAATAAACTAACTTTGCCGGAGGGGATTTTAAAATTCACTCAGTCTACTAAGATCATTGTTGATCCAGAGTTAGAAAAGCTCACCATTGATACACTTAAAGAAATGGGTCTACAACATTGTATCAAGGTTAAAGAAAGCCTACTTTTAAGCGCGCTAGCTAACCTTGATGAGGATACGCTAGCTAAGTTAAGCATAGAAAAAAGCACTAATCCAAGCTTTAGTATAAAGTTATCCGCATGAGTAGACATGTTAGATTAGAAAAAGAGTTATACGATCAACTTTGTAGTTGCACTCCCCAAGAGGCTAAAAAGTTGCTTTGTGGTAAAGAACTCTATGTACCTAAAAATGGCACACTTGAAAAAGTCAAGGCTTTCTTAGCAGAGTTTACCGGACAAAATGGGCTTAGCCTATGTGTGCGGCTTAATATGAGCGAACAGCAATACAAACGCGCGCTAAAAGTGTTTCGTTTAAGAAAAAAGAAACAACCCCACTTGTCTTAACAAATCTTGCCCGCCTTTGCCGGTGGGCTCTAAAATCTGTTTGATCTCATTTTCTAATGTTGGGGAAGGTCTTCCCTGATCATCAAAGGGCATAAAGCGGCGTTGTGGCATTTTTCTAGTGCCGTGTTGGTGGAAGGGGGCATAAGGCACATTAACCCGCGCGGTTATGCTATTGCCCTCAATATCTACACGCACCGCACTTCGCATTAGCCCGCTACGCTCTAAAATAGGCTTGTTTCTGGGTTTATATCTTAAGGTTTTAGGCTTTAGTGGGCTCCATGATCGATTAGTAGTCAAGTCTTTTTGTTGTGTGAAAGATTGGCGTACCTGATCCTCAATAATGTTGGCCACTTCTCTTGTGATAACGGATAAATCAAACATGCGCACTCCTAAGTTTTTTGTTTGACTAGAATAACACGCAAAAAAGGTTAATTATGCCCTTTTTAGAAGCTATCGCCAGCCTTCAAGCCAAAAGACCCCAATTAATCCCCAATGGAGCTAACTTCAAATTTGAGGAATATTTAAGGGCTTTTAGTATTAGTGGCATTAGTAAAATTGATACACTAGTTGCCTATCAAAATGCCTTAGAGAAAGCTTTAGCAAAGGGGCAAAGTTTTAGCCAGTTTGTTAAGGCAAATCCGCAATTACTAGAAACAATCAATAAAAAGCGCCTTGAACGCATCTTTAAATATAATTTAATTTATGCAAACACGCGGGGTAAATTAATGCGCTATGAGAGTGCCCCGCCAATTGTGGGGAGTAGTAATGGCGATGGGTGGTACTATGTGTTTCATAGTAGGCATGATAGCGCGGCGCGTCATTTAGCTTACGATAATGTTTGTTTACCAAGAAAGCACCCATTTTGGCAAACCCACACCCCGCCACTTGATTGGGGCTGTCGGTGTGAGTTGCAAATGTGGAGCGAAAGACAGATCAAAAACAAAGGCATAAGCCTAACTAAAAATATCCCACAAGAGGGGGGAACTGAGGCGGGCGGATTTCAAAGGGATAATTATAAATTCTTAGCTAACTTCTTTAAAAACAAGCTAGCTACTTATGCAAACAACCCTAAAGCTACAAGCTTACTTAAAGGGGTGTTACAAAATATCGCCACTAAAAAAGCGCGCTTTAAATCTCTCTTGAGGCTTTCTAAAAACAAAACGGAAGCCATTCCCTTTGGCCTTTTGGATACAATTCCCATTACTCTTAAAGCTAAAACACTTAAAGCTAACCCAGCTAATGATCTCTTTGATTTTTACTTAGCTAGGGAGGTGCTAGACTCTCCACTCTTGCTAGCCACTCATAAAGATACAAGAAAGCTAGTGGGTCAAAAGTTAGGGCGTTTCTATGAACTTGAAATTCAAGGCGGGGAGTTAACCGGTTTAGAGCACTTCAAGGAGGCGCCTCCGTTAAAATCGGGCTTTGAGATTAAGAAATTAGATTTTGATGAGCTAGCCAAACGCGCCCCAGCTGAAAAACCTTATCCCTTTACCCAAAGAGTTTTAAACACAATTAAAAGCGCGCTAGCTTTGTTAACTTTAGATGATAGGCAGGATTTGCATGTATTAGATAGCCCAAATTATAAGCAAGGCCGGAGTTATTACACTAAAGCGCCAAGTATTGAGGAGGTTAGGGGGTGGATTAAGGAAAGCCTAAAAATTGATTTAGACAAAAAAGGCAAGTGGGATAAACACGGCATTATTAGCCACCCTGATTTTGAGGGTATAGTTATGCCGTTTTTTGATAAGTCAAAAGCTCCGGTTAAGGTGTATAAAAGTAAGCTACATTTCAATAAAAAAGGCTTTCATATTGTGCCGGTTGATAAGGATTAACCTTGAAAAATTTACCTGACATGTCTAAATATCCACCCCCCCTAAAAATTACCTTTGTAGATGGGGATATTTGGGAAAATGTTGAGCTTGAAGCGGTTTATTATGCTGGTAATTATTCCTATGTCCCAGAAGATGACAACGAAGATGAATTATTTACAACCTATCAAGGTATAGGGTATTCAATAAAAGCCTCAGAAATTCAAGAGATCGAATCGCAAAAGCAAAATTAACCCCTTTTGCGCATTTCTGATCAAAACCCCTTGTAAAATCCATTCAAAAAAACAAGGTTAAAAATGGATTTTTCTACAGCTCTTAAAAAACTAGAAGATCGTATTCATGGGCTTAATGTTATGCATAGGCGGCTTGTTAAGTTTGTTAATCCGCAAACAAACGCCCCTGAAGTGGCACAAACTCCAGCTACTCAAGTTGATAACACTAGCGCGCCCACTCAAGCGCCCGCCATTGATAGCGCCCCTGAAGTGTTAACCGATCAACAAAGACAAGAGCGGCTAGACTTGATTAATAAGCTAGTGCGTGCTAAGCAAATCACCAATGAGGACATCGCTCCGCTAGGTTTGCATTTTGAAAATATAGCGCCCTTTAATGGCGTGGTTTGGCGCAATAATGAATTAACAACGGCCTTTAAAGACTATTTAAAGGGCATTGACGCGGTGAGTGCTTTAGCTGTGGTGTATGAGGCGATGAAAGGCGCGCAATTTAGAAAAATGGAGGCCAGATATATTTTGGGCGATGATGAGGGCAGCGGCCTTGCCTCCTTTTATTACCGGTATGTGCTAGGTTTAGGCCAACTCTATTGCCAACAAATCCAAGCTAGTGAGGATATTAATAAGGTTTTATACGCCCTAATTACAAGCGCTACAAAATACCAATTAGTCGCCGCTAACGCCCCTACAGATAACACAGAAGCGCAAAATGAATTAAAAGCGCGCATGCAATCTTTACAAGATGGTTTTAATGATTTTTACCGCGATTTTTCCGATAATACCTACAATCTAGCCTATAGTTTGCTTTTTGCTTGTGGGGCTTTTAATTTTCAACTAAAAGAGCCGCTAACCATAGAATACGCGACCCAACTTAGGCGTAACATGCGCCCGGATTATTTCCGCGTTAATGCCCAAATTGCTGGCGGTCTTAGCCCGCGCGTGTCTTTAGCTTTATTTGTGATCTATGCTGTTGGGTGTTTTACTTTAGAGCAACTAAGGAGAGAACTTCCGCCCCGTGATCAAATTGATAACATGCCTAATCAAGTCCAAATGTATGCCGGGCAAATTGTCAATACCCAAAATCAAAACGAACTAAATAGCTTGTACCAACTTTTAGGCGCGGATAGCCCCGCGATTGAGACTATACAAATAACACAGCAAATTAAAGAGGCGTTAAAAGGTTTTTATAAATTTTTAGAGCGCCCAGCTATACAACTAGATTTTGCGCATATGGATATGCACTAGAGCGCCGCGCTTATTTGATCTAATAATTCTAAAATCTCGCTTTCATCAATCCCTAAATCTAACGCGGGAGGCTCTTCCGTGTTTGCTTTCTCAATCCTATTTGTTTGCGTGTT
>NZ_CABIKG010000030.1 GCF_902196125.1 Helicobacter suis
TAGAAAAACACCTAGATGACTTTAGCCCATTTGAGGGGAATAGTGCTTATGAGAAGTTAGGCAATGGGTTAGAGGAAATAGTAAAAAATGGGGAGCTTAGGGTTAGCCCAACAGGCATTAAAACTATATTCTTAACAACAAAAAGCGGAGAGTTTAGAGTAGGCCTATCTAAGGGGTGGATGGGAAAAGGAGATAACCATTGGATTATTACAGCCTATGAGTACAAAAACCCCCTGTAGAGACTTTCGGCCAATCCACAAGCCCCAAAAAGGAGTCTAGGCATGGACATCTTGCCTAGAAGGTTACGCCCCGAACCATACCACCTAACCCCTTAAACCCCAATAAAACCCATGAATAAGACCTATAGCAGTACCTTAATAGCCTGTATAGCCTTATTTGGTTGCACCCCCCGCATAGTCTATCAAAAGGTTTATATCCCCACTAAGTGTAATATTATCAAGCCAGAAAGACCGCCTAAGAGTTTGCACTTTGTAGATTATCTAAAAGAGTTGTTGATCTACACTGAAAGACTTGAGAAAGATTTAGAGTTTTGCACTCAAAGCCCTATGCCTACTAAGATACCTTAGCCCAAACAACTACAAAAACGCTAAATCCTAACCCTTTAAAGATTTTACAAACTTTGCTAATCTAGCTAAGTCCGTTGTTGATTAACTCCTTTGTAGAACGGATCAGTTGCGGCGGGTTTAACCTCAAAAACCTTAAACCTTCTGACTAGAAGCACACAGCACATCTACCCGCCGCAATTGCTTAAAGGTTGAAAATGAAAGACTTCAAAGAATTAGCAAAAGATTTTAGAACCGATTATGATCATGCTCTCCCTAGTATTGAGGAGTTTAAAAAGGCTAAAGCTTATTATCATGGGGAGCAACTCCCCCCCGATGTGCTAAACATTATTGAGGAGCGCGGACAGACCCCTATTGTAGAAAACATCTATAAGATGATCATTAATAAAATTCTAGGTTATAAGATTAGTAGCATTCAAGAAGTTAGACTAACACCCAGACAAGAACAAGATAAACCCTTAGCTGACTTATTAAATGATTTACTCAAATACTTTAATCAAAAACGCAACTATGATAAAGAGATCATTAAGCGCGATAGGGATTTATTAATGGGCGGTTTGGGGGTGATTGAATTGTGGGCGATTCATGATAAAGAAGGCGATGTGGATATTGAGATCAAGGCTATAAGCCCAGAGAGTTTTATTATTGATTATTTTAGCACGGATAGCAACGCCTTAGACGCAAGGCGTTATCATAAAATGTTAGTTTGTGATGAAGAAAGCCTTAAAAAGCTTTTACCGGGTGTGGAGGTGATCTACCAATACCAACAAGAAAGGCTAGCTAATATTATTGAGAGTTGGTATTGCGAATTTGATAATCAAGATCAAGAACTAGTGTGGAATAGGTACATTTGGGGATTACAGGGGGGTATTTATAAGTTTGAACAAAAGCCTTTTAAAAATGGGCTAAATCCCTTTGTAGTGGCTAAATACTATATGGATCAAAACAACAACTATTACGGCCTATTTAGAGATATAAAGCCTATGCAAGATTATATCAACTATGCGGAGAATCGCATGGGAAATATGATGGGGAGCTTTAAGGCCATGTTTGAGGAGGATAGCGTGCTTAACATTGATGAGTTTGTAACAAACATGGCGCTAGATAATGCAATAGTTAGAGTTAGACCGGGTGCACTTAAAGATAACAAGATTCAATTTATGAATAATCAGGCAGATATAGCCGCGCTGAGTGCTAAGGCAGAACAAAAGCGCCAGTTATTAAAGATTCTAGCCGGGTTAAATGATGAAAGTTTAGGCATGGCTATAAATCGCCAAAGTGGTGTAGCCATTGCTCAACGCCGCGAAAGTGGGCTTATGGGTTTACAAAACTTTTTAAAAGTTAGTGATGATATGGATAAACTCATTTATGAACTTGCAGTAAGTCTAATTAGCCACTACTTTACTAAAAAACAAGTCTTTAGAATTGTGGATAAAAAGGTAGGAGATCGTTACTTTAGCATTAATGATAACCCTACAAACATGATCAAACCTTGTAAGTTTGATCTAATCTATAAGACTCAACTTAAAACTGAAAGCAAAGACGAGCGCTTTAGCCAGTGGAATGAGTTATTAAAAATGCTTAGTGGTATTAGACCAGACTTGATACCTAACTTGTTGCCTTTAGTGTTAAACGATATGGATAGCCCCATAAGTGCTGATGTGGAGGAAGTGATAGCAGCAGCACAGCAAGCACAAGAACAACAGGCACAGGCTCAAGCGCCTTATCAAGAACAATTACAGGCCTTAGAACTCCAAAGAATAGCCGCACAAATTGCAGAGTTGCAGGCTAAAGCGCAAAAATACAGCCAACAAGGCGCGCTAGTAGAGGCTCACACGGCTAGCGAACAAATCAATCAAAATTTAGACTTAGCTAGTTTAGCCGCTACAGACCCACAAGAAAGCCCAAAGAAGCCACCCCATGCACAGGGGAGCAAGTGGCAAAAGTATTTTAGTGCACAACATTTAGAATATTAGGAGGAAAATATGCAACCTTTTATCAAATTTGATCGGGCTAAAATCAAAGCTAGATTTGGCAGTTTGCCTAAGTTTGCGGCTTATTATGGCATTACTTATGGTGTAGTTAGATACCGCATTGATAATCCTTATTATAACCGCATGTTTTTAGCCGATCACACCTTTAGGATTTTTAAGCAAATGGAGAAAGACGGCTACTTAAAGATCGTTGATCGCTACGATCGCTACTAAAAATCTTAACCCTTGAAAAGCTAGCTAGTTTGTGGCTAAATCCTTTATATCTAATATAAGGAGATAGCCATGAAAAACCTAATAACCCCCCATGAACAAGCCCTTTTAGAACAATACGACGACTATTTAGCCTATCAAGGGGCACAGGGTGAGGACGAGAGCGATTTTTACGATCAAGATGATACAGACTTTTATGATACTTGCGATCAGGTATTTAGCCCGGATACAGAGGAACAAGAGGAGCAAGAGTAATGGCAACAAAAGCGATTTTGGTAACTAGTGGGAAGTGTGAGCCCGGCGTAAGTTATGCACTTATTGAAAATAACCGCGTAAGTGATATTTTTAAAGGTGAGAAACTCCCTAGCTTTAACCCGGAGCAAATAAAGTTAATGGCACTACCTAAGGGGGAGGAGTATAAGTATGCCATTGGGCAAAGTTTAAATGCAAGTGGAGAGCTTGAGGAGCTTAGCCTAGATCAAGCTAAATCTATGCAAAGTATGAAAGTGATAAGCGCCTTTGAGCTAGAAGTAGCTAGAGTGCAAAAGGAATACATTCCGCTAGATGAAGTATTAACCTATGAGTTACAATACAAAGAGGCTTTAGCAGGCCCTACAGCTAATACCCCCTTTATTGATGAGTTAGCTAAAGCTAGGGGCGAAAGCCGCTTTGATTTGATCAATAAAATTAGAGAAAAACACGAAAGCTATACGAGTAAACTAGCCACACTACTAGGGGCTAAAGCTAAGGCGGTTAAGCAAATTGAAAATGCAAGTGACTTTGAACAGGTGCTAGCCATTAATTACAGCACACCAGAAAGCGCGGAACAAAACACCACACAGAACAACACTAATTAGGCAAAAAAGAGAAAAGAGAGAAAGGGGGGCGGGGATAAGGGGGGTAGCTTAAAATTGCTTAATGCTTAAAAATGCTTATTTAAGATTAGTTTAAGAGTAACAAAAGGTGGCAAGGTACTTGCCAACAAGGGATAAGATGAATGGAATAATCGCGAAAGTCTAAAACCAAAACCAACGAGTGCTAGCACAAATCAACTTAGGAGGTAACTAAGAGTAAAGAGCTAGCAGCTGTTAGAGATCATTAAGATAACACAACAAAGCTTATAAGTAGCTTAAGTTATCAAATCGCTAAAATAAGGATTAAAAAATGCCCTTAATATGGGATAGAGGCGATAAGAAATATAAAAGATATGTGAGAGATTGGACAGCCCATTATAAGCGCCTTTATTGTGAAACCCGCGATAACTATAATCTAAGAATTGATGATTATACTTGCGAGTGTAACGCTATTAGAGTGGCTAAGGCTAAAGCAGATGAGCACTTCCAAGTATTCACCGATGCCTTTAGTGGGGGCAATATTGGCAATATTATAGGCGCATTTATTAGCGCAATTATTGGCATTGGGCTAGCTGTATTTACCGGAGGGGCTAGCCTAGTAGCAACTATAATTAGCACTACAGCGGCAGTTACAAGTGCAATAACCGGTATTGTAGGCAGTATTGCTATGGGGGTGCTAAATGCAAATGCTAAGAATGCACTTAAATACTATCAGGGCACAACAACTAATATCGGAATTGCCACCAATATTGCTAAAAGCCAAACAAACGCTAAAAATCCCCGAGTCAATGCGCTAATTTATCACCCATATGAGGTATTAGCTGAGGGTAGCATTTATAAAGACGGAGCACCGGGCAGTGTTAGCTATGTGGGCATTGAAAGCTTTAATCCTATGCGGGGGATACTAGGTACTAAAGTTGTTAATGTGCTAGGTGAAAGAATTAATAATCGCGCCCATAGGCATATGGCAGGAAATGCCTATTTTGACGGGCTAAATTTAGACATACCAAAAGCACAACATAACCCTTATAATCCAAAAAATATTGAGTATTTAAAAATTAAGATTGATAAGCGTATGAAGCAACTAGAACAAGGCTTTAAGATTTTAGCAGAGAATTATTTTGGCGCATTTGATGAGGGGGGTAACCCACTAGGTAGAATGTATGAAGAACACACAAAGCGCGATATAACCCCCATTGTTAGCCACATTAATACAGAGAGTTTTATTATGCAAAACCAATACTACCGCGAGGGGCTAAGACTACCGCTATTTGAGAAAATGGAGGCACCGGGCAAAGTGCGGCTAAGAAGTTTTTATCAACAAAAGGGATTAGTTTATTTGACATACTCCCCATAGCTAAAGCTAGGGGATTCTAGGATCATCAAGGCTTGCCAGCTAGGCGGGTCTTACAGCCTCTACTCTAAGAGTTGATGCCCCAACTCTATGAATATTAATACTTGCGTTTAAATCTCTATCCAAAGAAAAGCCACAAGAGTGGCAATTAAATACCCTATCCTTTAGGCTTAAATCCTCTTTGAGTGCCCCACAATTAGAACAAGTCTTAGAGCTTGGATAAAATCTATCAATCTTATGCACCTGTGTTTTTCTCTCTAGGATAGATATAAACTCACTAAAAGCTAGATCGCTAATCTTTCTACCCCACAACCTTTGCATCGCTTTCATATTCAAATCCTCAATGAAAACATGGGTGTATTGTTTGGCTAAATAGTTAGCTAGTTTATAGAAAAAGTCCGTTCTTAAAAACTTAATTTTTCTGTGTAGCTTAGCTAGTTTGATTCTAGCTTTAAGGCGGTTATGGCTA
>NZ_CABIKG010000031.1 GCF_902196125.1 Helicobacter suis
ATCTATCAAGATAATTTTAAGGCCTTTATTAAAGGATTATTAGGAGTGCATGAAGTGCCTGAGGCCTCTTTGAGCTATAAATTTTTAGAAGAGGCGTGCTTGCGTGATTATTTAAGTGTAATGGGGGTGTATCCTGAGTGGAATGTACAGGAACAAGGTAAAGATTGGCCTCAAGAAACTAAAAAGAGTCATGCTAATCTCTTACAAAATGCCCAAAGTAGAGAAAAGAAAATTTTAAGAAATGCAATTAAAAATCCGGGGGAAGGGATTTAAAAGAATAAAGATAAAGTTTGATTGTTAAGTCCCCCTGTAATAGAATGAAAGACTTGAAAATCAAAATCTAAAACACAGGGAGAAAGCATGGCAATTCAAACTGAAAAAGAATTAGCTAGAGCGATTAAAGAGGGGAGGGACAGCATAGAAATAGAGGGGGATTTAGCAACAAAAACGATTAGAATCAAAGCAACAGGCAAGGTTGCTTGGGCTGTAGCAATAGGGGCAATTGGCGTAGCTCTTGCAGCACTACTTGCAAGTGGGGGCGTGGCTGCTCCTGCTAGTGGTGTGGTTGCAGCTGGGGCTGTAGGAGTGCTAGGGCTTCCAGCCACTACTTCAGCATTAGCAATTGCCTTTGCAGCTGGTGGAGTGGGGGTACTTAATAAATTAAGGGGGTATAATCTTAAGAAAATTTCTGATACTCGAGTTGTACTAACAAAAAGTTAGACTGACTAAGCACTTTTACAAAATGAACAAAAGAAAATTTTAAGAAATGCAATTAAAAATCCGGGGGAGGGGGATTTAAAAGAGTAGAGATAAAGTTTGATTTTTAAGTCCTCCTGTAATAAGATGAAAAAAAGGATTTTTATGCAAAACTTTACCCACCTGCACCTACACACCGAGTACTCGCTCTTAGACGGGGCTAATAAAATTAAAATTTTGGCAAAAAAGATTAAAGAGCTTGGCATGGAAAGTGTGAGCATGAGCGATCATGGAAACATGTTTGGGGCGATTGATTTTTATACTTGCATGCAAAAAGAGGGGATCAAGCCCATTATTGGCATGGAGGCTTATATCCACAATTCTACAAACTTAGGCGATAAACAAAGCAAGCAGCGCTTCCACCTTTGCCTTTATGCTAAAAATTTAGAGGGCTATCATAACTTAATGTATCTAAGTTCACAGGCTTTTTTGGAGGGCTTTTACTACTTTCCCCGCATTAATAAAAAACTTCTTAAAGAGCGATGCAAGGGGCTAATCTGCTCAAGTGCGTGTTTACAAGGCGAAATTAATTGGCATTTAAACACCCTTAGTGAGAAGAATAAAAAATACGGGGCTAAGGGCTATGATGAGGCTAAACGGGTGGCAGAGGAATACCAAAGTATTTTTGGTGAGGACTTTTACATGGAAATCATGCGCCATGGCATTGCCAGCCAATTCTTCATTGATGATCAAATCCTCAAACTCTCTTTAGAAACAGGGATCAAGCTCATCGCCACTAATGACACCCACTACACCAACAAAGAAGATGCTAACGCACAAGAAATTGCCATGTGTGTAGCAATGGGTAAGACGCTAAACGATCCCACCCGCTTAAGACACTCGGTACACGAGTTTTATATTAAATCTCCGGCGCAGATGGCTAAACTCTTTGCCGACATTCCTGAAGCTTTAGAACACACCCAAGAGATCGCGCAAAAATGCCAGCTTGAGATTGATTTAAAAGATGAGAGTAACCCCCCAACCCCACCGCGCTTTAAATTCACTAAGGACTACGCTTTAAGCGAGGGGCTAGATATAGAAGAAGACGCGCCCTATTTTGCCCACAAGGCTAGAGAAGGGTTAAAAAAGCGCCTAGAAATGGTGGATATTAAAGAACATGCGCGCTATGAGGAGCGGCTAGAGTATGAAATTAAAGTCATTACAGATATGCGCTTTGCGGGTTATATGCTCATTGTATGGGATTTTATCCGCTATGCGCGTGAAAATAACATTCCAGTAGGCCCGGGGCGAGGCAGCGCAGCAGGCAGTTTAGTCGCCTTTTGTTTGCAAATTACAGATATTGACCCACTCAAATACGATTTACTCTTTGAGCGCTTTTTAAACCCCGAGCGCGTTTCTATGCCAGATATTGATACAGATTTTTGCCAAAGACGGCGGGGTGAAATGTTAGATTATATGATCGCAAAATATGGAAAATACAATGTCGCCCAAGTCATTACCTTTAATAAAATGCTGGCTAAGGGGGTGATTCGCGATGTGGCGCGGGTATTAGACATGCCCTATAAAGAGGCCGATGAAATGGCTAAGCTTATCCCCAATCGTCTAGGCATCACTTTGCAAGAAGCCTATGATTTAGAGCCTAAAATCCAAACGCTTTTACAAACCAATCCATTAGCCAAAGAGGTTTGGGATTTTTCCTTGCGCCTAGAAAATCTTAACCGCTCAGCAGGCAAACACGCCGCAGCTTTAGTGGTGGATAGTGAGCGCGAATTGTGGTATAAAACCCCGCTATATACTAGCGAGCGCACGGGGGGCATTGTTACGCAATATTCTATGAAATATTTAGAGGCCATAGATCTAATTAAATTTGACTTTTTAGGGCTTAAAACCCTCACGGTTATCCATGACGCGCTAAACATCATTGAAAAATACAGCCATGAAAAAATTGACTTTTTGCGTGTAGACATGGACGATCCTAAGGTTTATGCCACGATTCAAGAGGGCAACACGGTAGGGATATTTCAGATTGAATCAGGCATGTTTCAAACCCTTAATAAACGCCTGCGCCCCTCACGCTTTGAGGATATTATTGCCATTATTGCATTAGGACGCCCGGGGCCTATGGAGTCGGGTATGGTAGATGATTTTGTGAATAGAAAACATGGATCTGCACCCATTACCTACATGTTTGATGCGCTTGAGCCTATTTTGCGCCCCACTTATGGGACAATTATCTATCAAGAACAGGTGATGCAAATTGTGCAAACTATCGCCGGCTTTTCCTTAGGGGAGGCTGATTTGATTCGCCGTGCAATGGGTAAGAAAGACGCACAGATCATGGCTGATAACAGGGCTAAATTTGTAGAAGGCGCTAAGAAAAAGGGCTTTGATTGCAATAAAGCAGGCGAACTCTTTGATCTCATCGTTAAATTTGCCGGCTATGGTTTTAATAAATCCCACTCGGCTGCCTATGCGATGCTCACTTTTCAAACGGCCTATTTAAAAACCCACTACAAACACGCCTTTATGGCTGCCATGTTAAGTAGCGAGTGCCGCCATATTGATTCGGTAGCCTACTATGTGGAGGAGGCTAACTCTATGGGTATTAAGATCAAGCGCCCGCATGTAAATGTCTCTGATGTGCAGTTTAGGGTACAAGATCAAAAGGGGGAAAAGGTGATTATCTTTGGCCTAGAGGCAATTAAGGGAGCAGGCGAGGGGCCTTTGGGCATGCTAGTTGAACTTAGAGAAAAATACGGGGAGTTTAAGGATTTAGAAGATCTTATCAGCAAGATAGATTTTTCTAAGTTTAGCAAGCGCATTTTAGAACCCTTGATTAAATCCGGGAGTTTGGATAATTTGGGCTATAACCGCAAAACCATGCTAGAAAACTTGGATTTGATTTGTGAGGAAGGGCGGCGCAAGGATAAATCTAATGCCCAGATGAGTGCCGGGCTATTTGCTAATCTATCTAGCGAGGATCAAGAAAAGGCGCATTTAACACTAAAAATCTATGATGAATACGATAATAATACACTTTTAGATTTTGAGTATGAATGCATGGGGCTTTATTTTTCAGGACACCCATTAGATGGGTTTAAAGATCAAATTAAAGCCCTTAAAAATGTAGCCAAAAGTCGGGATATTCATCGCCTTGAAATTGGATCGCAGGCGACCTTTATTGGTAAAATCCTAGAACTTAAACGCAAGATAGGCAAGAAAAGTAAGAAAGCTTATGGGGAGGCTAGTATTGTAGATTTATCCGGGCGCTTTGATCTCTTGCTCTTTGAAAAACAGCTTAGTACTTTAGATCAACTTGATAGCACTTTACCTCTTGCCTTTAAATGCAAGGTAGAGGAACAAGAGGAGGTAGCCCGCTTGAGATTGCTAGAAATCCAAACTTTAGAGGCGATCAAACAAAATAAGATCGCTAAGGCGCGTTATAAAAACACAGAAGAACAAGAGCAAGAAACAGAACCTATAGACATTCTTAAAGATTTTAACACCACTACCGGTTGTTTGCTCGATCAAAAACATACCCCCCTCTCTTTAGTGCTAGATACTAACATCTCCCCTGATCTCTTTGTGCGCATTAAAGAGGAAGCTAAGCGCCATAAGGGTAACCGTGCCCTCTCTGTGATCTTTAATGAAAAGGGGAAGCGGTTGAAATTCACAACCGCTTTAAAAGTTAACACTGCAATTAAAGAGAATTTTAAAAGCTTTGAGTGGTTAGATAGTTAATGCGCCTTAATCAATTAATAGCCCACAATCTACCTTGTTCGCGCAGACAAGCGGATAAACTCATCAAAGAGGGCAAGGTTAGAATTAATCACAAATTAGCTAGCTTTGCTACTCCCTTTAGCCCTTATGATAAAATCTTTGTAGAGGGGCGCGCGCTTTATCCTTATGAAAAAAGAAGTTATACCGTGCTGGTTTATCATAAGCCTAAAGGCGAATTAGTCAGTAGAATGGATCATCGCGGGCGTAAAACGATCTTTGAGAGTTTAGAGAGCAAATTTAGGCATTTTACCCCTATTGGGCGTTTGGATTTTGCCTCTATGGGGTTGTTGCTTTTAAGCGATAGTAAAGAGGTTGTCAATGCGCTGGTGCACAGTTCTTTAGAACGCGTGTATTTGGTAAAAATTCAAGGAAATATTTCACAAACTATGCTAGAGGCCATGCAAACTGGATTAGAAATTCAAGGTTTAAAAGGCGCACACCCTAAGAGTAAACGCACACGCATGCACATTGCGCCTATGGCGTGCCAAATCCTTAAAAATCAGCGCAATTATTCTAAGATTAAACTTACCTTGCAAGAGGGGCATAATCGCGAGATCCGGCGCTTTTTTGCCCACTTTAAGAAAGAAGTACTAGATTTAAGGCGGGTTAGCTTTGGGTTTGTCTCACTCAACGCTTTACCTGTGGGCAAAGCGCGTTATTTAAACCCTAAAGAATACAAGCAACTACACCAGTTTTTAAATGACTCTAATTTGATCTAAGC
>NZ_CABIKG010000032.1 GCF_902196125.1 Helicobacter suis
TAATTCTTTGTCGTCCTCAAAGCCATCGCTTTTAAGAATGAGTGGCGGTACGCTTAGATTTTCTAAATAAGTCATGTATTTACTCATGGCTACAAACTTTAGCGCGGCTATGGATAAAACACGGTAACAAACAGAATTGAATACATCAATTTGTCCCACTTTGAGTACATCAGCGCGATTATCTAAATAAATACGCTGGCTGCCTGAATAGACAAATACATTGCCTTCTAAATCACAATTTAGATATTTTGCGTCAATAGGGCTATAATTCAAGCCGCCGTTTTTATAACCTCTAAAAAAGTAAGCACACCCAAAAAAAAGCGCATCTGTCATGCTAAAAACAAAGTGATACCACCCGTGCTTTTGAATCTTGTTAAAGGCCTCTTGCAATTTCAGATCGCTACTTTCTAAGACCACCGGTAAACGCGCCACTAACAAACGCCTTTTATAGACTTCTGCGCTCACTTGTGGATCAAAGCGCAAAAAATAGCGCCCCACTTTAGTGATCTCCTCAAAGCGCTCAGACTGCAGCGCGTTTTTAATCAGTTCATAGCTTAAAGTATCTGGGATCAAATGGGGTTGAGTCAATCGCATTTACTCTCCATTAATAATATTTGAAAATAAGGCCACAGCGTTTTTTAACACGCGTAAAGCCTCTACTTTATCAAAGTTGTATTTCTTGCACACCTCAAAGGCCGCCATTGTGTCTAATTGCACGCTAATATAATCACTCATGCCCCCCACTGGCTTAAGATGAGTAGATAAAATAAAGCATTCTAAAAGCTCTAAAACTTCTAGATCGCTGCTCTCTTCCTCAACTAATAAAGTTGTACCTTTAATTCTTAAGGCATGTTGCTTAATTAGGCTTTCAAATTGGGCTTTTTTGCTTTTTTGAGTACCTCTAACTCCTCTTGTACAAAGTTTAAAAAATCCGCGCTTTTGCCATTTTGCTTAAGCGTTTCTAAAAATTGATCTTGAATCTCTTGGGCGTTTTGCTCATCGGAGATACATTCCAAATTATCCGCGATAATTTCATTTTGGGTTTGAAAAAATGAATCTAGCGCGCTTTGGTTTTGCACCTGCATACTTAAGCTAGCTAGTTGTTTGTTTTGATAATCATTTAGCGCATAGTAGCGAAAGCGCTGTTCTTTGCCCGCAAGTGTGGTGCTAAATTCTATAAAGCTACGATCTATTTTAAAAACGGCCATTGTCTTTCCTTTTTGCTTATTTTAGACTAGCCTGTAACTTCTATTGCGCATTTAGCGCTTGTGATCGCTGCAAACTTAACATATTTTGTAAAGTGGCTAGAATTTTGCTATCAATGCTATTAGCCGTTTTTTGCTCTAGGCTAATGCCTTGTCCTTTTTGCTTAGTTTTAAGCAACATCAAATCAACGCGGTACTTCTCGCGATTTTCTCTTAATCTGTCCTCCGCCTCTTTGGTTTTCTTAGCCGCGTTTGCTTGGTTATTTAGCACTTCCTCTAAGCTTTTATGTGCCTCTGCTGCTTGCTTAATACACTCCCCTACTTGGGTAACTTGTTCAATTAAATAGGGGGCAGGATTTGCGGCTAACATGTTATCCATCCATTCTAGGTAGTTATCCATGTTCACCTCTGCCGTGTAATTCATGTTTTTTAGAATGCGCTCTTTTTCAGAGTTAGCTAAATCCATTATGTATTGAAATTTCTTATCACTCTGCCCTTTAAAATCATACAGCCAAGTGGTGTAATCTTGTTTCTTTTTCATTAAACCGCTAAAAGCCTCTTGAATGGCCTTATTAATATCTTTACCTATGCTATTGGCATAGTCTTGCCAGATGTTGCGCACCGCGCTAACCGCCTCGTTTTCTTGGCGTCTAATCTTAGCCGCTACTCTGCTATGCCACCAGCCTTTACCTAAATCCCAGCTTTGCGCTTCATAGGCATCTATTAATTCCTCCCCTTGTCTTAATTGTGATCTAGCAATATCCCACTTATTGCGCTGAATATTAGGGGCTCTGTCTGTAACTTCGGTATATCTAATCTCCTCAACGATTCTAGTTTGCATGCCCATAATCGCGCCGATAAAATCATCAGCGCTACCAATTAACGCGGTTGAAATATCTTTATACCTGCCCGCTGAAATACTCAAACTCTTATAAGCCCCGGTAAATTGCGCGATCAATCCCTCATAAGTAAATAAGCTTTTTTTGATCTGCTCACTCGCATAAGTGCCCACTTGGCTGTATTCTGTCCAAAATTTCTTAGAAGTTTTGCTAACTAGCCCCCACCATGTTTTATTAGTAGTGGTTTGTTGCATGTCTTTAAAATACTTCGCGTTAACTTCTTTAGATGTGGCTGTATTAAAAAACTCAATGCCTTTATTAACTAAAGTTGTTTCAACCTTTTTTGAACTAAAGCCCCCTATGAGTGTGCCTAACACTCCCCCAAAGACTCCGCCTAATACGGGGCCAAGTGGGCCTAAAATGGGGGTTAATGCCGCGCCCACTCCAGCGCCCGCACCACTGCCAATGAGATTACCCGTTTTCATTCTTTTTTGCGCGGCTTTATCCCCTTGAGTGTCAATCAAACCCCCTACTAAATTCCCACTAGCCACACCCGCGCCAAAGCCAGCCAATGCTAAGCCTAACTTTTCAAACCCCCCTTTTAACACGGCCTCAAACTTGCCTAAAAAGCTATCCCCATCAATTTTAAAACTATCCCCTAAAATGCCCTTAAGCGCTCCGCTAAGATCACCCTTTAAAATAGGGGCTAAAAAGCCTTGTTTAAAACCATCGCTTGCCATACTCACAAAGCTATCACGCGCCCCCTCAATGCCATTGCTCAAACCACTTTGAAAAACCCCGCTTAAATCTAAGTTAAACGCGCCTTTAACCCCCGTTTTAGCCGCATTTATTGCTTTTAAATTAGCCTCATGTTGGGCGCTTTCTAACTCATAGAGTTTATTAGCTTGATCTATGCTCATCTTATTAGCCGCCACTTTGGCCGCTACTTCTTTGTTTAAGTTGGCGATCTCTTGTTCGTGTCTAAGCTTTTCTAACTCAATTTGTTTTAAAGTGCCCTCTTGCATTAAGTTAATGGCGCGTTGCTTTATATTTAACTCGTT
The DNA here is from genome assembly GCF_902196125.1 of Helicobacter suis. Lineage (GTDB taxonomy): Bacteria > Campylobacterota > Campylobacteria > Campylobacterales > Helicobacteraceae > Helicobacter > Helicobacter suis_B. The sequence goes on from NZ_CABIKG010000032.1 coordinate 3,106, forward strand.
TTGCAAATACTCTTGATTATTCGCAATTGCTAGCGCGTCGGCGGCTTCTTTGGCCTTTTGTGCCTCTAATTGTGCCGCCTCTTGTATATCTTTGATCTTTTTATTATGCAAAGCACTAAGGGCGTTATATTGCTTATTAATTTGATCAAGGGAAAGCGCTCCGCTTTCAAGCTTTTTAGCGCTCTCCTCATTTAAGTGGCGTATTTGTTGTTCATAGGCTAGATTTTCCTTAGCGATATTTTGATCTAATCCCGCGCTCATTAACTCTATTTTAGTCTTAGCCATTTGCTCTAAGTAGTCTAATTGCGCGCTATTTCTCTCTTTTGCCATAGATTCATTTAGCGCGGCGATTAGGCGTTTTTGCTCTTTAAGCGCTAGATTTTTATTAACCCCAGCCTTAATCCATTCTTGCGTTTTTTGCTTAATATCATCAATCTTTTTAGCATATTCACTCATAGAGGAGCGGGCTAGATCGTGCAGAGCTTTAGCTAATTCCTCCGCCTTTTTAGGGTCTACTTCTTTTTTAATATTCCATTCAAGCGCGCCTAATTTAGGGCTTGTTGTGGCGCTAGTTTGCACTTTAGGCACAGAAATAACGCCACTAGCTTTTTTATCCACTTTAGTGGCGCTAGTGAGTGGCTGAAAGTCTTTA
>NZ_CABIKG010000033.1 GCF_902196125.1 Helicobacter suis
AGCAGTATCATCGGCGTTAGAGAGCTTGACTTCCAGGTTCGGGATGGAGCTGGGTATTTCCTCTCTACTAGGGACACGGGAGAAAAAGCGAAGCTTTTTTCCAAGCTTTTTCTTAGTGTAGCTTTCTTAGCAAAGGCTTTCTTCAGTGTAGCTTTTTATAGCAAAGCTTTTCTAGCACAGCCTTTAGTAAAGCTTCACTAGTATAGCTTTCTTTCAAAGCTTTTGCAAGTTAATAAGCCTTTAACAAGCTTTTGCAAAGAGTAAGCTTTAATCTTTTGCAAAAAGCAAACTTTGCTTTCCCTGCAACTTTGCCATACACAAAAGCTTAAATTGCTAACACCTTAAGCTTTTTCTAACTTAGGCAATTTCTCTAAGCAATCCTAAGCAATTTCCTAAGAGAATTTTTAACACTCTCTTAGCACCTTTAAGCCCTTAAGACCTTCAGCCCTACATTTAGTAAGACCTATAATAAAGCCTAGATCGTGCTTAATAAGCCTAGATTGTTTGCTTGATTGTTGCTTAAATTGTGCTTAAAAAAGCTACAGAAAAAAGCTAAAGCTTTAGAAAAAAGCTACAGAAAAAAGCTAACAAGCTTAAAGCCTTAAGCTTTAAAAGCCATACTTAAATAGCCCATGTAAAGTTTGTACAAAGCCTTAAGTTTTTATCAAATACACTCAATAAGGCGGTGCAACTTAGCTGCAAACAAGCCAAACGCTTTATTAGTAGTGGTTAGCTTAATGCATTGCTGCACTTACACACCCACCCTATCAAACATGTAGTCTTCATGTAAGCTTCAGGGAAAGCTCATCTTGGAGTTGGCTTCGAGCTTAGATGCTTTCAGCTCTTATCACAACCATGCGTGGCTACCCAGCGGTGCTCTTGGCAGAACAACTGGTGCACCAGTGGCATGTCCATCTCGGTCCTCTCGTACTAAAGACAGCTCTCCTCAGCTTTCCTACGCCCACAGCAGATAGGGACCGAACTGTCTCACGACGTTCTGAACCCAGCTCGCGTACCGCTTTAAATGGCGAACAGCCATACCCTTGGGACCTGCTCCAGCCCCAGGATGCGATGAGCCGACATCGAGGTGCCAAACCTCCCCGTCGATGTGAGCTCTTGGGGGAGATCAGCCTGTTATCCCCGGGGTACCTTTTATCCTTTGAGCGATGGCTCTTCCACACGAAACCACCGGATCACTATGACCGACTTTCGTCTCTGCTTGAGTTGTCTCTCTTGCAGTTAAGCTAGCTTATGCCATTACACGCAACTGGCGATTTCCAACCGCCATGAGCTAACCTTTGTAAGCCTCCGTTACTCTTTAGGAGGCGACCGCCCCAGTCAAACTACCCACCAAACATTGTCCTGCCTAAGGATGACTTAGGCCAGTTAGCTAACAAAAACGCCAAGGGTGGTATCTCAAGGATGGCTCCACAGACACCAAAGTGTCTGCTTCAGTGCCTCCCACCTATCCTGCGCATGGCATTCCCATTAGCAGTGCTAAGCTATAGTAAAGGTCCACGGGGTCTTTCCGTCTTGCTGCGGGTAGGAGGAATTTTCACCTCCACTACAATTTCACTGGACCTCTCTTTGAGACAGCTCCCATCTCGTTACGCCATTCATGCAGGTCGGTATTTAACCGACAAGGAATTTCGCTACCTTAGGACCGTTATAGTTACGGCCGCCGTTTACTCGGGCTTCGATCAAGAGCTTTGCATTGCTGCTAACCCCATCAATTAACCTTCGAGCACCGGGCAGGCGTCACACCTTATACTTCCTCTTACGAGTTAGCAAAGTGCTGTGTTTTTGGTAAACAGTCGGGAGGGACTCTTTGCTGAGACCTACTTGCGTAGGCACACCTTATCGCGAACTTACGGTGTCAGTTTGCAGAGTTCCTTAAAGAGAGTTCATCCACGCGCCTTAGAATACTCATCTCATCTACCTGTGTCGGTTTGCGGTACGGACAATTAGGGCTAAACTTAGAGACTTTTCTTGGCACAAAGTATCAGTGATTCTCCCTTTGATCCGAAGATCTCTAGGAGCCTATTTAGGTTTTGAATACAGGAGCGGATTTGCCTCTCTCCTAATCTATGACCCTTAGACCAGCACTTCCATCCGCTGGCTCACCTAACTTTATGCGTCCTCCCATCGCACACCCTAATTGGTATAGGAATATTAACCTATTTGCCATCGCCTACCCTTTTCAGACTTGGCTTAGGACCCGACTAACCCTACGATGACGAACATCGCGTAGGAAACCTTAGATTTACGGCGGATGCGATTCTTACACATCTTATCGCTACTCATTCCTGCATGCTCACTTCTGTGCGCTCCAACACTCCTTACCGGTATGCCTTCAACGCTGCACAGAACGCTCTTCTACCACTGCACTCAAGTGCAATCTACAACTTCGGTGTCTATCTTAGCCCCGTTATATTTTCAGCGCATGATCACTAGACCAGTGAGCTGTTACGCTTTCTTTAAAGGATGGCTGCTTCTAAGCCAACCTCCTGGTTGTTTGAGTAACCACACATCTTTTTCCACTCAGAATAGAACTTGGGGACCTTAGTTGGTAGTCTGGGTTGTTTCCCTCTTGACGATTGATTTTATCACCCACCGCCTGACTCCCAAGCTAGAACAAGAGGTATTTGCAGTTTGACAGGGTTTGGTACTGCGGCGAGCAGCCCTAGTCCAATCAGAGCTCTACCCCCTCTTGCCACCACTTGAGGCTATACCTAAATATATTTCGAAGAGAACCAGCTATCACCAAGTTTGTTTGGCCTTTCACCCCTATCCACAGCTCATCCCAGCCCGTTTCAATGGGCACGGGTTCAGTCCTCCATAAGCTATTACACTTACTTCAACTTGGCCATGGATAGATCACTTGGCTTCGGGTCTGCAGCATCTGACTAAAACGCCCTATTCAGACTCGCTTTCGCTACGGCTCGTTTTTCACTTAACCTTGCCAGACACCACAACTCGCAGGATCATTATGCAAAAGGCAGTCCATCAC
>NZ_CABIKG010000034.1 GCF_902196125.1 Helicobacter suis
TTTTATCCCTAAATTTGCCCCAGAAGTTAAAGAGGCTTTAGAGGGTGTGCTACATGGAGAGCAAATTAAACTCACCCAAGGGAGTTTGTATAAGCTAGTTAAACGGAGCAGAGAAGAGTTATTGCCCTATATTAGACCGACTTTAGAAAGCGCGGATGCAATAGTAAAACAAGTGGATAATGCGTTAATCTTTGTTAAAGACCTTGAAGGGAAAAAATATTTTACTAGTGTAGCGCGCAATGATAGCGGGGAGTGGATCATAGCTAGTAATGCACCCAAAACGCTTAATAATATCCAAAACAAGATCAAAGGGGGAGGGGAGGTATTATATAGCACCCTACCCGAACTTCCAATAATCGCTAAGTCCGAATTATCCGCTAAAGCGTTGAATAGCGAAGTAGGGAAAGCAGAGGCTACTAAACCGGCGTTTAAAAATCAAGATGAATTAACCGCCGAAGTACAAGAACTTCTAACTAAAATCAAAGAGGATTGGAGCAATAAAAATTTTACGCACAACCAAACAGACTTACAAAAAGCCCTAAGCAAACATTTAGACTTAGAAAAGGGTAATTATTCCCCTAATCTATCTGATGATATAAAAAAGGCTTTAAAACATAGCTATGATCAAGATAGCTTGAGTGTTACTAAAGATATTAGAATAGACTATCCCATTCATGCCACTAAGACCCTACCCTACTTCAAAACCACCCTAGAAAATCCAGACTATCTACTCCAAAATCTAAGAGGTGAATTAAGCTTTATTAAAAAGATTGATTCAGATAATTACGCGCTAGTGCAGTGGAATAGGCGCTTAAGTAGCTTTGATCCTAAAGAGGATATGCCATATTGGAGCTTAGAATTATGGGATAAAGCACGGCTAAAAGGCGCGCTTGAAAATGTTAATTCAACCGATAAAATAGATTTAGAAGGGGGGGTTACGAGCAAGCAAATAGATAATGGCCAATTAGGCTTTAGCAAAGAAGAGTTAAGCAAATGGCGTTTAGAGCAATTAGAAAGAGATAAAGCCCATCAAGCTTGGGTACAAAAAGACATTGAGGACATGGTTAAAAAAGAGGCCTTAAAAGAGACTAAAGCTAAAAAGGCCAAAGATTATAACCAGCCTGAAAATATCAGTTGGGATAATTTATACAGAGTATCCACAAACCTGCCCATTAATGCAAGTTTTGGCAAAAACTACACTACTTTTAGGTGGAATGGCAAGAGAGAAAAGGCCATTGAAGGGCTTTTACACTTGATGTATGAGAAAACGCGCAGTAGTGGCCAAATTGCCCCCGCATTCTATAGACAAGATTTAGGCGGAATTGATGTGTATACACAATTTGAGCTTAAGGGTATTGTTGGCACTAGTGTTAAAGATCAGCCAAACAAAGGCCTAGAGTTGTTTAAAGATCAGCCACAAGACTTTTTAACACCCATTTCACAAGAGGCAATTATTAGAGCTAATAAAGACTTTCAAAAGTGGCGCAACACCCATTTAGCAGACTACATTACTAAAACGATCTTAGAGGGGGATATAAAAGAAGTAGCACATAATAAAATCATTCTAAGCACTAGAGATACCTACAATAACAAAGTATGGGACTTTGAGGCAAAAATACACTTTAGCAACAATAACGACCCTAGCCAGCCTAAGCGTTATATGCTTGAGGAGTTTAAAGTTAAGGAGTTTAAAGAAAAACCCGCATTAAGTAGGAGTAAAGAAGAGACTTCCGCTACTAAAACAAAAGATCAAGAAATCCCCCACAATAAAGCCTTTGGTACAAACTTTAAAGAATTCTACCACGATCCTAAAGGCGCAATTGCTAAACTACTAGAGGCTAAAGAGGGACAAGTAGCCGGGGCATTTTATAGGGAGGATTTAGGCGATATAGATTTAGTGTGGGGAGCAAGTGCAACAGACTTAAAAGACTTGAAAGATGTTAAGGGCAAACCGCTTAAGCCCTATGGTTTATCTAAGATTGTAGAAAAACACCTAGATGACTTTAGCCCATTTGAGGGGAATAGTGCTTATGAGAAGTTAGGCAATGGGTTAGAGGAAATAGTAAAAAATGGGGAG
>NZ_CABIKG010000035.1 GCF_902196125.1 Helicobacter suis
AGATTTATAAAGAGGCTAAAGCTAAGGGTTTAAGTTATATAGAGTTTAAGGCATTAAGAGAGCAAGAGAAAGCTACTAGAGCCCAAAATAACACAAGATACATTGAGTTTAAAAAGGCAGAGAGTCAAAACATTAAAGACTTGCTAGATACTAGTAAGCCCTTAAGAATGCTTAAACCGGTAGAGATCACAGATAGACTACTAGATCAAGTTAAAAAGCATAATGCTAAGGTGTGGGTAGGAGAACTCAAAGATTTAGAATTAGCCAATCAACTTAAGCTAGATACAAACAACCCTATTAAAATTACCTTTAATGGCAGTGCACTTGCCCATGTAGAAAAACAACACGGCATACATTCCATTCACTATCTTAAAAACAAACAACCACCCATAGAGATACAAGATATTAGGGATTACCCTAAAGTTGTGAATGAGGCAGATATAAGCAAGATTATAGAAAACAAAGACGGCCAAAAGCTATTAGCCAGTGCTAAACAAATCAACGGGTACTTTACGGTGATAGAAACCATTAGCACGAAACACAATGAGCTAAAGCTAAAAACCATGTATAAGGAAAATGGAGAGTGGAGTAAAAATAAAATCTTTAGTAATGACGGCAACATGGGTTTACGACTATCTAAAGATAGCGAAGACTCGCTAAGCCCTAAACCTAGTGTCAACTTAGACGCACGACCCCAAGTTACCGCCTCCAATGGTAGCAACCTCCCCCTTAAAAATCAAGATGAATTAGCCCCAGAAGTACAAGAACTTCTAACTAAAATCAAAGAGGATTGGAGCAATAAAAATTTTACGCACAACCAAACAGACTTACAAAAAGCCCTAAGCAAACATTTAGGCTTAGAAAAGGGTAATTATTCTCCTAATCTATCCGCTAAGATGAAAAAGGCTTTAAAACATAGCTATGATCAAGATAGCTTGAGTGTTACTAAGGATATTAGAATAGACTATCCCATTCATGCCACTAAAACTTTGCCCTACTTCAAAAGCGCTTTAGAAAATCCAGACTACCTACTCCAAAATCTAAGAGGTGAATTAAGTTTTATTAAAAAGATTGATTCAGATTCTTATGCGCTAGTGCAGTGGAGTAGGCGTATAGATAGCTTTGATCCTAAAGAGGATATGCCATATTGGAGCTTAGAATTATGGGATAAAGCACGGCTAAAAGGCGCGCTTGAAAATGTTAATTCAACCGATAAAATAGATTTAGAAAGGGGGTTTACTAGCAAGCAAATAGATAATGGCCAATTAGGCTTTAGCAAAGAGGAGTTAAGCAAATGGCGTTTAGAGCAATTAGAAAGAGATAAAGCCCATCAAGCTTGGGTACAAAAAGACATTGAGGACATGGTTAAAAAAGAGGCCTTAAAAGAGACTAAAGCTAAAAAGGCCAAAGATTATAACCAGCCTGAAAATATCAGTTGGGATAATTTATACAGAGTATCCACAGATCTACCCATTAATAAAAGCTTTGGCAAAAACTACACCACTTACAGGTGGAATGGCAAGAGAGAAAAGGCCATTGAAGGGCTTTTACACTTGATGTATGAAAAAACGCGCAGTAGTGGCCAAATTGCCCCCGCATTCTACAGACAAGATTTAGGCGGGGTTGATGTGTATACACAATTTGAACTTAAGGGTATTGCCGGCACTAGTGTTAAAGATCAGCCAAACAAAGGCCTAGAGTTGTTTAAAGATCAACCACAAGACTTTTTAACACCCATTTCACAAGAGGCAGTTATTAGAGCTAATAAAGACTTTCAAAAATGGCGTAACACCCATTTAGCAGACTACATTACTAAAACGATACTAGAGGGGGATATAAAAGAAGTAGCACATAATAAAATCATTCTAAGCGCTAGAAATAGCTACAACAACAAAGTATGGGACTTTGAGGCAAAAATACACTTTAGCAACAATAACGACCCTAGCCAGCCTAAGCGTTATATGCTTGAGGAGTTTAAAGTTAAGGAGTTTAAAGAAAAACCCGCATTAAGTAGGAGTAAAGAAGAGACTTCCGCTACTA
>NZ_CABIKG010000036.1 GCF_902196125.1 Helicobacter suis
TGCTAAAGCCTTTAATGATAAGGTAAGCGCAGCAGCCCTTAGATACCACATAAAAGCCGCCTTAAATAAAAGCCATAGCATAGAAAGCTTTAAACAAAACCTAAACAAAATCGCAAATAGAGTGGAATTTAATAATGCCACTAAAGCCCTACTTAGAGAGATTGAGCAAGCACTACCAAGAAGTACAGAGAGTGGGGGAGGGGGAGTAAGCACGGAATTAAAGCCTAATAGAGAAGTAAGCACTACACCTAATACAGAGAGTGGAACAACTCAAGCAAATATAGAGGCAAGAGCGCTACAAAGTGAAGCGGCAGAAGTGGGGCAACAAGAGGCAAGAGCGCTAGAGAGTAGCAAAGTTAAGGGAGCAAGTGAAGCGCCTGTAAATGAGGCAAGAGCTCTACAAAGTGAAGCGCCTGTAAATGCTAGAGGTTTACGGAATGAAACGGCAGAAGTGGGGCAGAATACTAAGGCTTTAGAGAGTGAAGCAGATGTAAGGGCTTTAGAAAGTCAAACGCCTGTAAAAGTACAAGATGAAGCGGGGCAGAGTGGAGGAAGTGAAACACTCCCCACTAAAACTAAATTAGAAAGAGAATTAAGCCCACAAGAAATACATGAAGTGATTAGTAAGTGGGATTTAAGCCCCACAAGTAATAAGAGTGGCAAACAAAGATTAGTAGTGGCTAGAGTAGAAGCAAAGGAGGCAGAGGAACTAACAAAAGCCCTTGAATTTAAAGGGCAAAAGGACTTAATACGAGAGATTGACTCCCACCAAGTAATCCACGCCCTTAAACAACATGGCGATATAGCCAAAGAAGCGCAAAGAGGGCAAATTGCGATTAACTTAGAGGATATTAGCCACTACATAGATACCATAAAAGAAGCTGACTTTAAGCATATCCAAGATAATGGGCGCGTGCTATATGCTAAGCAAGTTAACGGGCATGTAGTGGTGATAGAGGAGGCGTTAAGCGGGCAAGATAAATTAAGATTTTTTGATATGTGGAAACAAAAAGGCAAGCTTAATAAGGAAGTATTGCTATCCCACAGCCAACGCCCTAACACGACTCCAAGCCTTAATCTTGAAGGCCATATGCCTAGCAATAGCGGTTACAGTCCTAAACTGCCTACCGCCACTAAGGAAACTACCACTCCCCCCCTTAAAAGTCAAGCTATCCCCCACAATAAAGCCTTTGGTACAAACTTTGAGCAGTTTTACCATGATCCAAAAGGCGCAATTGCTAAACTACTAGAGACTAAAGAGGGACAAGTAGCCGGGGCGTTTTATAGGGAGGATTTAGGCGATATAGATTTGGTGTGGGGGGAAATTAGAGATCAAAAAGGTAAATTACAAGGCTATGGGCTAAGTAAGATTGTAGAAAAACACCTAAATGACTTTAGCCTATTTGAGGGGAATAGTGCTTATGAGAAATTAGGCAATGGGTTAGAGGAAATAGTAAGAAATGGAAAATTAGTTTCAAATCAAGCCGGAGTAAAAACCATTATCTTAAAAAAAGACAAACAAGAATTCAGAGTAGGTTTAACGCAAGGGTGGAAACATGAAGGAGATAACTATTGGATAGTAACGGCTTATAAAAAATCCCCCGCGCAGAAGTTCGACCAAGTCGCGGCTAAGTCTGAACATGGAACCGATCTAGTTCAGAAGGATAAGCCTAACCCTACCACTCCCCCCCTTAAAAGTCAAGAGTTTAATAACTACAATAACTACATTGATGTAGAAGTGATACAACACCCTAAGCTACTCCCCTATAAAGGCGATTGGCAGATTTATAAAGAGGCTAAAGCTAAGGGTTTAAGTTATATAGAGTTTAAGGCATTAAGAGAGCAAGAGAAAGCTACTAGAGCCCAAAATAACACAAGAT
>NZ_CABIKG010000037.1 GCF_902196125.1 Helicobacter suis
TAAGCCCCCCTTAAGCTTAAAAACTATAAAATGCCCCTTTTGCTAAATAGCAAATGCTCTAAATAGCAATGCTAAAGGCAAGCGATCTTTGACATTTAAGCAAGAGAGTCTTGTAGCCAAAGTTTGTTTTTACTTTTTGATTTTTGTTTTTGGCTTAAGAACTCTAGTTGAGCTACTCTGTTAAACTAGTTAAAACTTGAGTGATCTTGAGCCAGTTGTAGGATTTAACTTTATGGAGAGTTTGATCCTGGCTCAGAGTGAACGCTGGCGGCGTGCCTAATACATGCAAGTCGAACGATGAAGCCTAGCTTGCTAGGTGGATTAGTGGCGCACGGGTGAGTAATGCATAGATAACATGCCCTTTAGTTTGGAATAGCCACTAGAAATGGTGATTAATACCAAATACTACCTTACGAGGGAAAGATTTATCGCTAAAGGATTGGTCTATGTCCTATCAGCTTGTTGGTGAGGTAAAGGCTCACCAAGGCTATGACGGGTATCCGGCCTGAGAGGGTGAACGGACACACTGGAACTGAGACACGGTCCAGACTCCTACGGGAGGCAGCAGTAGGGAATATTGCTCAATGGGGGAAACCCTGAAGCAGCAACGCCGCGTGGAGGATGAAGGTTTTAGGATTGTAAACTCCTTTTGTTAGAGAAGATAATGACGGTATCTAACGAATAAGCACCGGCTAACTCCGTGCCAGCAGCCGCGGTAATACGGAGGGTGCAAGCGTTACTCGGAATCACTGGGCGTAAAGAGTGCGTAGGCGGGAGGACAAGTCAGGTGTGAAATCCTATGGCTTAACCATAGAACTGCATTTGAAACTATCCTTCTGGAGTGTGGGAGAGGTAGGTGGAATTCTTGGTGTAGGGGTAAAATCCGTAGAGATCAAGAGGAATACTCATTGCGAAGGCGACCTGCTAGAACATCACTGACGCTGATTGCACGAAAGCGTGGGGAGCAAACAGGATTAGATACCCTGGTAGTCCACGCCCTAAACGATGGATGCTAGTTGTTGGGAGGCTTTGTCTTTCCAGTAATGCAGCTAACGCCTTAAGCATCCCGCCTGGGGAGTACGGTCGCAAGATTAAAACTCAAAGGAATAGACGGGGACCCGCACAAGCGGTGGAGCATGTGGTTTAATTCGAAGATACACGAAGAACCTTACCTAGGCTTGACATTGAAGGAATTCCCTAGAAATAGGGGAGTGTCTAGCTTGCTAGACCCTGAAAACAGGTGCTGCACGGCTGTCGTCAGCTCGTGTCGTGAGATGTTGGGTTAAGTCCCGCAACGAGCGCAACCCTTTTTCTTAGTTGCTAACAGGTTATGCTGCGCACTCTAAGAAGACTGCCTGCGTAAGCAGGAGGAAGGTGAGGACGACGTCAAGTCATCATGGCCCTTACGCCTAGGGCTACACACGTGCTACAATGGGGTGCACAAAGAGATGCAAAGCCGCGAGGCAGAGCTAATCTATAAAACACCTCCTAGTTCGGATTGCAGGCTGCAACTCGCCTGCATGAAGCTGGAATCGCTAGTAATCGCAAATCAGCTATGTTGCGGTGAATACGTTCCCGGGTCTTGTACTCACCGCCCGTCACACCATGGGAGTTGTGTTTGCCTTAAGTCAGGATGCTAAAGCAGCTACTGCCCACGGCACACACAGCGACTGGGGTGAAGTCGTAACAAGGTAACCGTAGGTGAACCTGCGGTTGGATCACCTCCTTTCTTAGAGAAATGCCCTTGCATTTGGTTGCAAGGGCCACAGGCTCAAGGCTCTCTTGCTTAGGTGTTGGAG
>NZ_CABIKG010000038.1 GCF_902196125.1 Helicobacter suis
ATAACTTAAACCCTTAGCTTTAGCCTCTTTATAAATCTCTGATGTGCGTTTGTAGGGGAGTAGTTTAGGCTCTTGACTTTTAAGGGGGGATTGTGTAGCTTGAATACTACTTGATAAAGGTTTGTCAATGGACGATTCAATCTTTCCCTTACCCCCTGAAAAATTAGATTTTTCACTTAATGTAGAATCTGGGCGGTTGTATGCGTTAGATTTTACATCTAAATCTACTACAGATGGCGGATATGAATTTGACTTTTCTAAAGGTTGTTGGGTTAAGTTTAAATCTGTTGCGGATTTTCTAACTAATACAGATTTTTCAGAGTTGGAGGCGCTATCTGATTTAACCGCAAATGAAGTAAGAGCCTTAATATCTAAATCTGAATCTTGACCAAGTTGCCGGCTTGCTGCCCTGATATTTTCTACTTCCTCCGGCGTTAGTGTGTTTTTAATTTCATGTTCTCTTAGTTCGTGATAGAGTGGGTCTAATCTTTTTTTGATCCGCCAACTCTTAACCGTATGTAGCTGTATCTCAGAAGGCACCCCGTTAAACTCAAATTGTACATGCACACCTTTATAACCTGAATCGCGGTGGTGTAGTTCTATAGTAGGTTTAATCCCTCTTGACTTTAAGCTATCCTCTAGCCTTACTAACTCTGTATCTAAGTGGGTTTTATCCTTACTAATAATAGCCGCTCTTAGATAGTCGCTTATTGCGCTTATATCTCCTTGTTTGCGCGCAATCTTACTTTCAATGCTAGCTTCACTCTTAAGGATTTGGCCTAATTCTAAAGAATTATTAGCACTCTTAAGATTTTCTAAAAACTCTTTAAACTCTATCTCTTGAGCTTTAGCTATGTTATAAAGTTCTGTAGCTTTTGCTTTAAACTCTTGACTTTTAAGGGGTGGAGTGGTAGGGTTAGGCTTATCATAACTCCCGCTTAGAGTTCGGTCTAAGTCGTATCCCTTTGAGGAAGGCGTAGGGGGGGTCGTGATAGTCCCCTTTGATTTCCACATCGTTACAAATCTTATCTTGTTCTGGCTTGTTAGCGCTTCCTCTACAACTACGTAATGCCCGTTTATCTGTTTCTTATAAACAATGCTATCCCGCTCAACTTCTCTAACTTCTGCATTCTTAATAATATTTGGGTAGTTAGTGATGTCCTCAAGCGTGATTGGTATTTGATTGCGGGAGGTCTCTACGCTAATGTTACTATGTCTATTTAAGGCATGGGCTACATGCTGGGCGTCTATTTCTCTAGCTAGCGCATAATTGCCCTTAAACTTAAATTCTTTAGCTAGTTGTTCTAACTCCTCCCCCTGCACTCTACCGATTAATAGCCTATCTTTAGGGCTGGGGTTTTTTAAATCCCACTTACTAATCACTTCATGTATTTCTTGTGGGCTTAATTCTCTTTCTAATTTAGTTTTAGTGGGGAGTGTTTCACTTCCTCCACTCTGCCCCGCTTCATCTTGTACTTTTACAGGCGTTTGACTTTCTAAAGCCCTTACATCTGCTTCACTCTCTAAAGCCTTAACACTTTGCCCCACTTCTGCCGTTTCATTCTGCAAACCTCTAGCATTTACAGGCGCTTCACTTTGTAGAGCTCTTGCCTCATTTACAGGCGCTTCACTTGCTCCCTTAACTTTGCTACTCTCTAGCGCTCTTGCCTCTTGTTGCCCCACTTCTGCCGCTTCACTTTGTAGCGCTCTTGCCTCTATATTTGCTTGAGTTGTTCCACT
>NZ_CABIKG010000039.1 GCF_902196125.1 Helicobacter suis
TGCTAAAGCCTTTAATGATAAGGTCAGCGCAGCAGCACTCAGATACCACATTAAGGCCGCCTTAAATAAAAGCCATAGCATAGAAAGCTTTAAACAAAATCTAAACAGAATCGCCAATAGAGTGGAATTTAATAATGCCACTAAAGCCCTACTTAGAGAGATTGAGGGGGCACTACCAAGAAGTACACAATCTGAGGGATTAAGCACTAGTGGGGAATTAAAGCCTAATAGAGAAGTAAGCACAACCCCTAATACAGAGAGTGGAACAACTCAAGCAAATATAGAGGCAAGAGCGCTACAAAGTGAAGCGGCTGTAAATGAGGCAAGAGCTCTACAAAGTGAAGCGCCTGTAAATGCTAGAGGTTTACGGAATGAAACGGCAGAACAGAATGTTAAGGCTTTAGAGAGTGAAGCAGATGTAAAGGCTTTAGAAAGTCAAGATTTTAAAGCAAAAGCTACAGAACTTTATAACATAGCTAAAGCTCAAGAGGTGGAGTTTAAAGGGTTTTTAGAAAATCTTAAGAGTGCTAATAATTCCTTAGAATTAGGCCAAATCCTTAAAAGTGAAGCTAGCATTGAAAGTAAGATTGCGCGCAAACAGGGGGATATAAGTAAAATAAGTGATTATCTAAGAGGGGCAGTAATTAGTAAAGATAATGCCCACTTAGATACAGAGTTAATAAGACTAGAGGATAGTTTAAAATCAAGAGGGATAAAACCTACAATAGAATTACAGCACAGAAACGCCAGCGGGTATAAGGGTGTGCATATACAATTTGAGTTTAACGGCGTGCCTTCTGAGATACAGCTAAATACTAAGAAAAATTGGGACATTAAAAAGCAAATGGATAGTAACTACCATGTGCTAAGGGAGCAGGAGGTAAAAAGAACGCTATCTTATAAGGAAATAGAGGCACTTACAGAAAAAAGTCAAAAGCTAGCTCAAGGTTTGGATTTAGACATTAAAGACTTTGCTTCATTCGTGGTAAGTTTAGATAAACATTCATATTCTGAAAAATCTGTATTAGTTAGAAAGTCTTTAGAGGACTTAAAAGGCGACCAAAAACCCCCCTTAAAATCATATTCAAAGGAAACATCTTCCGACGCAGACATCGCGTATAATCGCCCAGAATCTTTATTAAACCAAAAGGAAAGTTTAGAGGGTGGTAAAGGAAACATTGACAAACCTTTATCAAGTAGTATTCAAGCTACACAATCCCCCCTTAAAAGTCAAGAGCCTAAACTACTCCCCTACAAACGCACATCAGAGATTTATAAAGAGGCTAAAGCTAAGGGTTTAAGTTATGCGGAGTTTAAAGCGCTTAAAGAGCAAAACCAAAGACTTTTTTTAGAGGATACAGCACCTAAGAGTACCGCTGAAGTGATTAAAGAGGCTAGAGCTTTAGGGCTAAAAGCAGATGAGGCGATTAAAGCTATAAGGCAAAATCAAAAGGCTATTGACGAATCTAAAAGCCTATCCGGCCTTAAAGAAAATGAAAGACCCATTGAGATAGGGCAAACTATTGCTATGCAAAAGTTAAACAACTATTCAAGTAGTATTAGCCTAGATGATGCCCATATCTACCCCTTAGATTTTGTGGTGATCAAGACTTCAGATATTAAGCCTAATATGCAGGCTAAAAGCGGGGTGCAA
>NZ_CABIKG010000040.1 GCF_902196125.1 Helicobacter suis
TAGAAAAACACCTAGATGACTTTAGCCCATTTGAGGGGAATAGTGCTTATGAGAAGTTAGGCAATGGGTTAGAGGAAATAGTAAAAAATGGGGAGCTTAAAGAAGTACGGGGTATAAAAACTATTCATTACGCAAAATACAACGAAAACTTTAAAGTCGGATTATCGCAAGGGTGGGATAAACAAGGTAATAATTATTGGATCATAACCGCTTATAAGGTTGACAAGCCCCCGCGTGCAGATGTCCGACCAAGCACGCCTTAAAAGTTGACATGGGGTACTCTAGTCAACAGAGGCATTCCACGATAATAACTAACAACCTTTTAAAAGTCAACAAACACCACCCCCTAACCCTTACCCTAACCCCTCCTACTCACCGCATGCACCCCCCGCATAGTCTATCAAAAGGTTTATATCCCCACTAAGTGTAATATTATCAAACCAGAAAGACCGCCTAAGAGTTTGCATTTTGTAGATTATCTTAAAGAGTTGTTGATCTACACTGAAAGACTTGAGAAAGATTTAGAGTTTTGCACTAAAGATGAGGCAAAACCTAACCCTTGAAAGCCCCCAAGTAACGCGCTAGAATGGCGTTATTAAGGTTTAAAGGAGTATTAGCATGGAGCTTTATAACAAAATCCAAGAATTACTAAATGAGTTGGAGGAGGCTAAAAAGCAAAGAGCGGAGATCATCAACTTAGCCAAACAAGAGCTTAAGGAATTTATAAGCCAAGAGATTAAGCAAGAGGCTAGCACTATTCAAGAGGCTATCACTCAAGAGAGTTTGAAGCAATGTGCTAAAGAACAATTAGAAACACTTAAAGAGAACTTCAACGAGGAAGTTAAAAAGGCAGTGGATAGCCTTAAACTTGAAGGGCTTAAGCAGTTACCTAGCATGGTTGAGCAAAGCAAAGAGTTAGTAGCTAAGGAGGCGCTAAAGAGTGAGATACTCAACGATCAAGAAAGGGAGAATCTATTAAAAGCGCTTGAGAGTGGGCTAAAGCAGGAGTTAAAAAGCCATTTAGAGGCAGAGCAGTTGCCCACACTAAAAACACAGACTCAAAAGGCGCTAGATCAGTGTTTAGACTTTGTTGTGAGTGAACAAGATAAGATCGAGCAAAAAGCTAAGGATATTTTAGCAAACCTAGAGCAAGAGGCTAATACTAAGCTTGAAAAGTCTTTAATCCCACTTGTGAAAAATGCTTTAGAAAGCCTAGATTATAGCTTTTTAGCACAAGAACCGGAGTTACTCAAAGAACAAATTAAAAGCGCCTGTAATGAGGTGTTAACGCGGCTAAGTGTGCAAGAGATTAAGGGCTATTATGAGGAGGTGCTAAAAGCACAATTAGATAGCCTAGATACACGCAAAGAATTAGCCACAAGAGAATTAGAAACACAGATTTATAGCTTAAGTATTTTACAAAACCACGCGCTTAAGATTTTACCCACTCGCGCCGTAAAGCCCCTAGCTTTAGCTATGGGGATATAAGGCGCATGCTCTTTAGAGCATATGATGAGATACAACCCTTTTAATGTATTATTTGATAAATATTTTGTATAATACACTGCATGAAATATATCAAGTATAAAAGTAATAATAAC
>NZ_CABIKG010000041.1 GCF_902196125.1 Helicobacter suis
GCAAGCACTACCAAGAAGTACAGAGAGTGGGGGAGGGGGAGTAAGCACGGAATTAAAGCCTAATAGAGAAGTAAGCACTACACCTAATACAGAGAGTGGGGGGAGTGTTAGCAGTGCTAGCAGTGGAACAACTCAAGCAAATATAGAGACAAAAACTCTACAAAGTGAAGCGCCTGTAAATGAGGCAAGAGCTCTACAAAGTGAAGCGCCTGTAAATGCTAGAGGTTTACGGAATGAAACGGCAGAACAGAATGTTAAGGCTTTAGAGAGTGAAGCAGATGTAAAGGCTTTAGAAAGTCAAGATTTTAAAGCAAAAGCTACAGAACTTTATAACATAGCTAAAGCTCAAGAGGTGGAGTTTAAAGGGTTTTTAGAAAATCTTAAGAGTGCTAATAATTCCTTAGAATTAGGCCAAATCCTTAAAAGTGAAGCTAGCATTGAAAGTAAGATTGCGCGCAAACAGGGGGATATAAGTAAAATAAGTGATTATCTAAGAGGGGCAGTAATTAGTAAAGATAGAACCCATTTGGATACAGAGTTAGTAAGGCTAGAGGATAGTTTAAAATCAAGAGGGATTAAGCCTACAATAGAATTACAGCACAAAGAGAGCGGGTATAAAGGTGTGCATATACAATTTGAGTTTAACGGCGTGCCTTCTGAGATACAGCTACACACGGCTAAGAATTGGAACATTAAAAAGCAAATGGATAGTAACTACCATGTGCTAAGGGAGCAGGAGGTAAAGCAGACACTACCAGATGAGCAAATATTAAAATTAAAGGCAGAAAGTCGGCGACTTGCTCAAGGCATGGACTTAGATATTAACGATCTAACTTCATTTGCAGTAAGATCCTTTGTATCCTCAAATTCTGAAAAGTCCGTATTAGTTAGAAAGTCTCTTGTAGACTCAAACCGCACCCAGACTTTGCCTTTAAAATCATACTCAAACTCCGCATTATCCGATGCAACTTTTGCATCAGATACAGCATACAACCGCCCAGATTCTACATTAAGTGAAAAATCTAATTTTTCAGGGGGTAAGGGAAAGATTGAATCGTCCATTGACAAACCTTTATCAAGTAGTATTCAAGCTACACAATCCCCCCTTAAAAGTCAAGAGCCTAAACTACTCCCCTACAAACGCACATCAGAGATTTATAAGGAGGCTAAAGCTAAGGGTTTAAGTTATGCGGAGTTTAAAGCGCTTAAAGAGCAAAACCAAAGACTTTTTTTAGAGGATACAGCACCTAAGAGTACCGCTGAAGTGATTAAAGAGGCTAGAGCTTTAGGGCTAAAAGCAGATGAGGCGATTAAAGCTATAAGGCAAAATCAAAAGGCTATTGACGAATCTAAAAGCCTATCCGGCCTTAAAGAAAATGAAAGACCCATTGAGATAGGGCAAACTATTGCTATGCAAAAGTTAAACAACTATTCAAGTAGTATTAGCCTAGATGATGCCCATATCTACCCCTTAGATTTTGTGGTGATCAAGACTTCAGATATTAAGCCTAATATGCAGGCTAAAAGCGGGGTGCAA
>NZ_CABIKG010000042.1 GCF_902196125.1 Helicobacter suis
AGAGGAAATACCCAGCTCCATCCCGAACCTGGAAGTCAAGCTCTCTAACGCCGATGATACTGCTCTTTGCAAGAGTGGGAAAGTAGGGTGATGCGGGGGGTTGTTAAAAAGCTAAATAGCTATTTATACTCATTGATCCATCAATCTACCAGCGCTTCGTGTGTGTTAAAATACTAAAGAACTTTTTCTTTAAATCTTTAGGAAGCGCATGAAACAATATCTCTACATAATCCAATCTAACCTAGAAAAAAGCAAGTGTAAAATAGGCATTACAAATAACCTAGAGAGACGGCTAAAAGAATATAACCATATCACGGGTAAGTCAAGCGAGCAGACCTATAGCTATCTTTTTACATGTGAGGTTGCTAATATGCGCCAAATCGAGCAAGATGTGAAAGACGCATTTTCGCATTTAAGAGAACAACAGCATAGAGAGATTTACTTTTTTAACCCAAGTCTTTTTGAAACCTATGTTAGCTTTATTAGCGCGCATGTACATTTTATTACAAAAGTTAGTAGCAAGCCGCCTAAGCAAAAGCAAGAAGTCAAGCCCATCACCACGCCTAGCCTGCAAGAGCGAGGACTTGTAAGGGTTGATGTTTTAAATAAAGCCAAGAAAGTTAAAGATGATGAATTTTATACAAGATATGAAGATGTGGAAAGAGAGTTGTCAAACTATCCTTTAAAGATATGGCAAAATAAAGTTGTGTTTTGTAACTGCGATGATGCTATAGGAGATAGGAGAGATTATACAGATTCATCTGCTTTTGCTCTCTATTTTTTAAGGCACTTTTTCAGATTAAAACTTAAGAAACTCATTTGTACGCATTATGGTAGCCAACAGGACTTATTCAATGCCGGTGTAAAAGGTTACATTTTCACCAAAGAGGGCGCACATGAAATAAAGCACACCCCAGCTAACTACAGAGGCGGCTTTGAAGAGGCAGAATCGCTAAGAATCTTGAATGAGCAAGCTGATATTGTCTGCACCAATCCGCCCTTTTCGCGTGCGATTGAATATTGGCAGATTCTTATTAAAAGTAAAAAGAAATTTATCATTCTCTCCAATGTTACACTCCCCATCAGCACCGCTTGCATTCCCTATTTTGCACAAAATAAGGTAAGACCGGGTTTTAATAGTGTGTATTGGTATTTAAACCCCAAACGCCAGTTAGTGCGCGCAGCAGGGCATTTTTTTACTAATTTTTCCATTAAAAATAGATCCAATGTTGCTAGACTAAAGTTTGTCCCCCTTGAGGAGATCCCCGATGTGTATAAAAGATTTGATGATAGCGGCATCTTACTCGTGGATA
>NZ_CABIKG010000043.1 GCF_902196125.1 Helicobacter suis
GATTGGGGCTGTCGGTGTGAGTTGCAAATGTGGAGCGAAAGACAGATCAAAAACAAAGGCATAAGCCTAACTAAAAATATCCCACAAGAGGGGGGAACTCAAGCGGGAGGATTTGAAAGGGATAATTATAAATTCTTAGCTAATTTCTTTAAAAACAAGCTAGCTACTTACGCAAATAACCCAAAAGCTACAAGTTTACTTAAAAGCATTTTACAAAATATCGCCACTAAAAAAGCAAGATTTAAAGAATTAATTAGGCTTTCTAAAAATGGCGGTAGTTTGCGTTTTGGAAATTTAGAGATCATGCCTATTACTCTTAAAGCTCAAACACTTAAAGCTAACCCAGCTAATGATCTTTTTGATTTTTACTTAGCTAGGGAAGTGCTAGACTCTCCGCTTTTGTTAGCCACTCATAAAGATAGTAGAAAACTAGTGGGTCAAAAGTTAGGGCGTTGGTATGAATTAGAGATTCAAGGTACGGAGTTAGTGGGGCTAGAACATTTCACGGAGGCGCCTCCGTTAAAATCGGGCTTTGAGATTAAGAAATTAGATTTTGATGAGCTAGCCAAACGCGCCCCAGCTGAAAAACCTTATCCCTTTACCCAAAGAGTTTTAAACACAATTAAAAGCGCGCTAGCTTTGTTAACTTTAGATGATAGGCAGGATTTGCATGTATTAGATAGCCCAAATTATAAGCAAGGGCGTAGTTACTACACTAAAGCGCCAAGTATTGAGGAGGTTAGGGGGTGGATTAAGGAAAGCTTAGAAATTGATGTAGACAAAAAACGAGGTACATGGAATAAGCATGGCATTATTAGCCACCCTGATTTTGAGGGGGTGGTTATGCCATTTTTTGATAAATCAAAAGCCCCGGTTAAGGTGTATAAAAGTAAGCTACATTTCAATAAAAAAGGCTTTCATATTGTGCCAGTCGCGCTGAAAGGTGAACATGATTAATAGAGATTACGGGAGTTATAAAGATCAAGTTAAGATTATTTTTAAAGACGGCAGTATTTGGAGGGGTGCGCGCATTAGATATTTTAGTTGGTCTCCGGGGAACGGGGAAGAGGAAGATTATATAAATGTAGCTTATAGCGGGGTGTTTTATGGGTTAAGGCCTTCAGAAATTCAAGATATACAAGATGAGACAGAATAACTACAACACCCCCGCCACTTGATCTAAAAGCTCCATAATTTCGCTTTCATCAATCCCTAAATCTAACGCGGGAGGCTCTTCCGTGTTTGCTTTCTCAATCCTATTTG
>NZ_CABIKG010000044.1 GCF_902196125.1 Helicobacter suis
AAAATAGATCCAATGTTGCTAGACTAAAGTTTGTCCCCCTTGAGGAGATCCCCGATGTGTATAAAAGATTTGATGATAGCGGCATCTTACTCGTGGATATAATTTATACCTTTCACCCTCCCCCCATTCCACCCTAAGCCCCTATTTAAGGGGCTATTTACTTCCCTAAACCTCCCTTTTTTAACCTCATTTGCCACACTTTGGCACACTTTGCCACACTTCGGCACATCATCTAACCCTAACGCCTTTAATCATAGCCTTTTTAAACTAACCTGTCAAGCTTATAAGCCCTTTTACTCTTAGCTAGGGGTGGGGGTCATTTTGTGGTTTTGTGTGGCTCTGTGTGGGCTTTATTAATCTAGTTTGGCTATATTTTTAAGCGCGCTAGGCCTCCTATCTAACCGCTTTAACCACCTAACATTAAAGCGCTTTAAGCTTAACCTTTTCTCTTTCTTTTTTTTGTTCCCTCCAATCTATTTACCCATTGCGCGCTAAAGCCCCTAGCTTTAGTGATAAGAATGTGTTAATCTTGGCTAAATATCGCCCTCTCTTGCTCTACTAACTTAGCCCGCACAAAGCTTTTAAATATCTTTTGTCTTTGCAATTCTAAGCTACTTAAGTTCTCACCTATACTATTGCTAAAGATTTGATCCGCACTTCTAATTTGAATGGCGGTTTCTTGGTATGTGTAGTCTTTTCTATCAATAATCATGGCGTGATACTTGATGTGGTCAAATTTCTCTAGCGCCTCATTAAGCGGCCTTAGATTAGTGCTTTCATCAAGTAGATACACACTAAAGCACCCCCAATATTGCACTAGGTAGTCCTCATACGCTCTTTGTGCTTTATATTGCTCATCTACACTAGCAAAGCGCGCTTTTTGTTCATAAGCTCTTGCTAACTCACTTTTAGGCGGGGTTTCTCTATCTTGTCTAAACCACAAAAGGGCTAAAACTTTACCACTCGCGCCGTAAAGCCCTAGCTTTAGCTAAGCGGATTAAGGCGCATGCTCGTCAGAGCATATGATGAGATACAACCCTTTTAATGTATTATTTGATAAATATTTTGTATAATACACTGCATGAAATATATCAAGTATAAAAGTAATAATAAC
>NZ_CABIKG010000045.1 GCF_902196125.1 Helicobacter suis
CTAACACCTACAAAGAATTAGATCGTATCCAATTAGCTACTAAGTTTAACCTTGATGATTTAGGGGGCATGTTCAAGTCTTTCTATTCCACTGCGGCTAAATCAATGGGGCTTAAAGATGCATTAAAGGTTATGGAGGCAATAGCCTACACCGCGCAAGTTAGCGGGGCTGATGTCAATAGCCTTAAAGCTACGCTAGATAGTTTGGGTGCTGGCACAGTTGCAACAGCTACAGACTTTGGGCGTTTTGTCAACTCTTTGGGTTTAACTACGGAGGCCATGGCTAAGGCCAAAAATGAGGGCAATTTAGCAAATCTCATGCTAGAAAAAATGGGCAAGTTTAAAGAAACAGCTAAGCTTACAGCGGGGAGTTTTGAGGAAACTTGGAGTAATTTTACAAATGCTTTTAATAATGCTAAACAAGCCGCATTAGAACCTTATTTTGAAAGCATTAAAAAGACTTTAGCTGGCTGGACTTCAGTCCTTGATCAAAATAAAAACCTATTTAAAGATATTTTGAGCGCTCTAGCGCGCTATAAAAGTGTGATCATTGCGCTAGGCGCGGGCTTTTTAGCCTATAAAGTGCAAGTTTTAGCGGTCAGTGTTGCCACTAAGGCCTACACCGCTTATACTAGTGCAGCAGCTAGCGCGGGGGGAGTGTTTGCGCTAAGTATTAGAGGTATTGGGCTAGCCTTTAAGTCTTTAGCATTCCCGGTATTAATTGCGGGTATTGTAGAGATCGCGCTAAATTGGCAAGATTTAGCTAAGTCAATGCGCTCACTTTGGGAAAAATCCCTAACCACGCTTAAAGCCCTATGGCATAACTTTATTAACGCCTTAAAAATTGGCATGAAAGCTTTTGGGCTTTATTATGTGGAGGTCTTTTCCGGCATTATGGAGGTAGCCACCAAAGGACTTGGGCGCTTTGCTCCGGAGTTTCTCAAAAATGCCACAAACTCTATTAAAGCCACTAGAAACGCGCTAAGGGCTGAGATCAAGGCCTTAGCTAAAGACTTTCAGCCACTCACTAGCGCCACTAAAGTGGATAAAAAAGCTAGTGGCGTTATTTCTGTGCCTAAAGTGCAAACTAGCGCCACAACAAGCCC
>NZ_CABIKG010000046.1 GCF_902196125.1 Helicobacter suis
CCCCAGCTAATCCCCAATGGGGCTAATTTTAAATTTGAGGAATATTTAAGAGCTTTTAGCATTAGTGGAATAAGTAAAATTGATACTTTAGTTGCCTATCAAAGTGCACTAGAGAAAGCTTTAGCTAAGGGGCAAAGTTTTAGCCAGTTTGTTAAAACTAACCCCCAACTCTTAGAAACAATCAATAAAAAGCGCCTTGAGAGGATATTTAAATATAATTTAATTTATGCCAATGCTAGGGGTAAATTAATGCGTTATGAGAGTGCCCCGCCAATTGTTGATAGTAGTAATGGCGATGGGTGGTACTATGTATTCCATAGCCGCCATGATAGCGCCGCGCGGCATTTAGCCTTTGATAATGTATGTTTGCCAAGAAAACACCCCTTTTGGCAAACCCACACCCCGCCGCTTGATTGGGGTTGTCGGTGTGAGTTGCAAATGTGGAGCGAAAGGCAAATTAAGAGCAAAGGCATAAGCCCTACGCAAAATATCCCACAAGAGGGCGGTACTGAGGCGGGCGGATTTGAAAGGGATAATTATAAATTCTTAGCTAATTTTTTTAAAAATAAATTAGCCACTTACGCGGGCAACTCAAAAGCCACAAGCCTACTTAAAGGTATCTTACAAAATATCGCCACTAAAAAAGCAAGATTTAAAGAATTAATTAGGCTTTCTAAAAATGGCGGTAATTTGCGCTTTGGAAATTTAGAGATCATGCCTATTACTCTAAAAGCTAAAACACTTAAAGCTAACCCGGCTAATGATCTCTTTGATTTTTTCTTAGCTAGGGAAGTCTTAGACTCTCCGCTCTTATTAGCCACTCATAAAGATACAAGAAAACTAGTGGGGCAAAAGTTAGGGCGGTGGTATGAATTAGAGATTCAAGGTACAGAATTAACCGGTTTAGAGCACTTCACGGAGGCGCCTCCGTTAAAATCGGGCTTTACAATTCAAAAATTAGATTTTGACGAATTAGCCAAACGCGCCCCAGCTGAAAAACCTTACCCCTTTACCCAAAGAGTTTTAAACACAATTAAAAGCGCGCTAGCTTT
>NZ_CABIKG010000047.1 GCF_902196125.1 Helicobacter suis
CTAAAGGATAGGGTATTTAATTGCCACTCTTGTGGCTTTTCTTTGGATAGAGATTTAAACGCAAGTATTAATATTCATAGAGTTGGGGCATCAACTCTTAGAGTAGAGGCTGTAAGACCCGCCTAGCTGGCAAGCCTTGATGATCCTAGAATCCCCTAGCTTTAGCTATGGGGAGTATGTCAATTGTATTTTGTAAGAAGTCTTTAGCCTTTTGCGCTCCTTCTTGTGCAACTTCTTTTACTGCCTCTTGCCCTTGATCTATAAAGTCTTTAACCGCGTCTTTGTTTTGATCTACAAATTCCTTAGCCTTGCTAGCGCCCTCTTTGGCTACTTGCTCAACTCCTTCTTGTGTGCTCTCATTGGCTACACCTTTAAGTTGCTTAGCAAAATCTGTTATTTGGTTGATTAATCCCATTAACTCACCTCATAGGCTTTAGTATTTTGTGTAGGCATTTCTATAATGCCTTTTTTTAATAACTCCTCTTTAGCCATTAACTCTCTAACATGGCTAACAAACTCCCAATCTTTTAGGTATTGGTGTTCTAGTCGCATGCTTTGATCTTTTGACATACTCCCCATAGCTAAAGCTAGGGGATTCTGGGATCATCAAGGTTTGCCCGCTAGGCGGGTCTTACAGCCTCTACTCCAAGAGTTGATGCCCCAACTCTATGAATATTAATACTTGCGTTTAAATCTCTATCCAAAGAAAAGCCACAAGAGTGGCAATTAAATACCCTATCCTTTAGGCTTAAATCCTCTTTGAGTGCCCCACAATTAGAACAAGTCTTAGAGCTTGGATAAAATCTATCAATCTTATGCACCTGTGTTTTTCTCTCTAGGATAGATATAAACTCACTAAAAGCTAGATCGCTAATCTTTCTACCCCACAACCTTTGCATCGCTTTCATATTCAAATCCTCAATGAAAACATGGGTGTATTGTTTGGCTAAATAGTTAGCTAGTTTATAGAAAAAGTCCGTTCTTAAAAACTTAATTTTTCTGTGTAGCTTAGCTAGTTTGATTCTAGCTTTAAGGCGGTTATGGCTA
>NZ_CABIKG010000048.1 GCF_902196125.1 Helicobacter suis
TGAATTAGAGATTCAAGGTACGGAGTTAGTGGGGCTAGAACATTTCACGGAGGCGCCTCCGTTAAAATCGGGCTTTGAGATTAAGAAATTAGATTTTGACGAATTAGCCAAACGCGCCCCCGCTGAAAAGCCTTACCCCTTTACCCAAAGAGTTTTAAACACAATTAAAAGCGCGCTAGCTTTATTAAGTTTAGATGATAGGCAGGATTTGCATGTATTAGATAGCCCAAATTATAAGCAAGGGCGCAGTTACTACACTAAAGCGCCAAGTATTGAGCAAGTTAGGGGGTGGATAAAGCAAACGGCGGCCATACGGGGGGAAAAGCGCACATGGGACAAAAAAATAATTATTGAACACCCAGAATTTGAAGGCATAGTTGTGCCATTTGGTGGGATAAAAGAAAAAACAAAGACAAATTTTAGTAAGGTGCATTTTAATAAAAGAGGTATGCACATTGTGCCTTTTGTTAGGGGCGATAATGATTAAACTAGAAGATCATATAAAATACTTAGGCTGGTTTGTTAGAGTTACTCTAATCAATGATCAAATTTGCGATGAAGGCACTACTATTGAGGGGGTTTTTTCTGGCTATGATTTTGCCGCGTGTAGTGGTGAAGAAGAAGATAATTTAGCAATTAGCATGGGCGGCGGCTGGATATATGGTTTGAATGTTTCAGATATTAAGGGAATAACCCCGCTGTATAAGCTTGATCGCAAGGTTTATAAAGATATGTTAACAAAAGAGTGTAGGGGCGGGTGATAGCATGAAAAATTTACCACTCGCGCCGTAAAGCCCCTAGCTTTAGCTATGGGGAGTATGTCAACTGATAACTTAAACTCCCACCACTTAACTAAATTTTCTTGTGTATCAATTTGCATTTAACCGCCATTTAATGGCCGTTAAACACGGCTTAAAGATAAACATCAAGTCAACTCCTCACACTCCAAATCTAGGCTAACATAATCACGATTCAAAAAGTTAATATCTACATTTCTGATCAATCCAAAAAAGGTTAAACACTCAA
>NZ_CABIKG010000049.1 GCF_902196125.1 Helicobacter suis
CAAATAGGATTGAGAAAGCAAACACGGAAGAGCCTCCCGCGTTAGATTTAGGGATTGATGAAAGCGAAATTATGGAGCTTTTAGATCAAGTGGCGGGGGCTGTAGGCGTGTTGTAGCCTACTTTTTTACCGGCTGGGATTCGATCTTTTGGATTTCTGAGGCGTGTAGCGCGTATCCTACACCTTGATAGGTTACCCTTAACTCATCTTCTTCGTCCTCACCCTCTTGGGGGTCTGGCGGGGCGTAATCATAGCCATCTAGCTTGGCATTCTCCCAAATATCCCCATCTACAAAGGTAATTTTTAATAATCGGGGGTAATTGTCCATATCAGGTAAATTTTTCAAGGTTAATCTTTTACTCTCTCAGACGCTAATACGGCTTCATAGGCTTTATTATCAAGCTTATACAGCGGGGTTATTTGCTTAATGTCTGAAACATTTAAGCCATAAAGCCAGCCACCACCCATGCTAATTACTAAATTATCTTCTTCTTCGCCACTACACGCCGCAAAATCATAACCAGAAAAAACCCCCTCAATAGTAGTGCCTTCATCGCAAATTTGATCGTTAACTAAGGTAACCCTAACAGCCCAGCCTAGATATTTTATATACTCTTCTAGTTTAATCATGTTTGCCCCTAACAAACGGCACAATATGCATGCCCTTTTTATTGAAGTGTACCTTACTATAATTTGTTTTTGTTTTTTCTTTGATTCCGCCAAATGGCATAACCACGCCTTCAAAATCTGGGTGATGAATAATTAATTTCTTATCCCATCGCTTTTCTGCCTCTATCCCCGTCGTTTCCCTAATCCACCCCCTAACCTCCTCAATTGTAGGGGCTTTTGTATAGTAACTGCGCCCTTGCTTATAATTTGGGCTATTTAATACATGCAAATCCTGCCTATCATCTAAAGTTAACAAAGCTAGCGCGCTTTTAATTGTGTTTAAAACTCTTTGGGTAAAGGGGTAAGGTTTTTCAGCTGGGGCGCGTTTGGCTAATTCGTCAAAATCTAATTTT
>NZ_CABIKG010000050.1 GCF_902196125.1 Helicobacter suis
TTTGTTTTTGATCTGTCTTTCGCTCCACATTTGCAACTCACACCGACAGCCCCAATCAAGTGGCGGGGTGTGGGTTTGCCAAAATGGGTGCTTTCTTGGCAAACATACATTATCAAAGGCTAAATGACGGGCGGCGTTGTCTCGTCTACTATGGAATACATAGTACCACCCATCGCCATTACTACTATCAACAATAGGCGGGGCACTCTCATAGCGCATTAATTTACCCCGCGCGTTTGCATAAATTAAATTATATTTAAAGATTCGTTCAAGGCGCTTTTTATTGATTGTTTCTAGTAATTGCGGATTTGCCTTAAGAAACTGGCTAAAACTTTGCCCCTTAGCTAAAGCTTTCTCTAAGGCATTTTGATAGGCAACTAAAGTATCAATTTTACTTATTCCACTAATGCTAAAAGCTCTTAAATATTCCTCAAATTTAAACTTAGCCCCATTAGGGATTAATTGGGGTCTTTTAGCTTGAAGGCTAGCGATAGCTTCTAAAAAGGGCATAATTAACCTTTTTTGCGTGTTATTCTAGTCAAACAAAAAACTAGGAGTTGCGCATGTTTGATTTATCCGTTATTACAAGAGAAGTGGCCAACATTATTGAAGATGAAGTACGCCAATCTTTCACACAACAAAAAGACTTGACTACTAATCGATCATGGAGCCCACTAAAGCCTAAAACTTTAAAATACAAACCCAGAAACAAGCCTATTTTAGAGCGTAGCGGGCTAATGCGAAGTGCGGTGCGTGTAGATATTGAAGGTAGTAGAGTTAGCGCGCGAGTTAATGTATCTTATGCTCCATACCACCAGCTAGGAACTAGAAAAATGCCACAACGCCGCTTTATGCCCTTTGATGATCAGGGAAGACCTTCCCCAACATTAGAAAATGAGATCAAACAGATTTTAGAGCCCACCGGCAAAGGCGGGCAAGATTTGTTAAGACAA
>NZ_CABIKG010000051.1 GCF_902196125.1 Helicobacter suis
TTGTCTTAACAAATCTTGCCCGCCTTTGCCGGTGGGCTCTAAAATCTGTTTGATCTCATTTTCTAATGTTGGGGAAGGTCTTCCCTGATCATCAAAGGGCATAAAGCGGCGTTGTGGCATTTTTCTAGTTCCTAGCTGGTGGTATGGAGCATAAGATACATTAACTCGCGCGCTAACTCTACTACCTTCAATATCTACACGCACCGCACTTCGCATTAGCCCGCTACGCTCTAAAATAGGCTTGTTTCTGGGTTTGTATTTTAAAGTTTTAGGCTTTAGTGGGCTCCATGATCGATTAGTAGTCAAGTCTTTTTGTTGTGTGAAAGATTGGCGTACTTCATCTTCAATAATGTTGGCCACTTCTCTTGTAATAACGGATAAATCAAACATGCGCAACTCCTAGTTTTTTGTTTGACTAGAATAACACGCAAAAAAGGTTAATTATGCCCTTTTTAGAAGCTATCGCTAGCCTTCAAGCTAAAAGACCCCAATTAATCCCTAATGGGGCTAAGTTTAAATTTGAGGAATATTTAAGAGCTTTTAGCATTAGTGGCATTAGTAAAATTGATACTTTAGTTGCCTATCAAAATGCTTTAGAGAAAGCTTTAGCAAAGGGGCAAAGTTTTAGCCAGTTTGTTAAGGCAAATCCGCAATTACTAGAAACAATCAATAAAAAGCGCCTTGAACGCATCTTTAAATATAATTTAATTTATGCAAACACGCGGGGTAAATTAATGCGCTATGAGAGTGCCCCGCCAATTGTGGGGAGTAGTAATGGCGATGGGTGGTACTATGTGTTTCATAGTAGGCATGATAGCGCGGCGCGTCATTTAGCTTACGATAATGTTTGTTTACCAAGAAAGCACCCATTTTGGCAAACCCACACCCCGCCACTTGATTGGGGCTGTCGGTGTGAGTTGCAAATGTGGAGCGAAAGACAGATCAAAAACAAA
>NZ_CABIKG010000052.1 GCF_902196125.1 Helicobacter suis
TTGAAAAACCCCGCTTAAATCTAAGTTAAACGCGCCTTTAACCCCCGTTTTAGCCGCATTTATTGCTTTTAAATTAGCCTCATGTTGGGCGCTTTCTAATTCATAGAGTTTATTAGCTTGATCTATACTCATCTTATTAGCCGCCACTTTAGCGGCCACTTCTTTATTTAAGTTTGTAATTTCTTGTTCATGTCTAAGTTTTTCTAACTCAATTTGTTTTAGCGTGCCCTCTTGCATGAGATTAACCGCGCGCTGTTTAATATTTAATTCGGTTTGTAAATAGTCTTGATTGTTGGCAATTGCTAGCGCGTCGGCCGCTTCTTTGGCCTTTTGTGCCTCTAGTTGTGCCGCCTCTTGTATATCTTTAATTTTTTTATCATGTAAAGCACTCAAGGCGCTATATTGCTTATCAATTTGGGCTAGAGAAAGCGCTCCACTCTCTAGCTTTTTAGCGCTCTCCTCATTCAAGTGGCGTATTTCTTGCTCATAGGCTAGATTTTCCTTAGCAATATTTTGATCTAATCCCGCGCGCATTAACTCTATCTTAGTCTTAGCCATTTGCTCTAAGTAATCTAATTGGGCGTTATTTTTCTCTTTTGCTATAGATTCATTAAGCGCGGTAATTAGGCGTTTTTGCTCTTTAAGCGCTAGATTTTTATTTACCCCCGCCTTTATCCATTCTTGCGTTTTTTGCTTAATATCATCAATCTTTTTAGCATACTCACTCATAGAGGAGCGGGCTAGATCATGGAGGGCTTTAGCTAATTCCTCCGCTTTTTTAGGATCAACATCTTTTTTAATATTCCATTGTAACGCGCCTAGTTTGGGGCTTGTTGTGGCGCTAGTTTGCACTTTAGGCACAGAAATAACGCCACTAGCTTTTTTATCCACTTTAGTGGCGCTAGTGAGTGGCTGAAAGTCTTTA
>NZ_CABIKG010000053.1 GCF_902196125.1 Helicobacter suis
CCTTGTTTGCGCGCAATCTTACTTTCAATGCTAGCTTCACTCTTAAGGATTTGGCCTAATTCTAAAGAATTATTAGCACTCTTAAGATTTTCTAAAAACCCTTTAAACTCCACCTCTTGAGCTTTAGCTATGTTATAAAGTTCTGTAGCTTTTGCTTTAAACTCTTGACTTTTAAGGGGGGTTGATGTAGGGTTACTTTCGGCATTGGCTAAAGTAGTCTTTTTAGCCTCCCATTGGGTGCTAGGCAAGTCTGTACTGCGCCTAGCGATGCTTTCTTTCTTTTCAAACGCGGTTAATACCCAATTTCCTTTCACTCCCTCAAAGTCTCTTCGGATACTTGCCTTATAGTTGGCATTCTCTAATTGGTAGCGATTAGGGCTTTCTTTAATAACTGGCAATGTTTGTATTAAATCATCTAGTTTATCTAATACTTCTGGGTGGTATTTAGCAATTTTAGCCAATCCATAACCATTACTTTTAGCACTCCCTGCTTTCCCCCACACCAAATCTATATCGCCTAAGTCCTCTCTATAAAATGCCCCGGCTACTTGTCCCTCTTTAGTCTCTAGTAGTTTATTAATTGCGCCTTTTGGATCATGGTAAAACTGCTCAAAGTTTGTACCAAAGGCTTTATTAGGGGTGATTTTAGTTGTTTGCTCATTTGGTAGAGCTCTGCCCTCTACACTCTGCCCTATTTCATCTTGTACTTTTAAGGGCGCTTCATTTGGTAGAGTTTTTGCCTCATTTACAGGCGCTTCACTTGCCCCCTCAACTTTGCTACTCTCTAGCGCTCTTGCCTCTTGTTGCCCCACTTCTGCCGCTTCACTTTGTAGCGCTCTTGCCTCTATATTTGCTTGAGTTGTTCCACT
>NZ_CABIKG010000054.1 GCF_902196125.1 Helicobacter suis
AAAATTAGATTTTGACGAATTAGCCAAACGCGCCCCAGCTGAAAAACCTTACCCCTTTACCCAAAGAGTTTTAAACACAATTAAAAGCGCGCTAGCTTTATTAAGCTTAGATGAGAAACAAGAGCGCCATGTACTAGGCACTCCGGGCTACACTGAGGGGCGCAGTTACTACACTAAAGCGCCAAGTATTGAGGAGGTTAGGGGGTGGATAGCACAAACGGCGGAAATGCAGAAGAAAAAGCGCGCATGGGATAAGAAATTAATTATTCACCACCCAGAGTTTGAAGGCGTGGTTATGCCATTTGGAGGAATCAAAGAAAAAACAAAAACAAATTTTAGTAAGGTACACTTTAACAAAAAAGGCATTCATATTGTGCCATTTGTTGGAGGCGATCATGATTAAACTTGAGGATTATACAAAATATGTTACTTGGTTTGTTAGGGTTACCTTAGTTAACGATCAAATTTGCGATGAAGGCACTACTATTGAGGGGGTTTTTTTTGGGTATGATTTTGCCGCGTGTAGTGGTGAAGAAGAAGATAATTTAGCAATTCATATGGGCGGTTGGATATATGGTTTAAATGTTTCAGACATTAAGGAAATAACCCCGCTACATAAGCTTGATAATCAAACCTACAAAAATATTTTTCACCATGAAAGGAAAGCATAATAATAGATTTTTCTACCTACCCCCCAATCGCGCATTTTTCACCCAAAACCTAATATAAAATCCATTCAAAAAAACAAGGTTAAAAATGGATTTTTCTACAGCTCTTAAAAAACTAGAAGATCGTATTCATGGGCTTAATGTTATGCATAGGCGG
>NZ_CABIKG010000055.1 GCF_902196125.1 Helicobacter suis
CCCCCGCCACTTGATCTAAAAGCTCCATAATTTCGCTTTCATCAATCCCTAAATCTAACGCGGGAGGCTCTTCCGTGTTTGCTTTCTCAATCCTATTTGTTTGCGTATTAGTTTGCGTATTGATCTCTGTGCTAACACCTGTTAAACCGCCATTTAACCCCGATTCAACACGGGTTAAAGGCACATTAAAGGCCTTTTGTAAAGTCTCTAAATCCACTTGTAGCCCCATATCATAAAGGGCTTTATAGACTTGCACCTGTCTTGCCTCATCTACTTCAGTATTTGTATCCAGACTAAGCACAAATGGCGGAATTTGTTCCATGTATAATTTTAAAACTTCTTTAAGCGCCTCATTTAGCGCCACTGCAATAAAGCGCGCGTCAAACTCTAAAAAAGATCGGCCTACATTTTCATGTACTGTGCCTAAAGCTTGCGTGCCTTTCTCCACAGCGTTTCCGGCTAGCACTTGCCCGTTTATAACTTTGCTAATGCATTCATCACAATATCTAACAAAACTTAAAAAGGCATCTTTATCCACCGATCCGCTTAATAAATCAATTTGATCATCACTGCCAAAAACCCCCACAGATGCCGATCGCAAATCCTCTAAATTATCTAATAATCTTTCAACGCTATTTTTTTCAAGATCGGGACTCTTTGCCACTAGGGGTGGGATACTCAAGTTTTCTAAATAACTCATGTACTTACCTAGCGCTAGGTATTTGAGTGCACAAATAGAAACCACCCGATAAGCGCTAGAGTCATACAGATTTAAATCACAAACGCTAAGAATATCGGGGCGATTATC
>NZ_CABIKG010000056.1 GCF_902196125.1 Helicobacter suis
AAATAGTTAGCTAGTTTATAGAAAAAGTCCGTTCTTAAAAACTTAATTTTTCTGTGTAGCTTAGCTAGTTTGATTCTAGCTTTAAGGCGGTTATGGCTACCTCTTTGCTTTTTAGAAAGAGATTTAGAGCAAGCACGGATTAAAGGCAAAAATTTAGAGAAAAATAAAGGCGATAGTATTCGTGTGCCATTAGAGCATGTGAGAAAGGTTTTTAACCCAAAGTCAAGCCCCACGCTATTATCGCCTGCAGGCTTAGGTTTATCCTCCACTTCACATACAAGACACAAGAAATAATCGCCTAGATTATCCCTTTTAATGGTTAAAGTCTTAGGTTTGCCTACAAGATCGTAGGTTTTAACAAACTTAAAGCAATAGCCATTAAAAGAGATAAGGTTATTTTGGATTTTATAGCCCACTCTCCCTTTGAAGGTGAAAGATTGGTATAAAGCCACCTTTTTAAATCGTGGTGGTCTACCTTGCTTTTTAAAGAACCTTTGATAGGCTTTATCAATTCTTTCTATCAATTCTTGCAAGGTTTGAGAGCCTAGAGTTTTTAAAAAAGCAAAGCGTTTTGTTTGTTTTAATTTTGTGATGTGCTTTTGCAACGCGTAGAGATTTAGGTGTTTCTTATAAAGTCTATAATACCTCTTATGCAAAGCAATACAATGGTTATAGCAAATACCATAAAGTCGTAGAAGCTTGCTTATGTGCTTATTTTTGCTTGTGCTGTAGAGCTTTTGTTTGTAGGCGATTAACATAGGCTTTCCACCTTTCTTTTTGCTTGGGTCTTTCAGA
>NZ_CABIKG010000057.1 GCF_902196125.1 Helicobacter suis
GATTTTCAACGCGGTTTTAATGGGTATTCAATGCTATTAACTATTACTTTTAAATACAGCCCTAATAATTTCATCGGCATAAACGCTAAGAAACTCTACTACCTCACGCCTATTTAGATCAACTGCTAGCTTAGCAATTGCTTTAATAACGGCTTGGGTGTTAGCATGTTCAACCTCTTTAGTATCTATGTTTTTGGGCTGTTTTAGAGTGTAATAAAGCTTAGTGAATTTAGCTAACTCATCAAGGCTAAGATCGGGATTATTGGTAATTTGTTTCTCAAAGCTATCAATTAGCTTATTAATAAAATAGGCCTCACTCATGCTAACGGCTTGGGAATTGCGCCGATGAACTAACATGAGCATATCCCAGTCATCGCCCTCTTTTAAGGCGTTGCGCCTATAGGTGTTAATGGTGTTTTTGCTGATATTTAGCGCGCTACAAATATAATCATAGCTTTTGCCCTGCAAATACATAGTGCGGATATTCTCCGCTAAAAGGAGATTGTTTCTAGTGCCTATAATTGAATAACGCTTTTTCTTAGACATATATGTACACTAGCATGTGCGCAAGTAGCAAAATGCGCAAGTGCTAAAATGCGCGCATGGAACATATCTATAACATAACCTTTAATGTCAATGGCGAACCGGTGATTCGCCGCGCGCGCCGCTCAATGACTCAATTAACAGAAAGTACCGATCAAAACACCCAAAGCACTAACCAAAACACCCAAAGTACCGAACAAAACACCCGCGCTACCCGTGAACAAGAAAGAAAATTAAAAGAATTAGA
>NZ_CABIKG010000058.1 GCF_902196125.1 Helicobacter suis
GCGCTTGAGTGGGCGCGCTAGTGTTATCAACTTGAGTAGCTGGAGTTTGTGCCACTTCAGGGGCGTTTGTTTGCGGATTAACAAACTTAACAAGCCGCCCCCGCATAACATTAAGCCCACTAATGCGATCATCTAATTTTTTAAGAGCTGTAGAAAAATCCATTTTTAACCTTGCTTTTTTGAATGGATTTTATATTAGGTTTTGATCAGAAAATGCGCGAATAGGTTGATGAAAGCAAGATTTTAGAATTATTAGATCAAGTGGCGGGGGTGTTGTAGTTATTCTGTCTCATCTTGTATATCTTGAATTTCTGAAGGCCTTAACCCATAAAACACCCCGCTATAAGCTACATTTATATAATCTTCCTCTTCCCCGTTCCCCGGAGACCAACTAAAATATCTAATGCGCGCACCCCTCCAAATACTGCCGTCTTTAAAAATAATCTTAACTTGATCTTTATAACTCCCGTAATCTCTATTAATCATGTTCACCTTTCAGCGCGACTGGCACAATATGAAAGCCTTTTTTATTGAAATGTAGCTTACTTTTATACACCTTAACCGGGGCTTTTGATTTATCAAAAAATGGCACAACCACCCCCTCAAAATCAGGGTGGCTAATAATGCCGTGTTTATCCCACTTGCCTTTTTTGTCTAAATCAATTTTTAGGCTCTCCTTTATCCACCCCCTAACCTCCTCAATACTTGGCGCTTTAGTGTAGTAACTGCGCCCCTCAGTGTAGCCCGGAGTGCCTAGTACATGGCGCTC
>NZ_CABIKG010000059.1 GCF_902196125.1 Helicobacter suis
AGGGGTTTGCAAATATGCGTTGACATGATAACTAAATTCTTCTCTCAAATCGTGGAAAAATTCTTTGCAATCTGTGCGCTTAGCAAAGCGTAATCTCTTTCTAGTGATTTGGTTAGTCTTATTGATAAAGACATGGACATGGGCATGTTGTTGGTGAGAGTGGGGCACTAAAGCAAACTTATAATCAGGCATACAAGTTCTAAGCGTTTCAAAAGTAGCGTGGAGCAATCCATGCATGGTTGTACTATCTGGTTTGTCTTTGAGAGAAAAGACTAAGTGCATCGCCTCATTGCAATCTTTGAGCACATCAAAGTCTTGTGCCCAATCCTCTAAAATATCTTCTAATTTAATTTGATCAAACCACTGGGTGTAGGCTAGTTTGCTATCTGTATTTTTGAGCGCATATGCTAAGGCATTTTTTAAATGCGTGCACTTCATCTGTCCGATGTTTTTGATCACCACAGGAATCTTTGTCTCATCGCAAGCAAACTTAGAGGGCGTGCTACTCTGTGCAAAGTTATTAAAACGGATTAAAAGTTTGGCGTCATAAGTATCCGTATTGGGTCTAGCTTTCTTGGGTCTAACAATCTCATCTATCCAATCCAAATTAGGTTTGTAATCTAGTGGTACATCTCTAATCTTGCTATCCAAAAACTTTCCCTTATTTCACCTGCTCTTTTAGCTCAATTGTAGCGTGAATTTTTTGAAAAAATTTTAGATAAGAGGGAGGAGAAAA
>NZ_CABIKG010000060.1 GCF_902196125.1 Helicobacter suis
ACCAAATCTATATCGCCTAAATCCTCTCTATAAAACGCTCCGGCTACTTGTCCCTCTTTAGCCTCTAGTAGTTGAGCAATTGCGCCTTTTGGATCATGGTAAAACTTTCTAAAGTTTCTTCCAAAAGCTAGGTTGAATTTAGCGGGTCTGCCTTCATCATCTAATCCATCTTTTAGTTTGAAAAAGCTATTACGGCCATCTTCTGGTGGTTTAAAATCTATGCTATCTTTGATATTTCCTTTAACTTTGTACATGTTGGTTAGTGCCATGCTAGTATGAGATGTACACTCTATTACGAGGTAATGATCTTCAAATTGTTTAGCGCCAAGAAGTCCGTAGTCAAAGTATCTTTCCTTTTTGTCATCTATTTTATAGGCGGGTTCTCTATGCTTGTATCTGGGTACGCCCATTAGATAATCTGCTTCATCTAGCATTTTTGGATAATTAATAATGTCATCTATACTAATAGGTAATTCTTTGCCTTGTTTGATCGCTGTAGCTTTAGCACCATGATTTTTTAAAATATAGTTGATCGCTTCACCATTAACATAAAATGTTATGTTAAAGTTTCTTGTATCATTGGCAAATATACTATTAAAATATTCGCTTGCCTTCCCTATCATCACCCTTTGTTTTGGGTTTTTCTTAAGTTGCTTAATTAGTTCTGGTGTGAATTCTTCAGGCTTAATAATTCTTTGATCCAACTGATCAAGGGGTATTTCTTGACTTTTAAG
>NZ_CABIKG010000061.1 GCF_902196125.1 Helicobacter suis
CTAGCCAGCCTAAGCGTTATATGCTTGAGGAGTTTAAAGTTAAGGAGTTTAAAGAAAAACCCGCATTAAGTAGGAGTAAAGAAGAGACTTCCGCTACTACAAATAAAGTAGAGAATCAAGAAAACCAAAAAGTTACTAAAGAATCTAAGAGCCTTTATACCCAATGGAAAAATGCCTTTAACCTTAAAAACACCAATGAACCCTTTATTCCTAAATTTGCCCCAGAAGTTAAAGAGGCTTTAGAGGGTGTGCTACATGGAGAGCAAATTAAGCTTACTCAAGGGAGTTTGTATAAGCTAGTTAAACGGAGCAGAGAAGAGTTATTGCCCTACATTAGACCGACTTTAGAAAACGCGGATGCCATAGTAAAACAAGTGGATAATGCGTTAATCTTTGTTAAAGACCTTGAAGGGAAAAAATATTTTACTAGTGTAGCGCGCAATGATAGCGGGGAGTGGATCATAGCTAGTAACGCGCCCAAAACGCTTAATAATATCCAAAACAAGATTAAAGGGGGAGGGGAGGTATTGTATAGCACCCTACCCGAACTTCCAATAATCGCTAAGTCCGAATTATCCGCTAAAGCGTTGAATAGCGAAGTAGGGAAAGTGGAGGCTACTAAACCGGCGCTTAAAAGTCAAGAAATACCCCTTGATCAGTTGGATCAAAGAATTATTAAGCCTGAAGAATTCACACCAGAACTAATTAAGCAACTTAAGAAAAACCCA
>NZ_CABIKG010000062.1 GCF_902196125.1 Helicobacter suis
GCATTTTTCACAAACATATCTTTTAAACGGGTAAATTCTAATGGGTCTAAGTTCTTTTGGGCAAAGTCTAGGGCTTCAGATAAACTAGTTTGGTTATTGCGTGCACTATGGGCTAGTAAAGCTAAATTAGTGGCTTCAATATCGGGGGCTTTAGCTTGACTATCTAGCACTTTAGCCACTCTTAGGGCTAATTCCTCTACATCATTAGTTTCTAAACTTAAGATTTTAAGATTTTGTGGGGTGATATGGCTATCATACTTACCAATTGCCGCTATTAGTCTATCCCCAAAGGTGGTTGTGCGCTCCTTATTGCTAGCACTAGCTAGATTGATAAGTTCTTTATCACTTAGGCTATCTTGTGGGGTTCTAACTAATAATTCATCTCTTTTTAGCTTAATGCCATAGGTATTTAAGATCGCTTTCTCATAAGCCTCTCTACTGCTAGGGCTAAACTCTTGCATGCCTAAAGCTCTGTGATTGCCTACGATGACTTGCCCATCTTGAATAATAATGGGGAGATCATCAAAGCCCCCGCGATTAAT
Organism: Helicobacter suis; assembly: GCF_902196125.1. Lineage (GTDB taxonomy): Bacteria > Campylobacterota > Campylobacteria > Campylobacterales > Helicobacteraceae > Helicobacter > Helicobacter suis_B. The sequence goes on from NZ_CABIKG010000062.1 coordinate 543, forward strand.
CACATATTCGGGTTTAAAGTGATTAGCAATTTCTGTTACTTTATTTAAATCTGTTTGTGTGCGTGTTTGCACCCCGCTTTTAGCCTGCATATTAGGCTTAATATCTGAAGTCTTGATCACCACAAAATCTAAGGGGTAGATATGGGCATCATCTAGGCTAATACT
>NZ_CABIKG010000063.1 GCF_902196125.1 Helicobacter suis
TTGATCTAATAATTCTAAAATCTCGCTTTCATCAATCCCTAAATCTAACGCGGGAGGCTCTTCCGTGTTTGCTTTCTCAATCCTATTTGTTTGCGTGTTTATCTCTGTGTTAGCGCCCATTGAAGCGGCATTTAACGGCTTTTCAATGCGGCTTAAAGGCACTTTGAAAGCCTTTTGAAGCGCGCTTAAATCCACTTCTACCCCCATATCATAAAGAGATTTATAGACTTGTACCTGTCTTGCCTCATCTATTTCAGTATTTGTATCTAAACTTAAGCTAAAGTCTGGTACATCTACAAAGTATAAGCTAAAAGCCTCTTTAAGCGCATCATTAAGCCCCTCAAGTAACATCTTGCTATCAAATTCTAAAAGATAGCGCGTGGTGTTTTCATGCACATTTCCTAAAGCTTGCGTACCTTTATTTACAGCATTACTAGCTAGCACCTGACCGCTAATAACCTTACTAATGCACTCATCACAATACCTTAGAAACTCTAAAAACGCGCCTTGATCTACATTGCCATTAAGCAATTCTAAAATATCATCTTTGCTAAAAATGCCAATTGAAGCGGCGCGCAAATCCTCTAAGTTGTCTAATAATTTGTTTAATTCTTTGTCGTCCTCAAAGCCATCGCTTTTAAGAATGAGTGGCGGTACGCTTAGATTTTCTAAATAAGTCATGTATTTACTCATGGCTACAAACTT
>NZ_CABIKG010000064.1 GCF_902196125.1 Helicobacter suis
TTTTGGTTTTCTTAGTGTTATTTGTTTTTTCATTGTTAATAGCCTATGTAAAAGGGTAAATTACAAAGCCAAAAGAATTACACTCAATAAGGCGGTGAGCTGAGCAACACTTTAGCGGATATGTTAGAGTGGCAAGCAAGATAGAAAGAGTGGATGGTGGATGCCTTGGCAAAGAGAGGCGATGAAGGACGCACTAGACTGCGATAAGCTACGCGGAGTTGTCAAGAAGCGTTGATGCGTAGATGTCCGAATGGGGCAACCTAGCTTATGGCAACATAAGCTACTCTATTTTATAGAGGGCGAACCTAGCGAAGTGAAACATCTTAGTAGCTAGAGGAAAAGAAATCAAGTGAGATTCCCTAAGTAGTGGCGAGCGAAAGGGGAAAAGGGCAAACCGCGTGCTTGCATGCGGGGTTGAGGACTACAAGATTCTAAGAGAAAATTTAGCAGAAGCGCTTGGAAAGGCGCGCCATAGAAAGTGATAGCCTTGTATGCGAAAAGTTTTTTCAAAGATAGTAGTATCCAGAGTAGGTCAGGACACGAGAAATCCGGGCTGAAGCTGGGGAGACCACTCTCCAACCCTAAATACTCCTCTTTGACCGATAGCGCACAAGTACCGTGAGGGAAAGGTGAAAAGAACCGTGGGCAACGGAGTGAAATAGAACCTGAAACCATCTACTTACAATCATTCAGAGC
>NZ_CABIKG010000065.1 GCF_902196125.1 Helicobacter suis
AGAGTTTAGCGCGCTAGATCAACCCACAAATCAAAATAACTTTATGCGTAGAGAGTTTCTCTATGGCATTGATAGCGAGGATAATGCCGGGTATGGTTTGTGGCAACTTGCCTATCTAAATCAGATCACTAAACAAAGCAAAGAGGCCAAATAAGTGGCCTTGAATCTAAACGCCGCGCTAGCCCATCAAATCCCTAATTTTATTGATTATGAGTTTGTGAAGTGGGCGCTACAATCTGAAAGATATGAAGAGCTTGTAAAAGTCTTTCGCTACTTCTTGCGCTTTGATGCCCAAATTAGTAGCGAGGTGTTTAAAAGGCGTTTGCAAGTGGCTAAACTCCCGCTAATTTTAGAATGTGAGAATGATCAAGCACAGACGGCCTTTAAGCTTATCCAAAAAAAAGGGTTTTATCAATTTGTTTTTGATTGTACTAGCGCGCTTTTTTTTGGGTGTGCTTACTTTATTAAGGGCTTTTCTGAGGGTGGGATTAACTTTAAATTAATCCCACATCATTTTATCCACTATGATGGGCAATTAGAAAAACGCCCCTATATCTTTGTAGGCGGTGAAAAAATCTATCTTGATAATCGCCCCGATATTCTTAGCGTTTGTGATTTAAATCTGTATGACTCTAGCGCTTATCGGGTGGTTTCTATTTGTGCACTCAAATACCTAGCGCTA
>NZ_CABIKG010000066.1 GCF_902196125.1 Helicobacter suis
AGAGTTTAGCGCGCTAGATCAACCCACAAATCAAAATAACTTTATGCGTAGAGAGTTTCTCTATGGCATTGATAGCGAGGATAATGCCGGGTATGGTTTATGGCAACTTGCCTATCTAAATCAGATCACAACAAAACAAAATCAGGCTAAATAATGGCGCTAAGTTTAGCCGGAGCTCTTGCCCATCAAATCCCTAACTTCATTGATTATGAGTTTGTGAAGTGGGCGCTACAATCTGAAAGATATGAAGAGCTTGTAAAAGTGTTTCGCTACTTCTTGCGCTTTGATGCCCAAATTAGTAGCGAGGTGTTTAAAAGGCGTTTGCAGGTGGCTAAACTCCCGCTAATTTTAGAATGTGAGAGCGATCAAGCACAAGAAGCCTTTAAGCTTATCCAAAAAAAAGGGTTTTATCAATTTGTTTTTGATTGCACTAGCGCGCTTTTTTTTGGGTGTGCTTACTTTATTAAGGGCTTTTCTCAGGGTGGGATCAATTTTAAACTAATCCCCCACCACTATATCCACTATGATGGGCAATTAGAAAAACGCCCCTATATCTTTGTAAGCGGTGAAAAAATCTATCTGGATAATCGCCCCGATATTCTTAGCGTTTGTGATTTAAATCTGTATGACTCTAGCGCTTATCGGGTGGTTTCTATTTGTGCACTCAAATACCTAGCGCTA
>NZ_CABIKG010000067.1 GCF_902196125.1 Helicobacter suis
TTTAAAGCGCAGTTAAAAGATCAAGGGCTATTACAAGAGGCCAAACCCTTTTTAAACACCATTGAGAAAAATATTTATAACCCTAAGGGGGTAAACTTCAAGCAGTTAAATAGCTCCCTTAAATTACTCAATGCCTACTATAAAAACACCAAAGACGCTAATTTAAAAGATCATATCAATCAAGCTTTAGAAAGCTTTTTAAGAAGAGACATTAAAGAGGGGATTAATAATTTATTTGAACAACTCCCGCCTAGTAAAATGCAGCAGTATAAGGAGCTTTACAACACCGCATTAAATGATTATGCCACTATGAAGCAAACCCTAAGAGATGTAAAGAAGTTAGGGTTAAGAGATAGCTATAAAAGCCAAGATCAAGCCCTAGATAGTTTGATTAAATTTACTAAGGGACAAGGTGATGAGCTAGATAATTTAAGTACCATTAGCAAAGGTTTAAGCGCGCCTAATAGGGAAGTATTAGAACTTAACATGCTAGATAGACTTTTTAAAAAGTCTTTAGTTGATACCCAAGATATTAGCGTATTTGATAGCTTTAAGTTTATGCAAAAGCTAGAGGAGCTTAAAGCTAGCACCTTTAAGAGTCAAGGAGCAAAAGACTTTATAGAAATTGCTAAAGGCTTTCATAGATTATTTAATCAAGACGCTAGCA
>NZ_CABIKG010000068.1 GCF_902196125.1 Helicobacter suis
GACCGATAGCGCACAAGTACCGTGAGGGAAAGGTGAAAAGAACCGTGGGCAACGGAGTGAAATAGAACCTGAAACCATCTACTTACAATCATTCAGAGCACCATAGTGAATCCCTCTGAGGAATTGCGGGGGGGGGGGGGGGTATATACACAACTTATACACCCTCTCCTCTCATGATTACCTCTTATCTTTTTTAGAAAGGAGTTTTCATGAGACCTGATGACAATGCGTCTAATATGCAAAATCCCAACAAGGGGACTAGTGGGACAAATAAGCAATATGATCAAAATCAGGGGAATAGAGGAAGTCAGCTAAACCCCAATCGCAAAAAATAGGGTTAAGGAGGCTATCATGGGAAGAGGCCAACCAGATAATGATCCTAACAATGCGGGCTATCCTTCTACCACAGGCAACCCAAGCGGTGGCGGTAGAGGGAATGACGACCCTGATGATGATTAGGTTTAATTAGGTTTATAAGGAGGGGGTTTTTCAATTCTTCAGAGGGATTCACTGGTGTGATGGACTGCCTTTTGCATAATGATCCTGCGAGTTGTGGTGTCTGGCAAGGTTAAGTGAAAAACGAGCCGTAGCGAAAGCGAGTCTGAATAGGGCGT
>NZ_CABIKG010000069.1 GCF_902196125.1 Helicobacter suis
TGAAAATAAGGCCACAGCGTTTTTTAACACGCGTAAAGCCTCTACTTTATCAAAGTTGTATTTCTTGCACACCTCAAAGGCCGCCATTGTGTCTAATTGTACAGCGAAATCTAAAAACTCCACATTGATCGCATTTACAATCTCATCTCTATAATCCTCTTCTCTTAAAAGGCTATCTAAATCGCCCTACCATCACCTCATCTAAGTTCAAAATCCCTCCCTTTTTATCTCTTAACAAATTCATTCTATTCACACAAAAGCGCAATGTGCTTCATTCTTTGAGCCACCCTTTAGCGTACCACTCCCTGCAAAGGGATTGCACATAACATCTCCTTCAAAGGAATAATTTTAAGTACCCTTGCTACCAGCTCTTCAGGAAACACGGCTGGGTGTCTTTATCAGATTTTGGAGTAATGTACCAACAATTAGTACTATCCACTGCACCATCATTTTCTAAGCGCTTGTTATAGCGCTTCATATTTCTATCTAACAAAAAGGTGCATTCTTAGCCGCTAATGCCTTTTTCTCTAAAGCGGGCAATAAGTCTAATACTTTGCTAGTAAATTGGCTAGTTTCACCGCTAGCAATAGCTAAATGC
>NZ_CABIKG010000070.1 GCF_902196125.1 Helicobacter suis
AGAGTTAGCTAAATCCATTATGTATTGAAATTTCTTATCACTCTGCCCTTTAAAATCATACAGCCAAGTGGTGTAATCTTGTTTCTTTTTCATTAAACCATTGACATACTCCCCATAGCTAAAGCTAGGGGATTCTGGGATCATCAAGGTTTGCCCGCTAGGCGGGTCTTACAGCCTCTACTCTAAGAGTTGATGCCCCAACTCTATGAATATTAATACTTGCGTTTAAATCTCTATCCAAAGAAAAGCCACAAGAGTGGCAATTAAATACCCTATCCTTTAGGCTTAAATCCTCTTTGAGTGCCCCACAATTAGAACAAGTCTTAGAGCTTGGATAAAATCTATCAATCTTATGCACCTGTGTTTTTCTCTCTAGGATAGATATAAACTCACTAAAAGCTAGATCGCTAATCTTTCTACCCCACAACCTTTGCATCGCTTTCATATTCAAATCCTCAATGAAAACATGGGTGTATTGTTTGGCTAAATAGTTAGCTAGTTTATAGAAAAAGTCCGTTCTTAAAAACTTAATTTTTCTGTGTAGCTTAGCTAGTTTGATTCTAGCTTTAAGGCGGTTATGGCTA
>NZ_CABIKG010000071.1 GCF_902196125.1 Helicobacter suis
GATTGGGGCTGTCGGTGTGAGTTGCAAATGTGGAGCGAAAGACAGATCAAAAACAAAGGCATAAGCCTAACTAAAAATATCCCACAAGAGGGGGGAACTCAAGCGGGAGGATTTGAAAGGGATAATTATAAATTCTTAGCTAATTTCTTTAAAAACAAGCTAGCTACTTACGCAAATAACCCAAAAGCTACAAGTTTACTTAAAAGCATTTTACAAAATATCGCCACTAAAAAAGCAAGATTTAAAGAATTAATTAGGCTTTCTAAAAATGGCGGTAGTTTGCGTTTTGGAAATTTAGAGATCATGCCTATTACTCTTAAAGCTCAAACACTTAAAGCTAACCCAGCTAATGATCTTTTTGATTTTTACTTAGCTAGGGAAGTGCTAGACTCTCCGCTTTTGTTAGCCACTCATAAAGATAGTAGAAAACTAGTGGGTCAAAAGTTAGGGCGTTGGTATGAATTAGAGATTCAAGGTACGGAGTTAGTGGGGCTAGAACATTTCACGGAGGCGCCTCCGTTAAAATCGGGCTTTGAGATTAAGAAATTAGATTTTGA
>NZ_CABIKG010000072.1 GCF_902196125.1 Helicobacter suis
ATAAATGGCCGCCCCGCTGTTTTCTAAGAAGTATTGGCCACCACTTAGATAAGTGCCGCGCGTATACTTTTCAATGAAATTTGAATCTAATAAAGAAACGCGCAAAAATTCGCATTCATAATTTGTAAGGAAGATACTTCCGCTAGTTTTAATTCGTATTTTGATAAAGTGTTGAGCCTGTGAAATGGTATTAATCGCGCTATCAAAAGCGGCGGTGGTGTTATCTGCACACTTAAAGCTAAAATCCTCCTCAAAGTTAGCCTTTTGGCCTTCTTCTGTGGCCTTTATGCATTCAAAAAGGCTTGTATCTTTTTTGACAACATCACCTATTTGATAGGCTTTTTTTGGATCAAACCCGGGGGTGTGATCTTCTAAATTACCACTCGCGCCGTAAAGCCCCTAGCTTTAGCTATGGGGATATAAGGCGCATGCTCTTTAGAGCATATGATGAGATACAACCCTTTTAATGTATTATTTGATAAATATTTTGTATAATACACTGCATGAAATATATCAAGTATAAAAGTAATAATAAC
>NZ_CABIKG010000073.1 GCF_902196125.1 Helicobacter suis
TTGTAACTGCCTATCCTTCTTAATTAACTTATCACACCACAACATGAAATTATTAAAGCTATGTTGGAAGTCAGGCCGTTTTTCTCTTTCAAGCTCCATGTAGTAGTCATAGTAGGCTTTATAGCCCTTGCGTGGGGCGCTACTGCCTATTGCTAGGATAGCCTCACGGACTAGATCGGGGTTGATTTTGCGCAGTTTTGACATATCACGGGGTTTTTTCTTAAGGCCATTAATTGGATCAGCACTATCTAGCTTTTGCCACCCTCTTAGCTTAAGCACAAGATTATCTACATGTCTTTTTTGCTCAATTTTTTCATAAGCGCCCCTACTTTCTAGGAGAATGCGCACCACCACTGCAATAGCAAAGTCATATCTTGTAGCATTTAAAAATTCCACCATTTGCCTTTTTTCTTGCTCTGTGTGGCCTCTTTTAGTGATGTCAAAGTTGCCCATATGCTTTAATACATATTGTCTAACCTTGCGCTCCTCTGCTTGGTCTCTCCACTCCCCAGCGTGTTTGCCTTTA
>NZ_CABIKG010000074.1 GCF_902196125.1 Helicobacter suis
TAGAAATACTCTGTAGAAATACTCTTAGGTAGAAATACTCTGTAGAAATACTCTTAGGTAGAAATACTCTGTAGAAATACTCTTAGGTAGAAATACTCTTGACAAAAGCCCCACAGGGCGAACTAGTCAAAGCAAGTTTACGCGCGTCCCGTAGGGTTGACTAGTGAGCACACTATGCGACCCTAAAGGGGCACTTCGCAAGCTTGTTTCGCATAGTGTGCCCTACGGGGTTATGTTTTGAAAATGATACATGTTAAATTACTTTTAATGTTTTTCATATGATAAAATACATTGTTTTTTTAAATCGCTAAAGCGCAAGCCCAACACCTAGCAAACCCCGCTATTTACGCGGTTTTAGTGATCCTTTTATTCTTGACAAATAGCGCCTATATCTCTCAATGTATCTCAATGCATGTACTCTCACTGTAACTCTCTACAAAATATCTCTCTGCAAAATATCTCTACAAAAACTTTCTACAAAAACTTTCTACATGTACTCTTGCTATGATCTAGTTACGCTATGATTATGCCCACACGCTAAACTCATATTAGGATAGTCAAATGAGTTATATTTCCTCTATCAATTTCCAGCCTACTACAAACAAAAATCAGCTATCACATAACGATAGAAGTAAACCGCCTAGCTATTTACTACCCACAGATAAAAGACTTAAAGTAGAGTGTGATAAGCCTGCAGATATGGCTGTGAAGTTAAGAAATTCTATTATCTCTAAAGCCATGCAAGATTATAAAAACCATGTAAAGCAAAAGTTTAAGGCGGGTTCTTATCTATGGAGTGCAGTTGTTAATATCACCCCTAACACTTCTATAGAGGAGTTAAAAACCCTAGCTAATCATTTTCAAAACAAGTACGGCTTTCAGTGCTACCAAATCGCTATACATAGAGACGAGGGCGTGGTTAAAGAAAGTGGGGAAGTGGTGATTAATCACCATGCACATATGGAGTTTGTTACACTTGATAGAGTTACGGGGCGTAGTATGTTTAGGCGTGTTTGCAATAAAAGGGGGCTATCTCAAATTCAAAATGAAGTAGCGGAGCTCTTGCATATGGAAAGGGGTAAGCCTAAGAATGATGTTTACAATGATAAGGGTGAATTGATTCAAAAAGGTACGGGGTTAAAACACCTTAGCCACTTTGCCTATAAAAGATTAATGAGAGAAAAAGAAGTTGAGGCAAACCAAAAAGAGAAAGAGATTAAGGAGGAGTTGACTACTCAACATGATTTAGATTTAAAGGCTAAAGAGTTAGAAATTGAAAGGCTTAAAAATGAAGTGGCTATGCATGATCAAGCGCTACAAAATTTAAAAGTGTTGTGTGAAGTTGTAGAGGCTAATACTGGGAAGTCTTTAAAGCCAAAAGAGACTAAGCAAATTACCGAATCTGTAGTTAAAGTTTTCAAGGCTAGTAATGCACTTTGTGAAGCTTTAGGAGTGCCTAAAATTTATAATCAAGAGGACTATATAAACTTGCGTAAGACCCGCGATAAAAGATTTAAAAATGTGCAGGAGCTTATGGAGTATGTAGAAAACCTAGAGAAAGATAAGCCCAAACTTTCTATTAGTGATCTTGTTTCTAAAAAGTTAGATCCCCTTTACGATCCTATTGAAGCAAGAGATAAAAAGTTACAAGAGACTAAAGGGAAATTAGAGGCTAAAGAGTTGGAGTTGCAAAAGACTAAGGAGGAGTTGCAAAAGACTAAGGAGGAATTACAAAAGACTAAGGAGGAGTTACAAAACTTTAAGCAAGATAGAATAGAAAAAGCGGAGGAGGCTAGAATGCTTATTAAAAATATCTTGTTCTCAACTCAACTAGAGGTAAATAAAAAACAAGAAATTATAGTTTCGCAAGAAAGAAAAATTGCGGAGTTGGAGGCTAAGCTAACACCTAAAAACATTCAAACCACTTATTTCCCATCTAAAGAAGTGGGAGGAGGGCACTCTCAAGACATGGGAGGGGGCGGGCGATCTCTATAATTACAGCCCTCTTGATTTGCAAAATTTCAAAAAGGCGGGTAGTTGCGGTTTCTGTGGGCAGTCTATCAACCTTAAAACATTCGCATAGCTTATGCCCTTTTCTCTGTACATCTTAATCGTGTTCTTAAAGGGGTTTAGTGGGTGGTGCTTATTAAACTTGCCCTTAGCCCGCCCTAAGTGAGTACCCCCTGCTTTCTTTGCAGCTAAAGCCGTTTTAGTTCTTATACTTATCATTTCTCTTTCAGCCTGTGCCAAATAACTATAAATGGCAATTAGCAAGTTACCTATAGCGTTTTTATAGGTGTTGAGCTCCGGCTGTCTAGTAAAGCAGACCCTAACCCCTTTCTCATTGAAAAACTCCATTAAGTTCATTACTTCTACCATTGATCTACCTAAGCGCGTTAATTCAGCTACTAGCAACAAGTCCCCTTTTTCTAATAAGTCTTTTAACTCATTAACCCGCCTTTTCTCTTGTGATCTACGGCTACTCATTTCTACTTCTATCCACTTATCTACAGATATATTATTAGCCTTAGCGTATTGTTCAAGATCGTATCTCTGGCTTAATTGTTCTTGCTTATCTGTAGAAATCCTTATATAGGCTATTACCTTTTTAACCTCTACTTCTACACCATTCTTTTTACTTGTTCGCATTTTTAACCCTTTCATTTTAAGATATTTATAATCTATTATATCACATAAAACTATACAACCTAATTTAAATTATTTAAAATATGACAAAAACGGGCGTTTTAATGTTATAATAGGGGTGTCGGGCTGTAGCCAAAGCGCGATAAATTCAATTCTAAAGGAGTTTTAAATGGCTAAACAAAATATAGAAAGCGTTAGTATGTACTTCGGGGCTTTAGACTTTGGTACGGACAATGATATTTGGATCGGCTTTCAACAAGGCGACGAATGGGTAGCATTTAAACTTAGTAGATTTGCTGAATGGTTTAAAAATGATACCAGCGAAGTCAAATGTATTAGAGGTAGTAAAAATCCTACAGAACCTACAATAAGACCTTTAGTCGCTATTAAAGAATTTAAAGAAAACACCTTTACCTTTTATAGCACTAAAACCTCTAAAACGGGTAAGGGTATCTTTAAGGGGGTTAAACCTATAAAAATCACACTTGCAAACGACCAACTTAGAATTTTAAAAAATTTGTGTGAATGTTGGACATTGTCAGGTACAGATACCAAAACTATGCGAAAGTTAAGCATGATTCAAAATATTGGAGATTTAGGGGGTGATGATTTAGAATTTGATATAGAATAAGAAAAAGGGGGTTTGCTTTAACCTACAAAACGAAGCACAACCCCACGCCGAAAGAGGTGTTATAATGCAATTAAAACGCTTAAATTATTCTTATATAAACCGCAAATCCAAAGACCCCTATTATCACAACTACAAAGAAAAGTATTACAAACTTGATATAGCCCCCCTTATTGAGTGTTACCAAGAGCTAAATTTTTCTAGTTTTGCTAAGTCAAAAATAGACAAAATTCAGGGCGCTTTTTTATGTCTAAAAAGAGGTTTAAAGCCTTCAGTTTCGTTTAAGCAAGAATCCACTTTTTCAAAAAGTGGGTTTTTGAGGGCTTTAAAAAAGTGCCTTGTAACTCCGTGCCAGACGGGCTTACCTCAAAGTGTCGTAAATTTTTCTATGTCGGGGCAAAGCCCCACACGACGCAATAATACGACAGACCAAACTACAGCCCGCCCCCAACTTCTAAAAGCTTATGAGTGTTCAGTATTACCACGCCTTGAAAATCTCTATCAAAACGCCCCTTTGAAAAGTCTAACGATTGGATATGATACAGAGTATAAAGCAGTGGCTAAGGGTAAAGATTTATATAATAAAATTTTACTCTCTCAACTATGGTTTTGTGAATTAGGCTTTGGCGTGGTGTTTGTCCATAGTCCCGAAGCTAGGTTAAACCCCATTGATTTACTAGAGTTGGTGCTACCTCCGCTTGATGGGGTGCTAGATTTAGGGTTTCACACTAAAGAGAAAGTGAGACTGCATGCCAGCGATAAAAAGGGTAAGAAAGCTAGGGTTTGTAATTTATATGTCAACTTTGTCTATCACTTCGGCATAGCGGAGTACTCTACATGGGATTTAGCTTTTAAAAAGGCGTATGAGAATGATTTTACAATTGTCCGTAAGTGTCCCCTAACTTTTGGAAGTCAATGTAAATCTCTAAAAAGTCTTATGTTGCCGGTAAAGATTGATAGCTGGCTGGATAAACATAAAGCCTACATTCAAACTGACTTCAGCGATACCTTTTTGACGTATAACAAGGGTTTAGAAAAAGTAGGGGATATGATCGGGGCTGAGAAAATCCACTTAAGACAAGTAGACTTAGATGACTTTGAAACCTTTTTAAACGATAACCCCTTAGTCGCCTTAGATTATGCAATTAACGATGCCTATGTCTCTGTAGAAGCTTTTCACTTCATACACGAAACCTTTTTAAAGAAAGAATTCGGGGTTAACTCAAAAGTCTATACAGCCCCTAGCATAGGCTTAAAAGCTTTTCTCTCTCATTTGAAAAAACCCGAATATAAGGGAGTGCTTGAGAATATTACAAATCCTAAAGGTAGCCGTTTTCATTTTAGTTTAGATAACTTAGATACAGCGGGCTTTATAGGCGGGCTTAATGCGGTGCTTAAATCAGGGCGCTATAAAAAGGTTGTATACGACTATGATCTTTCTGGGTGCTATGGCATGATGATGTGTAGTTTCCCTTTGTGTGACTTTAGTAAAGATTTTAAGCGTGTTGATAAACCTAAAGGTAAAGTTGATAGAAACGCATTGAGTTGCGATTATCAAGGAGTAGTTAAACTAGATTATAAGTTTAAATCAAATGTTTATATCCCACCTATTTTCCCTAAAAATGAACATGGGCTTATACATGTTTTAGAGGATAAACGCGCTGAAATTCTTATAGATGATTTTCTCTTTTGTCTTGATAGCGGACTTTTTGAGGATTATTACATTCACGATATAAAAGCCTTAGAACCTTTCAAAGATGAAGTTAAAGCTAGTGCACTAGGCGCGTTTGTTAAAGAAATGATAGAGTTTAGAAACCATTATAAAGAACTTAGAGATAGAAGTACTATCCCCTCCGATTGGATTAAATATAACGCCTTTCAAGAGCTGTACAAACTAATTATTAACTCCCTTTATGGCAAGTTTGGGCAGGGGGTTAATACAGATACTCCAGAATCTAGTATTACAAACGCTGCTATTGCGGCTAAGATAACTGGGCGCTGTAGGCTTTTACTATGCGAAATAATTAACTTTTTACATGCTAAGGGTGTTGTGATTTATTCAGTTACTACTGACGGGTTTGCATGTGATACGAACTTAGATGAGTATAAGAATGAGATATTAAACCTCCCTTTTGTTAAATTTATTAGAGAAAGATATAATAAAGTAATGGGTGTGGATACGCCCTTTTTAGAGTTAAAGCATTATCAAAACCCGCAGAATGATCCCTATACTTTGTTTTTGCGTACCCGTACTTGTTTTATGGGTGAGAAAAAGAAAGAGAGTAAAAGCGAACTCTATTTAGCTAAGGGTGGTATTAAACTACCTAAAGAGATAAAAGGAGATCATGATAAGTCGTTACAATACTGCTTAGAAGTAATAGCAAATGGCGGGCTTAACATTCAAGATAACTTAACGGATAGTCAGGAGGTTTATAAAAAGTATAAAGACTTAGTCAATGTTAGAGAGGCTAAGGAGTTAAACCTAGAAGTAGATTTAAAAAGAAAACTTATATTGACTGGGTTTAGAGACTGCACAGATGACGGTTTAAATTTAACTATCCCACTCTTTGATACTGAACCTTATAAAAGTGTGGAGGAGGCAAATAAACATTTAAAAGCTTATGAAGCTCTCCGCAAAACCACTAAAAGGCAGTACAAAGGTAAAGAGTTTGTACCATTCAAAACTAAGAATTTTACGCTAGGCGGTGAATTAGCTACTTATCAATTCTTGTTTTACATTTCTGTTAAAAGTCTTTACCCAGAAATGACAAAACCCCTTGATGACTTGCGGGTTTACTTAGCCCACTTGTTAAAAGAGAAAGGCTTTAAAAATGATGAGATAGAGAAAGGGTTAGGGTTTGCAAAAGGTAAAGTTCGTATTGCAGTGGATAACTATAAACGCCATGAGAAAGATAAAACCGCTTATAAGTTGCCTATTGATTTGGTAAACATGTTAAAGCCTTATTTAGATGAAGTGGGAAATAAGTTTTTTGAGTGGATATTTCAATATGCTAGCAGTGATCAAAGATACTACCTCTTTACAGGGTTAACAAAAGAAGTTCGAAAGTACACAGAAACGCAGAGTTCGCAAGAAGCGATGCATACACCGCGTAAAGCAAACAAAAGCAAAGGCTTAGGTAGAAACACTTTCATCTCAGGTAGAAATACTCTTAGGTAGAAATACTCTGTAGAAATACTCTTAGGTAGAAATACTCTATAGAAATACTCTTAGGTAGAAATACTCTGTAGAAATACTCTTAGGTAGAAATACTCTGTAGAAATACTCTTAGGTAGAAATACTCTGTAGAAATACTCT